>JAFLCF010000346.1 GCA_017303735.1 Anaerolineae bacterium
CGGGCGGTTTTGGTTCTGTATTGTAACTGCAAGAGGTATCTTTTATGGATATAGCATTGAGATCATCGGAGACTCTCACAGCGAAAGCGACAAGCCCAATGGTGGGGAGCAGGTTCAGGTCAGGTTTGAGGCGCGTTTCGTTGGCTTGATTATCATCGTATTCCCCGACAGTGTTTGTGATCCGGCAAAACGGCTATTTGCTTTCTTGACCATTGGTTGTTGGTTGTTTATAATGCAATCGATTGCAAAAAATGAGTAAAAAAAGCATTCAAACCCTTGATGATATTGCGCGCTTGGCGAAAGTATCCAAGTCGACAGTTTCTCGCGCTTTAAATGACAGCCCCCTCCTAAATCAAAAAACAAAAGACCGTATTCAGGCGCTTGCCAAAAAGCACAATGTTAGCATTAATGTCTCTGCCCGAAATCTGCGAGTGCGGCAGAGCCACACAATTGCCATCGTTACCCCAGGGTTGGAAAAGAAATTCTTCTCTCCTGAAAGTCTGTTTGGGTTCGAGATTTTGGGCGGAATTGGGAATGAGTTGCGTTCTTTAGGATATGACCTTCTCATCGCGAATATCGATTCAAATGATTCGAAAAGTATCAATTCATATTTCAGTAGCGGGCGTGTGGATGGGTTTATTGTGGTGACACCGTATACCAACCAAGCCATGATTGAAAAAATGATCGAGTTGGGTGCGCCGTTCATTGCGTGGGGTGTGCCCATGGAGGGTTTTAATTACTGCTCTGTGACCGGGGATAACATCACCGGTGGAATGCTCGCAACCCAACATTTGATTCAACTTGGCAGGCAGCGCATCGCCTTTCTTGGCGGGCTTTCCAATGATCTGACAGTTCATCATCGTTATCAAGGATATGAAAATGCGTTGCGTTCAGCTGGGCAAAAGGTGATCGCAAAACACGTAGTGTATGGAGATTATTCCTACGCCTCTGGGTTGGACGCGATGCAACGTTTGCTCAAGCAATCGCCCGATCTGGACGCGGTCTTTGTGAACAGCGATTTGATGGCAATTGCCGCCATCAAAGTGATTCTCGAAAGCGGACGGCGAGTCCCTGAAGATGTGGCGGTGGTGGGGTATGACGATGTGTCCATTGCGTTGTATAACAACCTGCCGCTGACCACCATTCGGCAGAATGTGCCGCTGGCGGGGCAGTTGCTGGCGCAGAATTTGATTCGCTATATCAAAACAGGCGAAGTGAGCCATGTCACCACCTCAGTAGAGTTGGTGGTTCGCAAGTCGGCGTAAATTTTTTTATATCCATTTGCAAACGATTGCAAAAAAGAAAAGGATTTCAAACTTCATGAGCTTTCTAACAAAAGTAAAGAACTACCCGAAGATTGGTTTGGTCATTTTGGCGTTTGTTGCATTTATTGGGCTTGGCATGCCCGATGGTCTATTGGGCGTAGCGTGGCCCTCCATCCGCAGCGGATTTTCCGTGCCGTTGGACGCACTCGGTATGTTCCTAACCGCGCTGGTGATCGGTTACATGACCTCCAGTTTTTTCAGCGGACCGATCGTGACGCGCCTCGGTGTGGGCAAGGTACTGGCGATCAGTTGTGGGCTGACGGGCATTGCCTTGTTCGGTTACACCTTCGTCCCTGCTTGGTGGATGATGGTGCTGCTGGGCGTGGTCGCTGGGTTTGGTGCGGGTGCGATTGACGCGGGTCTGAATACCTATGTCGCCGCGCATTTCAGCGAGGGACTTATGCAGTGGCTTCATGCCAGTTGGGGCGTGGGCATTACGTTGGGACCGATCATCATGACCCTCGGCTTGGGCGCGACGGAAACCTGGCACACAGGCTACCGCATTGTCGGCGGCTTCCAACTCTTTTTGGCGGCTTGCTTTGTGTTGACCCTGCCCATGTGGAGCGACAACGGCACTCCCGCCGCACATGACGAACCGAAGAAACTCACCGATTACAAAACGCCGATGAGCGAAACCATGCGTCAGCCGCGTGTGTGGATGAGCGCATTGCTCTTCTTCCTCTACGTTGGCGCGGAAGGCGCACTCGGCACATGGATTTATACCTTGCTGACCGAGTCTCGCGGCATTGACCCAACCTTGGCGGGCTTTTGGGCGGGTAGTTATTGGGCGACCTTCACAGTGGGACGAATCGTCGCGGGCTTGTTTGCGAATCGAATTGGGACAAATAAGTTGGTCATCGGCGGTTTGATCGGCGCGTTGACGGGAGCGTTGCTGTTGGTGTGGAATCCGTCTGCGGTGGTGAACTTGCTGGCGGTGGCGATCATCGGCTTTTCCATCGCGCCGATTTTCCCTGCCATGATGTCGGGCACGAGCAAGCGAGTGGGGGAGCATTTCGCCGCCAACACCATCGGAATGCAAATGACCGCCACAGGCTTGGGCACGGCTGTCATCCCTGGCTTGATGGGTGTTGTCGCCAAACAGGTCTCACTCGAAACCATCCCGCTCATTTTGCTAGGCGTGTACGCGGGGCTGCTGGGCGTGTATTTGGCAGTTTCTACTAAATGAAGAATGATGAATGCAGAATGAAGAATGCAAAACACTAATTACTAATTACCAATTACTAATCTCTACCAACCAAGGAGAAAAAAACCATGAGCAAGGCAAAAGATTCAGAAAAACAGAAACAGGTATCGGCGAAGGTTGAGGCGCTTCTCAAGAAGATGAGTCTCGAAGAAAAGGTCGGGCAGCTCAATCAAGTGGGCGGCGCGTCATTTTCTCCCGGACCTGCCGCCGAAGACCAAATCCGCAGAGGCGGGGCGGGTTCTGTCTTGTGGCTGAATGAAACAAAGAAGTTCAACGAGTTGCAAAAGATCGCCATCGAAGAAAGCCCGTCGGGCATTCCGCTGTTGTTCGCGTTGGATGTGATCCACGGTTACCGCACCATCTTCCCTGTGCCGTTGGCGATGGCGGCTTCGTGGGACCCGAACGTGCCAGAGAAGACTCAGACCATCGCAGCGAAGGAAGCGCGCGCGGCGGGTCTGCATTGGACGTTTGGTCCTATGCTCGATATCTGTCGTGACCCGCGCTGGGGACGCATTGTCGAAGGCGCAGGCGAAGACCCATATTTGGGTTCGGCGATGGCAGTTGCACAGGTGCGCGGATTCCAAGGTGATGACCTCTCTGACTCGGAACGCGTGTTGGCGTGTGCCAAACATTTTGCTGGGTATGGTTATTCAGACGGCGGACGCGATTATGACCCCGTCTATCTTTCTGAATCGCAACTTCGCAACATTGTCTTGCCGCCTTTCAAAGCCGCCGCAGACGCGGGCGTGGCAACCTTCATGAGCGCGTACATGGATTTGAACGATGTGCCTGCCACAGGCAACCGTTGGTTGTTGCGTCAGGTTCTGCGTGAAGAATGGG
>JAFLCF010000347.1 GCA_017303735.1 Anaerolineae bacterium
CGGCGGCTCGGTCAAAGATCGCCCTGCGTTGAACATCATTCAGAACGCCATCCTCAATGGAAATTTGAGCGGGGGCAAACGCCTGCTGGATTCAACCTCTGGCAATATGGGTATTTCCTATGCCACATTTGGTGCAGCGTTGGGAATTCCCGTCACTTTGGCGGTGCCTGCCAGCGCCAGCGCCGAGCGGATTTCCATTCTCAAAGCCTTGGGCGCGGAATTGGTCTTGACCGACCCGCTAGAAGGCTCAGATGGGGCAATCGTCAAAGCGCGTGAGTTGGTGGCGGAATTCCCTGAAAAATATTGGTATGCCAACCAGTACGATAACGAAGCCAATTGGCAGGCTCATTACGTCAGCACCGGACCTGAGATCGTGCGCCAAACGAATGGACAGATCACTCATTTCATTACCGGGCTTGGCACCTCGGGTACATTCACTGGCACAAGTCGTTATTTGAACGGCCAATTGCCGCATGTCAAAACGCTTGCTTTTCAACCGGATGCACCTTTCCATGGATTGGAAGGACTAAAGCATATGCCTAGTGCGATCAAGCCTGGGATTTATGATGAGTCTCTCGCGGGCACTCCGCTTGAGGTTAAGACAGAGGCGGCGCATGAGATGGTGATTCGGCTTGCGCGTGAAGAAGGTCTGTTCGTGGGAATTTCATCCGCAGCGGCGGCTGTGGCTGCGCTTCAAGTTGCAAGTGAATTGGATGATGGCGTGGTGGTGACGGTCTTCCCGGATGCGGGCTATAAATATTTGAGCGATAAAACACTTTGGGAGCGAGCATAACTAATGAGTTTGAAAATAACGAATGAATTGATCGAAAGAATTAATCAACACATCGAAGCAGCATACCCTGGAGAGGGGGCTGGTTTTTTGCTCGGTGCGGATGGTACTGTGAACGAAGTGCTGCCATTGGATAATGCGCGCGAAGAAGAGGCACGGCATAATCGTTTCTTGCTTACGCCAGAAGATTATTTGAAAGCAGAAATGAAAGCAATGGAAATGGGCGTGGACTTGATCGGTGTCTTCCATTCACACCCTGATTGCCCGAACGTGCCATCAGAATATGACCGTGAATGGGCGCAGCCGTTTTTCTCTTACATTATTTCTCGTGTTGACCAAGGGGAGACGGTGAGTCATCGTTCATGGCGTTTGCAAGAAGACCGCTCGAAGTACGATGAAGAAGAAATCGAAATCAAATAGAGGAGAGATTTAACATGGATATCATTAAGGAAGATCAAGTTTTAGATTGCACGGGCTTATTATGCCCGATGCCAATTGTGAAAACAAAGAAGGCGATTGATGGATTGGAATCTGGACAGGTTTTGAAAATGATCGCTACCGATGCAGGCTCACCGCCAGATATTGCGGCATGGAGCCGCCAGACCGGGAATGAATTATTGCTTTCCACTGAAGATGGCGGCAAGTTCATTTTCTTTTTGAAGAAAGCGTAGGGTAACGAGATGACAAAATCAAACCCGAATGCCCCAAAGAGACTTGCGCTGATCGCCAGCAAGGGAACGCTTGACTGGGCGTACCCGCCGTTCATTTTATCCACTGCCGCCGCTGCAATGGGCTGGGAAGTGGGAATCTTCTTCACGTTCTATGGTCTCACACTCTTGAAGCCGAAGTTATCTGCCGAGGTGACGCCAGTGGGCAACCCTGCCATGCCGATGAAAATGCCTTTTGGTCCTGAAGGTTTTCAGAATATCAACTGGCCCATTCCGCAATTGTTGATGACCAATGTGCCAGGTTTCAATGCCTTGGCAACTACGTTGATGAAGCAGACCTTTGAAAACAAAGGTGTCGCTTCGATCGAGGAATTGCGTGATACAGCAGTAGAGCTAGATGTGCGCCTGATCGGCTGCCAGATGACGATGGATGTCTTCGGCTTCAAAAAGGAAGATTTTATTCCTCAAGCAGAACTTGGCGGCGCGGCAACTTTCCTTGAGTATGCTGCGGATGCGGATGTACAATTGTTTATATAAACATTTTCCGTTATTGCGAGGGCGTTTTTGATCTTTGCCCGAAGCAATCTAACTGTAAACATAAGATTGCTTCGCCGCAAAAGGCAAGAGCAGCGGCGAAGCAATGACGATTAAATAAAAAATATCAAAACGAGAAAGAAACTAGAATCCATGACCACATTGAGAATCCCAACCCCATTGCGCACCTATACGGGTGGCAAAAGTGAAGTGACTGTGAACGGCGCAAAGATTTCTGAAGCTTTGGCAGACCTTACGACCCAGTATCCTGCCATCAAACCGCACTTGTTCAACGAAGGCGGTGAGCTGCGTCCGTTCGTGAATTTGTTCGTAGGTGAACACAACATCAAAGACTTGCAGGGTGTTGATACGCCCATCAAAGACGGCGATAAAGTGATGCTCATTCCGTCGATTGCGGGTGGATAACGACATCTGTCATTGCGAGGGCGATGGTTTTCGCCGCTAAAAACAAATCCGCGGCTCGCAATGACGAGGAGACACTATGATCGAAGAACTTTCACACGACCAAATTTTGCGTTACTCACGTCACCTGCTCATGCCCGAAGTGGGCTTGCAAGGGCAGATCAAACTTAAGAACTCATCCGCGCTGATCATTGGCACGGGCGGACTTGGCTCACCGGTGGCACTCTATCTTGCGGCAGCGGGCATTGGTCGCATTGGCTTGGTGGATTATGACATTGTCGATTCGTCCAACTTGCAACGTCAGGTGATTCATGGCACATCCACAGTTGGAAAGTTAAAAGTGGAAAGTGCCAAAGAACGCTTGCAAGATCTCAACCCTGATATTCAAGTGGATATCTACAACGAGCCGTACACTTCCGAGAATGCAATGCGCATTGCGAAGGATTACGATGTCATCATTGATGGCACCGATAACTTCCCAACTCGTTATCTCACCAACGATGTTAGTGTGATGTTGGGTAAGCCGAATATCTACGGCTCCATCTTCCGCTTCGATGGGCAGGTAAGTGTCTTCCACGCCAAGGAAGGTCCATGCTATCGCTGTCTCTTCCCCGAACCGCCTCCTCCGGGCTTGGTCCCTTCGTGCGCGGAAGGTGGTGTGCTTGGCATTCTCCCCGGCACCATTGGCACCCTGCAAGCCACCGAAGCGTTAAAGGTCTTGCTTGGCATTGGTGAACCGCTCATTGGCAAGTTGCTGCTCTACAATGCGCTCGATATGACCTTTGACTTTGTCAAACTCAAGAAGAATCCCAACTGCCGTGTCTGCGGACCAAATGCCGATATCAAAGAGTTGATCGACTACGAAGAATTTTGCGGCGTGCCCGGTCATCACGCGGATGATACGTCTGCGGGCGCGGGCTGGGATATTTCAGCACAGGAT
>JAFLCF010000348.1 GCA_017303735.1 Anaerolineae bacterium
GATGGTGCCTTCGATGGTATAGGCACCGGCATAGATAAATGCCTTGAAGGGGGTCTCGTAATCTTCCCAGCCTTCACGGATCAGTTCCTGGGCGGCAGGGTCATCGGAAAGGATGGCGATGATGCTTACCAGCGAAGGTAGACGCCATTCGGGAAAGCTGCGAGCCGGTGCATTGGGCTGGCGCAGTGAACGCAGGGTGGCATCTTTCAAAATGATGACACCGCCTGAAGCGTCGCCTATTTCGGAGTCGTAGACGGCTTGAAGGACGGAAAGCTCTGGGTCGTCGAGGGCGTCGATGATGTATTCATCGGTGAGGATGGTGATGCGGACGGGGCGTTTGGGTGAGGCGGGTTTGTCTTTTTTGCCAAAGAACATAATGAACTCCTGAGAAATAGTCGGCTCCATTATATTCAAGCTGGCGAGTTGGCAAATCGCCTAATTGGGGGATAGAGGTTTCTTTTCGGCTATGTCAAAAATCGTTATTTGTTTTAGGGGACGTTTGTATAAACGCATACCCGATTACGCCCTGTTTCTTTTGCCTGATAAAGTGCTTGATCGGCATGATTGATCAAATCTAAAAGGGAATCGGTCTTGGGGTTTAGCAAGGCAATGCCCAAACTGGCAGTGACTCGAAAATTGGTTGAATCTTCTGCTGTAAGAAACATGTTTTGAATGGCTGCATTGATACGGTTTGCCACGATCATTGCTCCTTCTAATGGGGTTTCAGGAAAGAGGATCACAAATTCTTCTCCGCCAAAGCGACCCATCACATTTTCGGTACCTTCATCTTGTTCAATATAGCGCCCCAAGGTATCTGTCCTGCGGATTTGCTTGATGACTTCTTGAGAAATACTACGTAAGACCAAGTCACCGGTTGAATGCCCCCAGGTATCGTTGACATGCTTAAAGTGATCGACATCCAACAGAGCCACACAAAAGGGACGGTCAAAGCGGAGGCAACGTTGGTATTCACGTTCTCCAATCATAAGGACGCTTCGGCGGTTATGAGTTCCGGTTAACTCATCAATCGTTGCTAGACGATTAACTTCAAGGTAGAGCCGTGAGTTTTCCATTGCCAAGGCGATACTTGCTGCCAGCCGCGTAGCAGTGAGGATTTGCTCTTCATTAAATTTATAACCGGGCTTATTGCGGGTTAATCCCAAGACACCGATACATTTTTCAGCAATTAGAATCGGGATGACAGCTGCTGCATGAAATGCTTCTCCATCGTAGATGCGATTACGATGTTCCCAAGTGGAATAATCTTCCACGATGGCTGGTCTCCCTGAATCAAAAGCCTGCCAACTGAGCGCCCCTGCATCGCGCCCAAAGCGATTGCCCAACAGGAAAGGGTTGTTGCGTGTATAAGCTTTGGCAACCAGTTCATCGCCATCTGGCAGCAGGATCTCACAATAATTTACTTCCAATAGCTTGACCGCTTGGTCAACAATAAACTGAAGAAGGTCTTTGATGTCACGACGATTTAGAAGGTCGAGAGTAATCAGATGCAAAGTGTTTAATGAGTCATATTGACGAAGGATCAGGTTCTCAAGGCTGATACGTTCACTGATATCTCTGATAATAGCGGCGTAATAATCTTCCTGCTCAAAATGAATATGGGCTATGGAAATTTCAAGCGGAAATTCCTGTCCATTGGAACGTAATCCAGTGATGGCCCCCAAAGACTGCATGGTTCTGGAGCTTACCCCGGTTTCGCGAAATTGTTGAATGTGTGGGGGGTGCTTTTCTCGGAAACGCTCGGGCATGAGGGTGGTGAGTGGTTGCCCTGCGACCTCGGCAAATTTATAACCAAACATCGTTTCTGCGGCTGCGTTGAAATCTAAAATGTGTTGCTGATTATCAATTAAAACGATGGCATCCATTGCGGTAGCCACCAATTGAGAGTAGAGAGTTTGCGTCAGGGCTGTATTGGTCTGTAATGTAATAATCTTTCGGAGAGCTTGCAATTCGTCGATCAATTGTGCCTGATTTTTTTCTTGATCGTCCATTTCAGCAGCCTTTCACAACGATATAGCATCAGAGTATACACCTCATCAAGATAGCTCTTGAATTGAGATTTCCTAATATCTTTCATTCTTCAAGGAGTGACAGTATCTTTTTTAGATACCACAGCCTGCCAGAGAAGGTTTCGAAGAAGCCGTTGTGACCGCCGTGCGGGTGGATGATGAGCTCGGTGGTGGGACTGAGCTTGAGGTCGTAGAAGTCTGCAATGGGGATGACGGGGTCGTCTTGGGCGGTGATGATGGTGGTGGGTACGTTGATTGGAGTGAGGGCATCGCCGAGCAGGGTGTATTGACGGAAGTAGTCGCGCATGACCGGGAACTCGCTGTAGTGTTGGAGCATCCATTCGGTCATTGCCATGAGGTCGTTGAACTTAAAGCCTTCGTCAAAATTATAAAGATGCGGGTAGAGGCTTTGCTTCTTTAGCAGGGAGCGAGACCAGCCCTTACGGAAGTATTTTTGCAGCATGGGGTGTTGATCGATAGCCAGCGTGGACTTTTCGGGGTCGAGCAGAGGGCTGACGCTAAAGATGTGTTTGAGGTTGGGGATGGGTTGTTCCGCGCATTTGCGTGCGACCCGCAAGGCGAAATTGCCGCCCATGGAAAAGCCGAGGAGGAAGAAAGGCTTGTGGGTTTCATACCCTGCCACGGCTTGGACGGAGGCGAAGACTTCATCCAATAAGATGGCGTAGAACAGACCGGTGTTGAGGTGATGTGTGTCGCCGTGGTCGCGGTAGTTGAGTCGAAAGACGGAGTAGCCTTGTTCGTAGAGAAATTTTCCGGTGCGCAGAACATAGGCGGAGTTGGCACTGCCCTCCCAGCCGTGCAGGAGCATGACCATGCCTTTTGCCTGCGGGTGCGGCGAGTGGAAGCCTTGCAAGGTGACATTTGGGATGGGCTTGAGCAGCACTTCGCGGGCGGCGTTGAGCATGGGGTTGTTGCGTTTGGTGCCGAGCTTGTTGCTGGCAAGCAGGGTTTGGACAAAGGCGTTCTTTAGATAAAAGGGCGGGTTGAAGGCTTGGCTCATAAGGCAGGGATTCTATCGCTGTGCGTGTTGGGTTGTCAATTAGAGCTATTTTATTAAGTGGAGTAATGGGTTGAGTGGCAGTTATTGCTTCAGGCAACATCAGGAAGAGGATGGAATTCATCCATTTCGCCTGTTTTGTCATATGACAGCCAAACCGATTGAAATTAAGCAAAAGACAACATAAAATAGAATAATACCTGACTAAAAAAGCTGATGAGGAG
>JAFLCF010000349.1 GCA_017303735.1 Anaerolineae bacterium
CTGTGATTGGTATTATGAGCCTTTTGATACTCGCTTGCAATCTTGGGCTTCAGCCAGCAACCCCTTTGCCCGAATCCACTCCAACATCCATTCCGCTTGACACGTCCAAAGTTTATATTGAAGGGAAGCTTTCGTGGGGAGAACCGCTTGCGAATGCACCCATTGACTTGGTTGTCCTTGAGAGCGCAGACCCATACGCTTCGACTGTGACTGACGCAGAGGGAAAATTTTCATTTTCAGCGCTTGAGCCTTTCAACCCAGTGTTTGGTTTGGGAGTTGATATTCCCGTAGCAGAGTGGAAGTGCCAGAAACCTGACCTATTGGATGAAACCTGGTTTTGGACAGCACGCGCCTACCAATATGAGGAAAACAAAGTTCGGATCTGGTTACAAAGTTACGAAGAACTCACAGTGCCGAGCGGCATATTGATCCAGATGAGTATTGACTTGAAATGCCCATAGCAGAACTCTTCACTCGCGAGAATATTCAATCCCTGCCTTTTCCATTCACAGACGATGGGGAGTATGCACGCCAGTATCTCGTCCCCATGATGAGCGATGACCCGCAGAAGTACATTCGCAATGTGCATAACACGCAGCTGATGGCGGTCAAAGTTGGCGAGACGATCATACCTATCACTGTTACCGATTTTCACCCGCAGAATACGTATACGGTTTCTCCATACAGTCATTACGTTTCGTATGGCGGGCTGGAAGAGGTGAAGCACCTCAATAATAAGCTTGTTGAAATTGCGGTCAAGGCGCTGATGATTCCCGTCTCGGCATTCTTCAAGTATACCGAGTTGGATAAAGTCGTTTTCGTGAACAACTATTTGCTGTCGACGAATCTATATCCGTCAGTAGACAGCGACCAGTTATCGGCGGTGAGTGAGGCGTTGATCAAGTGGTTTCCAGATCGTGTCATCGTCTTCCGTTCGGTGGACCAGAAGAAGAATCCACATATTTATCAAACATTAGCTGGGCTGGGCTATGATCTGGTTCTTAGCCGACAAGTTTGGTACATGGACCCGGTCGCAGCGTTGAAGACCCGCCAATGCAAGGAAGATGTGCGGGTGTTGAAGAAGGCGGGCTATGAGGTGGTGAGCGGCAAGGATCTATCGGATGATGAACTTCACCGCGCCGTGGAGTTGTATAACTTGTTGTATCTTGAAAAGTATTCGTATTACAACCCACAGTTTACTTTTGAATTTCTGAAACTTGCCCGCGAGCAGGATGTGTTAACCATGTATGGCTTGAAGAAAGATGGCAGGTTGAACGCCATTATGGGATTCTTCGTCCGCAATGGAGCCATGACCCAGCCTTTGTTCGGCTATGACACAACGCTTCCCTTGGATGAAGGCTTGTACCGCTTATTGACCCTGGTCACATTGCAAGAAGGCGTTAAGCGCGGGCTACTCGTGCATGCCAGCGGCGGGGTGGGCAAGTTCAAGAAAGTGCGCGGGGGCGAGTCGGTGACGGAGTACAATGCGGTGTACACCAAGCATTTGCCGAAGAGAAGACAATTGCCGTGGAAGTTGATCGGCAAGATATCCGATGCGATGATTCCGTATTTTAAGAAGATGGATTTTTAATGTGAATAACGGATAAAAAAAACTTTGGACACGGATTACACGGAAAGCACGGTCGAACACTGATTTTTTAGAATTCTTTGAGGGCTAGAAAGATTTCACAGAAACGGTTACGTCCATTTGCTCTTTGGAATTGCCTTTGAAAATGCCGCGCGTGGGAGGGACATCTGCATAATCGCGCCCAACGGCAACACGCACATATTGTTCGGTTTGTTCGCGGTCATGCGTGGGGTCGAGAGAAACCCAGCCCCGTTCTGAGGTTAGGACATCAACCCAGGCGTGCGATGCGGCGGTGTGACCGTTGTTGTATAAGTACCCGCTCACATAGCGGGCGGGGATGCCTTGCAAACGGCAGACGGCGAGCATGATGTGTGAAAAATCCTGACAAACTCCGCGACCCAAAGATAAAGCTTTATCTGCCGTGGTGTTGACGTCTGTGGCGCCTTTTTCATAGGTGAGCGTTGTAAACAGGGAGTGCATCACTTTGAGCGAATTTTCCAAGGCGGAGTCTGAAACTTTGAGCGAAGCAGCGAACAAGCCCAGGTCTGGGGAATGAGGCGCGTAATGTGTGGGGGAAAGATAATTGAACTCATCCAAAGGAGAAAGGTTGGAAGAGCCCGACTGGTAGACATCTGGCGTGATGACTTCACTAATGGCAGATGCCATCAATTTTTGATGCGGTTGGATCACATCAAAATGGCGGACGTCATTTCCAAAATGATCGGTGTAGCGCAGGACGATATCTTTCGGCTCGGTGGTCAATTGGAACGAGACGCAGTGTTGACCGTCGGCATCGAGAGGCTTGAGGCGCATTTCGGTATACGCCTCACTGATCGGATGATCGTAGGTGAATGTGGTGGTGTGTTCGATTCTTAATCGCATGAGTTGAGTTTATTGTTGCTGTTGCTGCTGTTGACGCGGGCGTTCATCGGGCAGGATGATGCTGGTATTGAAGTAGGTGCGGGAAATTTCATCCCCAACGGAGTTCAAGCGCAACAGCAGGCGGGCAAGGAATGGGTCCATATTTTCACCGAGGACTTCGTGAATGTCCAGATACTCGAGGTCGGCTTTTAGCCTGCCCAACAAACGGCGCGGCGAATCACTTTTGACAGTGCTGATGGGGTCTTCGCCGATTACATCCAAAGTTTGCAAGCAGCGATGAATACAGAAGAAGACCGCCCGTGGAAATTCATGGTTGAGCAAAAGATATTCTGCCACATTTTCCACGTCTAGTTCGCCACTGGCGGTGCGACGATAGGGCTCGAAGGCACTACAGGAACGCAGAAGCGCCATCAATTGCAAGGAGGATTCCATTGCGCTTTGCGATGATCGATTGAGATGCAGGTATTTTGCATCCAGAATGCGGACGGTTTTATCGGCGCGTTCGAGGTGCAGACCCAACTGAATAAATTGATAGGGTTCGCTATGCGTCATGGTTGCCGAGATAACGCCTTGATAAGATTGGGCGCGGTCGCGGATGACTTTGAAGAACTCAATGGGGTTGCCCTCTTTGGCGCGTTCGGGGTTGCGGGTGAGATGATAGAGACGGTTGATGGCTTCCCACATTTCACTGCTGATCTGCTCGCGCACACTGCGGGCGTTCTCGCGTGCCTTGGTGATGCAGCTCGTTACACTATTGCCGTTCAACGGCTCCCAGAACATGAACTGGATGACCG
>JAFLCF010000035.1:0-21330 GCA_017303735.1 Anaerolineae bacterium
GCTTGAGATTCCATATTACACCAGCGCTTTGCTGATGGCTTTTCGGGGCGTGGCGTTGAGGTCGATCTCGATGGCGGAAAGCAAAATTTGAATCGCGAGGATCACAGAAAGAGTCGGCAAGATGACTGTGCCGGTGGGCGCAGCAATGCCCAACTCGGCGTACTGGATCCATTTGGTGATGCCAAAGATCAAACCAAAAAGCAAAAGTGGAATGCCTGTTAATAAATAAACAGACATCATCGAAAAATCGAAGATGAAATATTTGAGGATAATGCGTTTGATGAGAGTGCGCGTGAGCTTGTATGGAAATTCAAAAAGCACACGCTTGATCGAAAGGCTCGAAACTTCATTGCCATAACGTGCAGGGATGGTCACATCTTGTACGAAGGCATCGCGCAGATAAAGGCGCGAAAGCATGGAGGTTTCGAAATAGTAGCTTTTATCAATATGGTCGAGCGGAAGTTGCGCCAGCATCTCGGCTCGAATTGCAAAGTAGCCATTGGTGGGGTCAAAGATGTTCCAATACCCAGTAGCCGCTTTGGTTAGAAAACTCAAGCCGAGGTTGCCAATGCGCCGCACGATCGGCATCTGGCGCAATGCGTCAAAATCTCGAAAACGGTTGCCTTTGGCATAGTCCGCTTCGCCAGTGATGAGCGGCGTAATGAGCGCCGGAATATAGTGCGGGTCCATTTGCCCGTCGCCATCCACCTTAATTACAATTTCAGTGCCAAGCGCCAATGCCTGCTTGAAACCTGATACCATGGCACCGCCAACTCCCTGATTTTTCGCGTGGCGGATCAAGATGATGCGTTTGTCCTTTTTCGCGGCGGCAGATACGAGATCGGCGCAGGAATCGGGCGAGGCATCATCCACGACGATGATGTGCCGCACAAAACGCGGAATGCCCAACAGAACAGACCTGATCTCGTTCTCTGCCCGATATACAGGAATGACGACGGCGATCTTGAATTTCGAAAAATTCATGCTTAAGATTGTAATCGAAAAGGTGATAGAATTTCCGCAAGGAGTACCTTCATGGCTACCGGGGAACGCATTCTCATCGTTGATAACGACCCAGATATTACCGATCTGATCGGGCGACAATCCCTGCAGCCGCTGGGGTATAAAGTGACAGTGGCAGGCGATGCTGGCTCTGCGATTAAACTCGCGGTTCAGACTCCGCCCGACCTGATTCTTGCGAACATTAATTTGCCTGGTTTGAGCGGCAAAGACCTGTTGGCGGCACTTACTTCTCAAAACATCAAATCTCCCGTGATTGTGATCGCAGAAAAAGGGCAGGAACATGATGCGATCCAGGCGTTTCGCCTCGGGGCGATCGACGTCATGTTCTGGCCCCTGCGCGACGCTGAAGTCGTTTCCATTGTGGAACGCGCCTTGCGCCAGACCCAGGAAACCCGCGAAAGACAGAAACTAGACCGCCAACTTAAGGCAACCAACGAGATCCTACAACGCCGTCTGCGCGATATGACCACCATTCTTTCGATCGCGAAGGCGGTCACGTCTGTGAGCGACCAGCGTTATTTATTCGACCGCATCCTCGAAAGCGCCATGCAATTGGGCGAAGCGGAGATGAGCTGGGTGATGCTGCGTGAAGAAAAGGGCAACCAATATATGTTGCGTGCCCAACGCGGATTGCCCGATGCCTGGTCCAAGAAAATGAACCAGCCGGTAGATGATGGCATCAGTTCGCTGGTGGCGCTTTCAGGCGAAAGCCTCTTCATGAATGGAACGCCTCTGCATAAGTTCAAGATCGCCGGGCTCGGAAAAGCCGCCGGTGTGGTGCCGATCAAGATCAAAAATGAAGTGATTGGTCTGTTGATCGTGGTGCGAAAAGAAGACGTGGAATTCGTGCGCGACTCTCAGACCATGCTCGAAGCCATGGCAGACTATGCATCCATTTCGTTGGTGAATGCCCGGCTATTCCGTGCCCTCGAACAGGCGGCGGAAGGTGCGCGCACCAGCGAAAAGACTCGCTACGAGACGCTTGAGGCGCTGCGCAAGTTCATCCGTACCGAAGTGGAGGCTGGGACGTATCCGCTCAACCTGGTGTTGACGGAAATGCCCGGTGCCCTGAATCCAGATCAAAAGAAAGCGCTTGAAACTGTGAAAGCAGCGTTGGATCGGCTATTAAGCGCTTCTGAAAATACGATCTCCAAACAAAAGTAAACAGGAACTTGATTGCACTGATGGCAAAACAGGACTTTATTCTGCTGGCAATGAATGCATCGCCGCTATTGGATTTAATGGCGAAGGCATTGGGTGAGCATGGGTTTGAAGTGACGATGGTACACGATGCATCTGCATTGGAGCAATCGGTCCAGCAATCCATTCCAGCATTGATCATTATTGGTGAGAATTTAAGTGGCGGCGATGCCTTCTCCGTTTCTGCAGGGATCCTGGAAAAGTTTCCCTCCATGCCGATCATTTTTTATACAGAAAAAGATTCTCCACAAACAGCTGCTCAGGCGATCAAAACAGGCATCAGCGGATATCTTCACCAACCGTTGCAAGCAGGCGATATTGTGCAGGAAGTGGAACGCAGCCTGAACCGCGCCCGAAAGCTGGGAGATTGGCTGCGCCGCGAGGTGAAGCGCAACACGGCGTCGCTGGAACAAAAGGCAAAGATATCGGAAGCAGAACGGGTCAAGTTGGAGGCGATCATTTCCAACATCCAGGATGGCGTGCTCGTGCTGGATGAGTATCATCACATCCTGCTCGCCAACCGTACCATCTATGAGACCTTCAACCTGAATGGAACGCCGATCTTGGGGATGTTCGTGAAGGATGTCATTCCCAATGCCGATCTGAGTGCTTTGATCGACCGCGCACAGAAGGGCGCTCTGAAATATCATGAGATCAACTTCGATGATGGGCGGGTCTACAATGCGCAATATACGCCTCTGCCGCGCATCGGCAGCGCCATAACCATGCAGGATATTTCCTACTTGAAAGAGATCGACCGACTGAAGAATGATTTTGTTCATACGGTGTCTCATGACCTGCGTTCTCCGCTCACTTCGGTTCTCGGTTATATGGAGTTGATCGAGCGTACCGGTCCTTTAAATGAATCACAGCATGAATTTTTAGGGCGGCTGCAAGCCAGCGTCCATCATATGACCGGGCTTGTAAATGAATTGCTCGATCTGGGTCGGCTTGAATCTGGCTTCGATACCCGCCGTGAGGCGGTTTACCTGGATAACATGCTCGAGTATTCGCTGAATGTCTTCGATAATCAGATCAAGAAAAAGAGAATCCATCTGACATCTGAAATTGCCGGAGACCTGAAACCGTTACGCGCCAACCCGATCCGTATTCGTCAGATGATCGATAACCTGGTGGGGAATGCCATCAAATACACGCCCGATGGCGGCTCTATAAAGGTGAGTATGAATATGCAGGAGAGTCAGATCATCTTTCGTGTGGCAGATAGCGGACCGGGCATTCCACCCGATGAGCAGAACCGCATCTTTGAGAAATTCTTCCGCGCATCAAACCGTCCTCAGGCAGTGGAAGGTACCGGGCTGGGGCTGGCGATTGTCAAATCCATTGTCGAAAGTCATCAGGGACGTGTTTGGGTCGAATCTAAAGTGGGGATTGGCTCAACCTTTATTGTTCTTCTCCCCACCCACGAGTAAATTCTACAGAACAAATACATTAAAATGCTGACGCCGGGCTGTTCACCCGGCGTCAGCTTTCGCCAAAGGAGGAGACAGATTTTCGTGTTGAGATGTCTGCGACCGTCTCCAAAATGATGTTAATCCATGCCATCCTTTTTGGGCATCGTCATATGTCACCGATCAAGGATGATGAAACACATATAGTTTAACGAGCAGCCAGAAAACTCCGTGCATGGGCAAGTGCTTCGTCCAAGGTGGAATACACTCTCATTTCAAGGCTTGGGTTGCCGGTGATCATTTTCGAAACACGGCGCTCCACATGAGCCAGACAAAGCACAGGCTTGCCAGCGTTCAACGCATACCCGATCTCATAGCCAACGCCATGCGAAGGCACGCCCACTTCGGCGATCAGCACGTCACATTCCCGTATCCATTTCACATCGCGTTCGTACACATCTCGCGGGGTGAGCATTCGTTCCCCATGCATGGACTCAGATTTGGCAAGATGCGAGGTGGGAATAATATGCCCATCAGCTTCAAGCGCAGCGACAAAACTCTTGTAGAACGACTCGAGTTCACGCCCGCCAGTGATGGAGCAGGCAAAGTATATGTTCATTTTTTTGGTAGTTTGGAGAGGATGGAAATATCGCGCCGGTGTTGAGGTGCAGCGACCTCGCCGCCATGGCGCAGGCTGTCCATCTCCGCACTGAAGCGCATCCAATCTTCCACGAGGATGATGATATGCGGAGACTTGTCTTTGAAAAAGAGCGGGGAAAGAAACAACCTGAGCATGCCCTGAGACATGGGCAGCGAACTCACGTCGATCACAATGGCGGTCATTTTGGCAAGCGGTGAAACAATATCTTGCAGAGATTGCGAAATGCTTTTCGGCGGAAAGATCGAACCGAGATTGGCTGTAGTGGTACGGCGGACCCGTTTATATGAAATATTCAAACGCAAGAAAGGGGTTACAAGCCGTAAGTGATCGGTGAACGGTTGCACATAGGCACTCTTACGAAGCAGGAACACCAACAGCCCGCCGATCACAGTAAACACTCCAAGGACGGCAAAGGTCAGCCAGCGCCAATCTTCATACCCCCAGCTTCGCAATGCCCATGCCAGCCCAAGCATCGCCACCCCCAGCGCAAAAACCGCTGTCCACCAGCGGCTCATCATTGCAGTAAAAATGACCAATGGATAGCGGCGTCCGCCTTTGGCTGCCATGACTAATCGTCCTCATCCATATTGGGCAGCGGTTCGCTTCCTTCTGGACCTGGAGCCTGTTCGCCATTCATTTGGCTTAATAGCCGCCCGATAGCTTTTTCAAGATGACCTCCGCGCAGGCTGAAGGTGATGTCGCCGCGAGTCTTTTCGATAATGCCGCGTGCCAGGTCGGTTTGGCGGCGTAATCCGTTGGTGATGGCGTCGGGGTAATCCATGGTCACCAGAATGGAATAGATATCATCCATCACACCCATCAGGCGTTCGGCTTCGCTCGAATATCCATGCCGCAGAATGTCGAGCGTGCGGCGGCGCAATTCACCGACGACTTCCGCTAACCCGTTGAGAAAGGTTGCGGGTTCAACGCCCAGCTCCTCTGGAGTCGGAAGCGGCTGGCTTTTGATCAAGGCGCAGGTCACGTTCGCTTCCACAAATTCCTTGAGCGCATCCTGTGTGTATCCCGCGTGGAAGAGATCAGGGTATGAGACCAGGGAACCGCGTAACGTATCCGCGAGGCTCTTTGCTTCAAGCAATTGCGCCTGCATGGTTTCGATGTCATCACGGTGTACCGCACGGATGGCGAGCGAACAGGCGCGGGTTAACTGACGCGCCTGGGTAAGCGCCTGATCGCGTGCTGCGGTACGGGCATCGAAATTTTTGCGGATCTGATCGGCAATGGATTCAAGCTTGTGCATGGCTATTCTTTGGGTGGTTCGGGTGGTTGTTGGAACGGACGGAAGAGATTATCGGCGAGGGTCGAGTTGACCGGGACGTTGATCTCGCCATAGGCGGCTTCATACCGTGCAATATTTTCGGTGAGCGCCCGCATGAGCAGCTTGGCGCTGAGCGGGGTCATGACCACACGCGAGCGGATCCTTGCGCGCGTTTCGCCGGGCAGTAGATGGGCAAAATCGATCACAATGTCAGATGGTGAGTGGGCGATGCGTGCCAGGTTGACGTATTGCGGTTCTACACCAGCCGGAAGCTCAAGAACGGGACCAGTTGGTTTTGGGGGAATGGGAGGAGTGTTCATGTTTTTTAGGAGAGGCCCTAAAGGTTTTTAAAACCTTTAGGGCCTTGTGAATTTATTAGAACGGAATGTCATCTTCTGGCGGGAGTTCTGCCATTTCCATGCCACTGCCGCCTGCAATGGGTCCACTGGCGCCTTCATCGCGCCCTGAAAGGAATCGCACGGTGGAAGCAGTGACTTCAAAGGAGGCACCGGCTGTTCCGTCTTGCTTGCTCCAAATGCGCGGTCCGCCTGTTGCTTTATCAGGGGTGAGGCGTCCTTCGACCAAGACCTTGGAACCTTTCTTCACATACTGGTTGCAGATTTCAGCTGTCTTGCCCCAGGTGGACACGCGAAACCAGATGGTTTCCTTAACCTGTTCGCCGTTTCCGGACGTGTATTGGCGGTTGGTTGCGACCGAAAATGAAGTCACAGCCTGCCCAGATGGCGTGTAGCGCATCTCGGGGTCTTTGCCGACATTGCCAACGATGATAATAGTGTGATACATGGGGGGAATCTCCTGTTGGGTTAAAGGTACCCGTCGAAATACGACGGGAGATGATATGACTTGTCCATTTTACACCCGCTCTCGACTGTAAGAAAGTAATTTAAGGGATAGTCGTTAAGTTAATACAAAAGAGGAGATAAACACATGACTGAAACCACCCCAAAACGGTACCACCCTGCTCACGTTGCCATTCACTGGCTGATGGCTCTGCTTGTGATCATGATGCTTGGCGTCGGAAAGTTTGCAATGCCCGGCATTGACCCATCTGATCCGCAAAAACCAATGATGCTTCAAAGTCACACGTATATTGGCGGCGCCATTGCAGTACTGCTGATCATTCGCTTGATCTTGCGCTTCACCACCAAAATGCCTGCCCCAGCCGATGCCGGCAACGCCTTTTTGAACTTCGTCGGCAAAGCCGTGCATTTCCTGCTGTACTTCTTCTTGATCGGTATGGCTGTCAGCGGGCTGGGACTCTTCCAAATGGCGAACCTGCCTGCCGTCTTCAGCGGCGCTGCGCCTTATCCCTCCAACTTCTTCGAATATCTCCCGCGCATGGGGCACGGGCTTCTCTCCTGGCTGGTGTTGGCGCTTGTGGCTTTACATTTCGGCGCGGCACTCTTCCATCAATTTATCAAGAAAGATAATTTACTCAGCCGAATGTGGTTTGGAAAATAAAGTCTAGACCACCCGATATGAATCAAAAGCGCCTCTTTTGTCTAAACAAAGGAGGCGCTTGATTATTTGTAAATTTATGACGGCTCGGTTAAATGATGATTGCCAGGGTGAGGGGGGCACCCTGGCAATCATCAATACAGATAATACACCTACACACAAAAAAATGCAAGGGCTTTTGCTTAGAAAAAAATTAGCACTTGTTTGAGGTTCTTATGCCCTGAGTAGGAATCGAACCTACATCTAAGCCTTAGGAGTGCCTTGTTCTATCCATTGAACTATCAGGGCGATGATAGGATTATACCCAAAAAAATTGACGAGACAACCAACGCCTCCTGCTGGACCTGGGCATGGTCTTGAAAAATTATCCTTTCACCCCGCTGAAAGTTTTCACAGCCCGACTCCAAAATTAGTTCATAAATGGTATATTTTTATAGCATGAATACGTTCAAAACTTTTCTCATCCGCTATCAAGTCGCAATACTTTTTACGCTCATTTTTGTTGTTGGCATCTTCGCCCGCACATGGGAATATGCCGCCCTGCCCCCCGGCTTGAACCCCGATGAAGCCTCGATTGGAGTGGAGGCTTATTACCTCTACAAATTCGGCATGGATCGTTATGGGTTGACGTATCCTGTTCACCTCATTTCCTGGGGCAGCGGACAGAACGCTTTCTATGCCTATTTGCTGATGCCGTTCGTGGCATTGAAAGGCATCAATGCCTTTGCTGTGCGTCTGCCCATGGTGTTGGCGGGCATCCTTTCCATGCCGTTGATATTCATTGCAGGCAAGCGGCTCATGGGAGATAAATTTGCACTGCTCGCCATGTTCTTCATGGCGGTCTCGCCGTGGCATATCGTCAACTCGCGCTGGGCGGTTGAGTCGAATATCATGCCGTTTTTGTTCCTTGCAGGCTTCACCGCGCTGACATTGGCTGAGTCAAAAAATGGATGGTTCTACGTTTCATCTATTTTCTTCGCACTAAGCTTATATGCCTATGGGACTACTTATGCAGCAGTCCCAGTCTTTCTGCTCTTTACCGTTCCTCTTCTTCTGAAACTCAAACGCATTACGATCAAGCAAGTTGTTATCGGCGCGATTGCTTTTGTTTTAATTGCATTCCCCATCATGTTTTTTGTTGCGGTCAATACGCTGAAACTTGAAACCATGCACCTTGGTCTCATTACCATTCCGCGCCTGCCAGTTGAAGCGCGTTATGAAACCATGGCTGCTGTCTTCGGTGAGAATCCGCTCGCGGCGCTGGCAACGAATGCAGGCATCATGTTCAATGTTCTATGGACTCAGTCCGATGCCTACCCTTGGAATTTTGTCGAACCGTTCGGGTATTTTTACAAGAGCACGTTCCCTCTGGTGTTGATCGGTTTCCTGCTTACTCTGCCATTTAAATTCATCCAAGAGAATCGCGTCGAACGCTGGCTCATCGCCGCATGGATGCTCGCTTCCATCGTCGTCGGTGTCATTCATCCCGTCAATCTGACGCGCTTCAACATAGTCTTCACGCCCATTCTGTTTTGTATCGCATTGCTATTTGTCGACGCCGCCAAGCGCTTGCCAAAAATTCTCCCCGTTGTCGTGATCGCATTTTCAGTTGCTTTTCTTTTCTTTAACCGCGCCTATCACGGAGAGGAATACCGCAAGGTCACCAGTGCCATTTTCAATGAAGGCATCATCCCCGCTGTTGAATATGCCGCCGAAAAAAGTGATTCTCTAGTCTGCTTTACCGAAGAGCATTACTCGCTTTACATTTATGTTCTGCTCACGCAGAAATTTCATCCCTCAGAATATGTAGATGACTTGCAATGGATCGACCCTGCCGACCCCGCCGATCCCGCACGGACTTTGCTTGTCCTCAAACAATTCCGCTTCACCCCAGACGATTGCCTGAGTGACCCAACTGCGGCATACATCCTCACTTTGAAAGAAACCCCGCCCAACCCTGAGATCGGGTACAAGGAAAAGAAGTTCGTCAAATTTGTAGTACACCTCCCCAAGTAAATCGCCAAAGTACATCTACTAACGAATGTGCATCCACGATGCCCAAAGCATCAGCAGGATCAACCTCGAGTTATTGACCATCAACAGAGCTGCGAATGTCAACAGCGAAAGCTGAAACCAGCGTTTGCCAGAAAGTTCCCGCCATGCCAGCGCGAGGAAGAGGGTGATGGCATACGTCCAGTTGGCGGAATATAAGAAGACATCTCTGCCATAGCGCATGTGAAGCACAAAAGAAAATAAAGTGATCAGAATAAAAGCAAAGGGGAAACGGTTATTCCCCTTGAGCAGATTCTTCAAGAAAAGCAAACCACCTATAGCTACAAGCCCAAGCCACGCGATCACAAGGGCATTGCCAAGATCCGTTTCGTAGCGGGCGATCTGTAACGGCGCCTTCTTCAATGCGGCGCGGAACATCCACAACTTGAGGAAGGGAATATCTTCCTTCAACATCAACGGGTCTGGCGAGACGAAGCTATGTAACAACATGACCCGTCCCAGAAAGTTGGCTCGCTGAAAAGTGGGTTCAAAGACATTCTTCTCTTCGTATTGCAATGTGTCTACCGCCCACAAATATGGATGCGCCCTCGGGTAGATGAAGTTATTCAGCAAATTTAACGGGATGATCAACGCGCCAACGATCAAGCCGTATTTGATCAACTGCGGAATATTGCGCTTTACCATGAAGTGCGCGATCACCGTCTGCGCGATGTTCGAGATGGTGATGCCGAACGCCGCCACCCCGGCAATTACCAAAGCATACATTGGGCTGTTCTTGAGCAACAAAACCATAAAGATCAAAGCCGTCGCCGCCAGGAAGATGTAATTCTCGATCAGTGAACCAAACGCCAGTTGCGAAGCTGAAGCGCCGAACAGGGCGGCGATCAAGAGCGCGTAGAGTCGATTGGAGGAAGATTCCTTCACAAAATACCAAACGAGAAATACGCACAAAGCTCCGGTCAGCGCGGTGATGATGAACGCGCCGTAGAGCATATCGCCTTTCAGAAATAGAGAAACCAGTCCTACCCACGGGCGGACGATGATCAACACATAGGGGTGTACCGTACGCTCGTAATAATCTTTATAAAGTTCCGTCCCAAAACGAAAGCGATACAACCTGCTATCTGTATCGAAAAAAATGTCATCGAAGTTGAAGATCGGTTGATTGAAGATCGAGGCAAGCAGGAAATAGATGCAGAAGAAAAGCGCGGCAATGACCAGACCGCCGAGATTTTTATTTGCGAATTTATACAACCAGGTCTGTTGAAGGTTAGCGCGCCGGGCAGCAGAAAGTGCAACGGTTGCGGCAGGGAGCGATGCAAGCACACCAATAAAAAAATAAATTAGTATCTCCACTGGTAAACGATATTCCGTCACATCGAACATGCGCGGGAAGCGGCTTGCCATGTTGACAAGTGAAGCGAAGAACATAAGCACTGCGCCGCCCATCAGCATGGATAGAATGGCATCCACGCGGCGAGTCTTGAAGGTTCGCACCAGTCTCAACAAAACAAAGTGAACAGATAGCGAAGTTAGAGTAGATACAAAAAAAGAGACCAGAATGATCTCAAAGACCGATGTGTAATAAGCATCTAAAAAACCGAGCGCGATGTAACTGATGGGAAGTCCCAGCACCCAGGCGGGAAGGAAGCGTTTATTCAGCATTGAAGATTCTCTTTTCAAGGGATGGGCGTTCGAAGTCTACCATAAGCACGTAGCGTGAGATCGTTACACTTGTGAAGCCAGAACATCCAGGATCGTCAAAATCAGGATGCTGTTATTCCAAGCCAGCAAAAACAAAAACATGAGCAGCAGAGCTTGAAACCATTTGTGATTCGATAATCTCTGCCATGCAATGCCCACCAAAAGAATCAATGCATAGGTCCAGTTCGGCGTGTACAAAAATAACTCCTTGCCGTAACGCAGATGCAAACCCAAATTAAGCGCCATGCAGCCTATCAACGCGAGTGATAAACGCAGGTGCGGATTTTTTTTGATGTTCAACAGAAAAAGCGTACCTGCCAGCACTAAGAATCCAAGCCATACCCCGATGGTTAAATTTTGGATAGGCAGGTCATACTGACTTAGCTCGTCGATCTCTGGTTTGAAAAAACGGAACTGGATGAAGGGAATATCCTGATCGTAAAAGATGGGCGTTGGCGCGGCGACGTTATGGAAGAAGAACGCCCGCATCAATGCCTGGACCCGGAGCTGATTCAGCGGAAAGAGATTTTGCTGCTCCGCCTGAAGCGTGGACGGCACAAAGAAGAACGGATGCGCATCCGGGAAGAGCAGATTGTTCAGCAGAGTGAGCAGCACCAGCAAGACGATCACCGAAGTCACAAAGCGGATCATCTGTTTGATGTTCGGTTTGACCGTGAAGAGCGCGATCACATTTTGGGCAAAATTTGTGTAAGTAATGCCCATCGTCATCAGGCTGGCAGCGATCAGTGCGGGTAAGGGTCTATCCTTTAGCAGGAGTACAAAGAATAACAGCAAACTCGCAGCGAGGAAAATGTACGATTCGATGAGCGAGCCAAAAATTAAGTGAGAGGCGGTGAGTCCCAACAGTGAGGCGATGAGGGAGGCGTAGACGGAACTTCCAGTGGCTGATTTGATGAACATCCATGCGAGATAGACGCAGGAGGCGCCGCCCAATGCCGTAAATAAAAATGCGCCCCAAAGTTTGTTGCCTTTTAGAAAGAAGGCGAGCAAGTCTATGGGCGGTCTGAAAAGCAGGATCATGAATGGGTGAACAGAACGCCAGTAGAAATCCTGCCAGTTGTCGGTGGTGAGGCGGATACGGTAATTGAAGGGATCGGCGTCGAAGAAAATGTCATCTACATCGAAGCGCGGCTCGTTGAGTATGGAGGCAAAGATGAGGTACAGAACCATGAACGCCAGTGCCAGCGACAAGCCCGCCAGATTTGCGCTGACATAGGCATACACTTTGGTATGTTTCAAATGGTTGTAAAAGCCGCTGAACTTAAGCCGAAGATGCAGCCATGCCTGCCATGGCAATGCCAGCAGACTCGTGAAGAGGAAGACCTCGCGTGAACTTTGATTCAAAATGAAGTGCGTATATGGGAAGAGTGGCATACGCTGGCTGGACTGGAACAACCAAAAGATGAACCCGACCAACAAGATGAATAACCCAGTGTGGATGAAGGCATCGAACCAGCGTTCACTTGCCACGCGACGGATGCGCCCCATAAAGAAATATCCGCCCGCGCCGAAGACTGCCTGAAATAGCAGAATCAGCAAGATGGCTTCCATGGGGCTGGCGTAAAAATCATCCAGAAAGCTGAGGAGTAGAAAACTAAATATGGAGGCAAATGCCCATGCGCCCATGACGCGACGTACTCCGCCTGCATCGACTAACGATTGGATCGATGGTGCGGTGGGAATAATTACGAGCAGGGCGATGATGAAGAGAAGTGGAGCCGGGAATGGAAAGCTAGGAATAATTAATGCGAACAGGGTGGCGATGAGCAAAATAAATCCGCGGGTGAGAGCGGAGGTGCCTTCCATTATTTTTTCGATCTGCGGAAGAAGATAGAAAAGACAAACTGAGATCGCGCCCGCAGGCACAAGGATTAGAAAGATCTGGTCGATGAATGTGCGTGAGTTGAGATCAAAAAAGCCTTGTGCAAGGGCAAATGCAAGTAAAACCCCCGTCGCGGTGATGAATAGCACGCGCCAGACCGCGCTTAAGTTTCGTCGATTCATGTTGAGTCTATGAGGAGACGGTCACTCGCAAAGTGACCGTCTCCTGTTGGTTATTTTTCCAGATCGCGAAGGAGTTGAAGAAATTCGGTCCAATCTTCGTTGTCCATCCAGACATCTACATTGTCGAAGGAGACGGCGTACATGCCTTCTTCGTTTGGCGTTGCCTGTTTCAGCTCGCGGATGGAGGCGAGCAGTTCGTCCCATTCTTCCATGAAGAAGTTGATGGTGGCACGTCCGAGTTGAAGATAGTAGGTGGTTTCGCCATCGGGCTCGTTGGCACGCCATGCCATAAAGTTATCGGTTTCGGCAAGGGTTTCAGTTTCGGGGTCTTGTGAGTTGTTCATTCGTGCTCCTTTGGTTGTTTGAATAAAGCTTGGGTGAAAGAATAGCCTATTTTTTGGCTGGCAGTTTTCGGTCACGCAGGAAGCGGCGGATGGCGACCATGATGCGTGAGCCGGGCGGCGGTGGCGGCTGGGTCACTTCCTTTTCGGGGAAGGGGTCCAAATCCAGCATTTTGCGCATGATGTAATTCCAGAGCAGGGCTGCGGTGGCAAGGATGGGCGCGGCAACAACCACGCCGAGAATGCCGAAAAGATTCGCAGCGATGATGGCGGCGACCAGCACAGCCGCCGGGTGGACCTTGAGTGCGTTGGACATGATGCGCGGGTTGACGATGTTATCGAATATCTGATCGATGACGAGGGCAACGACTAGGACGATGATTGTGTATGTTAGGTCGGGCAGACCGAAGAGGGAATATTCTTGAAAATAGGCGACGATGATCAACAGCGCCCAGTTGACGGCGGGACCCACATAGGGAACGAAGCGTGCCAGCCCGGCAAGGAAGGCAAGGCTGATGGCGTAATGCACGCCCAGCACGCTTAATACGATGGAGTAGATGATGACTGCCATGAAGAAGATGATGATCTGTCCGCGCAGGAAGGCGTTCCAGATGCGTCCCAGTTCACGGCTGAGGCGGGTAAGGTCTTGATTGTATCCAGGTATTTCGACGGTGATGATGCGATCGCGCAGCCCTTTGCTTTCAATCAGCGTGAAGTAGGAAACGAGGACGACAAATAAGGTCCAGCCGAGGAAGTTGGCGGCGCTGCCTGCCACGGTTCCAAGCAGGGTGCCGGTGCGGCTGAGCAGCGGTTGGACCATGCCGAGCACTTGCTGGCTGAGATCGTTCAGGTCGAGTGCGCTGAAATCAAGTTTGAAGGGACCGAATTGGATGACACGCCCGGACACATCCTCGATCAATTGAGGCAGGGTCAAAAGCGCATCTTGCACGATGATGACCAGGCTCTGCACCTGTTGGACCAACCCTACTCCGCCGAGGGTGAGTAAACCGAGCAGCAGAATGATGACGACCAGAAAGATCACGCCAACGGAGGCATTCCACGAAAGGCGCAGTTTGCGCTGAAGAAAATCTGCCACGGGGTGGAAAAGGTAGGAAAGCAGAAATGCCATCACCAGCGGTGTGATAATGAATTGGAATTTAACCAACAGTGCGCCGACAATGACGACGATCGTCAGGGCAATGACCAGTTTGGTGTTCGTGCCCCAGCCCGGGGAGGAGGGTTTGGATGTGTTTTCCATTTCGACGGGTCCTGTGTGTAAGGTGATTCGATTCTATCAAAGATAAAGGATTTTACAACATAACCTTCCCGCAAAACAAAAACCCCGCGGAGGCATCCGCGGGGGAAATTGCAGGTAGAGGTTCGATCAGCAACCAGAGATGAATGGGAAGAGGATGCACCAGCGATAGGTGGAGTCGACCCACCAGAAGAAGCCTGCGCACATGCAAATGAAAAGCAACGCACCAACGCCGATGAAGATAGGCAACATATTGCTCTTCTTGGCAGGCGGAGGCGCAGAATAAGCTGGGGGAGAAGCGTACGCAGGCGCCTGTTGTGGGGCATAGGATGGCGCTGCGGGCACTACAGTTTGCATGGCTTTGCGGGGAACAGCCACGGTCGCGCCGACATCAGCAGCGATCGCATCGTACATGAGAACGATCTGTTCACCCAATGAGACAACATCGCCTGCTTTGAGCACAACCGGACCGGCGAGGCGTTGTCCGTTCACAAAGGTGCCGTTGGTGGAGCCGAGATCTTCAAGAACATACTTGCCGCCCTGGAACATCAGCCGTGCATGTTTGCGGGATACTTCTGAATCATTGATCGCAACACCATTAGTCGAATCGCGCCCAATGGTGAGTTGTTCACCTTCAAGCGGGAAGGTTACCCCCGGTGTCGGACCTGACCTCATCACAAACTGATATTGCGCCATCTTTTTCCTCCGAAAAATCTTATTGCTTGTCTAAATTGCTGAAACCAAGTTTACAATCTTCAATCCAAAAAGTCAAACCGTACTTATCTCCCAGTAGTTGAAGGTTGTTAATTTTTCGCCTTCTTTGTAGAGGGTGGTTCCAGATCACGCGGGATGGTCTTGGTGGTGCGCGGGAGGTAGAGCATGAACACGGTTCCAACCCCCATTTTGCTTTTTACTTCGATACGACCACCATGCCCCTGCACGATCTGTTTGCAAATGGAAAGCCCCAACCCGGTGCCGGATGCGCGCGTTTCGTGTTCGCGCACACGGAAGAATTTCTGGAAGAGATGCGGAAGCGCCTCATCAGGGATGCCGATGCCGGTGTCTTGAATAATGACCATGACCTCGTTCTCATGCACTTCGGCGCGCAACAGGACGGTTCCGTTAGGACGGTTGTATTTAATGGAATTGCTCAACAGGTTCAAAAAGACCTGTTTGATCTTGTCACGATCCGCTTCAACGAGGGGCAGCCCTTCGGGCGATTCAACGCGTAGGTGAATGTTATCTTCGATGGCTTTGGTAGACATGATGTCTTTGCATTCATACATCAGGTCTGCCAGGCTGAAAATGGATTTGCGATATTGAACCCGCCCCGACTCCAAGCGTGCCAGGTCCAGGAAGGAGGAAGCCAGCGCGTTCAAACGCATGGTCTCGTTATGAATGTTCTGAACGATCTGGTCGCGCTGGTCTTGCGACATTTCCGGTCGCAGCAAGAGGTAGGTGGCGGTGCTAAGCGAAGAGAGTGGTGTGCGCAGTTCGTGGACGAATTCAGAGATCAAGTCTGATTGTTGAAAGAGGCGAGTGTTCTCGATCGCCACAGCGGCTTGCGCCCCGAGCACCAGTAAGAGAGATTCGTCGGTTTCAGAGAACTTGCCTCTATGTTTGTTGAGCGCTTCGAGTACGCCAACGATCTTGTTCTTGGTGATGAGCGGAATGCCGAGCAGAGATTGAGTGGAAAGCCCGGTGATCGCCTCAACATTTGAATAGAAGCGCTGGTCTTCATGCGCGTTTGTGATGCGCACCGGCTTGCGATTTGTGACGATCCAACCGGCGATACTGCCATCGAGCGGGACGGTGATGCCGCGCCGCGTGGACTCATCCATGTTGGTGGAGACCTGAAAATACAATTGGCGTGAAGCATCGTCATATAGCAGGATGGAGGCAGCTTCAGAACCGCTGATCTCGGCTGCGGCGTGTACGATGCGGGAGAGCAATATGTCCAGGTCGAGGGTCGAGGCGAGATCGCGTGAGATGTCGATCAGGCGTCGGTAACTGTCCAGTCGTTCCGTTTTGATTTCAGCCATAGAGTACTCTCTCCGTAATGGCAGGCAGGCTCATCGCAACATCTTCAAGGATGACCACATCTGCGCGAACGTTTAAATAGGTGGGCGTGTTATTAATAATGATGAGATGCGCCCCGCGGTCGAGCGCCTGCATGGGCAGCCCGGCAACCGGTAGCACCTCAAGGGAAGATCCTGCCACGATCATCAAATCGCAGCTGCGCGCCTGGCGTTGGGCGTTGTACCAGGCTGCCTGCGGCAATTGCTCGCCAAAAAGGATAACATCCGGCTTTAGCACCTGGCTGCATTTGGGGCAGCGCGGCTTTTCGCCGGTTTCAACGAATTTGGCAATATATGCCTCTGCCTGTACCTGATGATAACACTGAGTGCAGGTCAGGGTTTGCATTGTGCCGTGCATTTCGATTACATTTCCAGACCCGGATCTTTGATGAAGGGTGTCGATGTTTTGGGTAATGATGGATTTTATATACCCACGTTCTTCCAACCGGGCTAATGCTGTATGCGCCGTGTTGGGTCTGGCTTCGAACATTTGACGTGCCAAAGGGCGGAACCATTCGAAGAACTGGTTAGGGTTTGTTCGAAAGGTGTTGAGAGAGGCTACTTCCAGGGGTTCATCGCGTGCCCATAAGCCTGTCCCCGAAGACCGAAAATCAGGAATCCCAGATGGGGTGGAAACCCCAGCGCCAGTCAGAACTACTGCATGTTTCGACTGGCGTATCAGATCTGCGGCAAATTCGATGCTCGTCTGCGTCTGGGGAGATGACGTGTTCATCGCGCCTTTTCACGCTCGAAGATCGTATCTGCTAATTTTATGATCTGCTGCGAGACCATGTTTCCTGGTTGTGCCAGGACGGCTGGGGTGTGCAGACGCAATGCCTGCGTGAAAAGCTCGGGCATGGGAGTCAAGGTAGTGGCAATAGGATGCCCCAAACGTTCCTGTGCCTGCGCCCAGGGCATTTGAGTGTCTGAACGTTGACGATTATTGAGCACGACCGAAATATTCTTGGGGTCCATTTTCATGCCTGTAAGTTCATTTAACAGCACACGAGTATGTTGAATGGAATTCGGCATGCCTTCCATCACCACGATCTGTTCCTTGCACAGAGGCAGGACTTTTTGCACAGCGGAGGACAGCCCAGACCCAAGATCCAGAACAACGAAGCGTGCCAGAGAGGAAAGACGGTTGACGAGATGTTCGAAATTCTCAGCACGGGTGGAAAGATCCACATCACGCGGATTATCAGAAGCTGCCAGAATTTTTAAACCTGAACTGTGCGCAGACAACGACGATTGCACCTTTTCGCGGGTCAGCTCCATGGGGGCACCTCGCAGCATATCCGCAAGGGCAGACTGGTCAGGTAGATTCAGATCCATCCCCAAAGTTCCCTGCCCTGGTGTCATCTCTACAAGAGCTACATCTAACTGGGCACGATTGAACAGAGCAGCCGCCAAATTCGAAGCCACAGTAGTAACACCCAGCCCACCCCGTACAGAAAGGACGCCGATTACATAGCCTTGCTTTTCATTTACAACGGCTTGAGCTTCTTCTGGCGATTTGGGTGTGGGAGAACGTGACAACAGGGCTTTCACATGCGCTTGAAGCTCGGTGGGATGTGTGGGCTTGGTCAGGTAATCATCTGCCCCAACTTCGAAGCCAGCCACCTTGTCGTCCAATTGGTTCTTGGCGGTAAACATAAGGATCGGGATCGACGCCGTGGCAGGATTCTTCCTCAAGCGGCGGGTCACCTCGAATCCGTCCATATCTGGCATCATCACATCCAATAGGATCAAGTCTGGGCGTTCTTCGAACGCCTTTGTCAACCCCAATGAACCGTTCGACGCCGCAAGCACTTCATACCCCTGACGTTGCAGCATCAACCCAACCAATCGCAGGGTATCTACATCATCATCAACTACCAAAATTCTCTCAGGCATTCTTTCCTCATCTCAACGGGTGGTTTACATACTGAAGTGACTTCCGCAGCGCAACCCAACCGTCTCCTAATTATACTGGCAAGTCTCCAACTTTTGAGCAATATGACCGTGCTATAATAAAAACAGGGACGCCTGAAATTTGCCGAAGTTTCATGGGGAAGGTCCCCAGCCATGGGGAATGTCCCCAACTATGGGGATGACAGGCTTCGACGGGAGAGGCTGGTCCCGGAATGCGAGCCGAGCGCGCACCGATCTCGTAAACTCAGTGCAAACTTTAAGTGCCAACAACCGCACTTACGCTGCTATGCCCCTCGCCGCCTAAGGCGAACCATAACAGTCTGACATCTTAGGATGTCACGTCCGCCGTCACCGCTCTCTGCCGGGTGACGGACCGGGCGAAACAAAGGCAGAGTGCCGCGTGTGATTCTGCTAAACACGCGAAAGACTAGCAGATGGTCATAGGCTTACCAGCTTGCCGGGATGCCTGTGATGACGACTAACGGCAGGCTACGCTCGTAGAGTTCCGAGGGTCGAATCTTTCGGACCCGGGTTCAATTCCCGGCATCTCCACCTTCATCCTTGCCCGGTCATTATGACGGGCAAGGATTGATTCCCGAGGGAGTTACAATCCTATGATATAAGAAGCGGCATGAAAAAAATATTTATTATTGGATGCCTCCTTCTGACCTCTGCCTGCAATATGCCTGTTTCCACGCCTTTGGCAGACCCTACCCATACAGCAACGCTTCTTCCACCGCCTGAAGCTGGCAGCACCCTACAAACAGAAACTCCCACTGAAACATTCACCCCTGCGCCCACAGCAACACTTGCCCCTCCCGCACTCTATTTCACCGAAGAATTCGACACTCCCTCCTCGTATTGGGAATTCACTCAAGCCGGCGGGGCAACGGCTCTGACCTCTTCGATTGAAAACGGTTCATTGCGCATTGGCACTTCGTCACCTGATACCTGGTTTGTCGGTATCTATACGGCACATACTTATTCCAATGTTTTCGTTCGCGCAAACGTAACCATCACCCCAGTCGGCTCGGTTGGGCTGATCTGTCGCTATACATCAGATGGCTGGTATGAGTTCAATGCCGCCACCGATGGGACGTACAGCATCCTGCTCGGTCAATGGCTGTCTCCGGGGGTGGTCAAATATATTCCCATTCTCAATGAGAGCAGCAGCCAGTTCGCGTTGAATACAGCCAATGAGATTGGGCTTTTTTGCGAAGATAATTTCCTGCATCTATATCTAAATGACAACCTTATCAGGCGCGTCGATGTGACAAACTATGGGCTGACAGAAGGCAGTGTGGGCATCACCGCTTCTTCATTCGCAGAAGTTCCCGTATCTGTGCTCTTCGAATGGGTGAAGATCGGTAAAGAATGAGTTTCAATTGGGCGGCTCGCAAGAGCCGCCCGCGCTTTTATCCAAAACCTACGTATCGTTAACAGAATTCTTGCACATGTCGTTTAACATGGGGACATTGAATACGATCTATAAGGAGATTTCTCATGGGCAAAATCATAGGAATTGACCTCGGCACGACCAACAGCGTCGTCTCCGTGATGGAAGGCGGCTCTGCCACTGTGATCACCACAGCCGAAGGCGGGCGTTTATGTCCGTCCGTTGTGGCGTTCAACAAGAATGGTGAACGCATGGTGGGGCAGACGGCAAAACGCCAGGCGGTTGTAAATGCGGACAATACCATCTATTCCATTAAACGTTTTATCGGGCGTCATTTTGACGAGACTGCTTCTGAACGCGCCATGGTTCCATATCAAGTGGCACAGGGACCCACGGGTGATGTGCGCGTTAAGATCCCGGTCAATGGCAAGGAATACTCACCGCAAGAAATAAGCGCAATGGTGTTGGGCAAACTCAAGGCAGATGCGGAAGCGTATCTCGGCGAACCCGTTACGCAGGCAGTCATCACTGTCCCCGCGTATTTCAACGATAGCCAACGTCAAGCCACTAAAGATGCTGGCAAGATCGCAGGCTTGGAAGTGCTGCGCATCATCAACGAGCCAACCGCTTCTGCATTGGCGTATGGTCTTGATAAAAAGAAAAATGAAACCATCCTCGTCTTCGACCTCGGTGGCGGTACCTTCGACGTATCCGTTCTCGAAGTAGGCGAAGGTGTGATCGAAGTGAAAGCCACCAATGGCGATACCCACCTCGGCGGCGATGACTGGGATCAGAGCATCACCAATTGGGCAGCCGATGAATTCAAGAAAGATCAGGGCATTGACCTGCGCCAGGATCGCCAAGCCTTACAGCGTTTGCGCGAAGCCGCAGAAAAAGCCAAGATCGAACTCTCGACCGTGATGGAAACAGAGATCAACCTGCCTTATATCACTGCCGATGCTTCTGGACCGAAACACTTACAGTTAAAACTCAGTCGTTCCAAATTTGAGCAGATGACCGAAGACCTATTACAGCGTTGCCGCAAACCATTCGAAGCCGCGCTCAAAGATGCAGGCATGGACGCCAGCAAACTCGATGAAGTTGTCTTGGTCGGTGGTTCCTCTCGTATGCCGATGGTTCAAGAACTGGTCCGCAAGCTCACCAATGGCAAGGACCCGAACAAAGGCGTGAACCCCGATGAAGTCGTTGCAATCGGTGCAGCCATTCAAGGCGGCGTGCTCGGCGGCGAAGTCAAAGATATTTTGTTGCTCGATGTGACCCCGCTTTCCCTCGGCGTTGAAACGATGGGCAGCGTAATGACCGTGATGATCGAACGCAACACAACCATCCCTGTCCGCAAGACGGAAACCTATTCCACCGCTGCGGATAATCAAACCGCTGTCGATATTCACGTCTTGCAAGGTGAGCGCCCCATGGCTGGCGATAACATGAGCCTCGGACGCTTCCGCCTCGACGGAATCCCACCGGCACCGCGCGGCGTTCCGCAAGTGGAAGTGACCTTCGATATCGACGCGAACGGCATCTTGCATGTG
>JAFLCF010000035.1:21440-29327 GCA_017303735.1 Anaerolineae bacterium
GCGCATGGTGCAAGAGTCCAAGCAGAACGAAGCTGCCGACAAGAAACGCCGTGAAGCGATCCAGGTCAAGAACGATGCGGATAATATGACCTATCAGGTTGAGAAGGCATTGCGCGATCTCGGCGACAAAGTTCCATCTGCCGAGAAGGCTTCCATCGAAACCAAGGTCAACGAATTGAAGCAAGCCGCACAAGGCGATGACATCGACAGGATCAAAAAGCTGACCGAGGAATTGCAGAACACCTTCCATGCACTCAGCCAGCAGATGTACGCTCAAGGACAGGGTGGGCAGCCCCAGCCCGAGGGCGGTCCCGCACCGGACGGCAATGTCGTCGATGGTGAAGTAAAAGAGTAAGTTATCAGTCAGACCTCCGGGGTTTCAAAACCTCGGAGGTCTTTTTATATGTATAATCTTTGCATGAAAAAAAGTTTTAACCGGTTCTGGTTCATCCCCATCTTCATCCTCCTCAGCATTGGCACCTACTATCTTCCCCCCGTCCATAGCCGCCTCGCATGGCGGATCGAACTCGTACGCACTCAGATCAAATATTGGATCAACCCGCCTGATGAAGCCGTCTTTCAACCGAGTGGACAAACCAGCCCATTGACCGTTGAGACTGCTGTCGCGACAACGCGTGCCGAATTTTTATTGACGCTTACGCCCGCTTCTACTCCAACGCCAGAACTGGGTCCTACCATCGAGCCGACGATTACTCCCACACCTTTGCCAGCCACTGTCCTGCTCGACGGTGTGAACTATGAACATCAACATGGGCGGACTAATTATTGTGGTCCTGCCAATTTCTCAATGGCGCTTACCTATTGGGGCTGGGACGGTGACCGTGATGTGATCGGTAAAGCTGTGATGCCCGTCAATGCAAAAGATAAGAACGTGATGCCCTATGAGTTGCAGGATTACATCACTGAGAACGTCCCCGGCATGACCTCCCTCATCCGCAACGGCGGCGACTTTGAAACCCTCAAGCGGCTCATCTCGGCAGGCTTCCCAGTCATTGCCGAAAAAGGCATTTACGAGATCGACCTCAATGGCAAATTTGGCTGGATGGGACATTACGCCTTCATCACCGGGTACGATGATGCAAATCAAACGTTGATCTATCAAGACAGCTACCAACCTGAACCGGAAACCAACCCCGGCGCGAACCGAAAAATGGGATATGAAACCTTCATCGAAGGTTGGCGCGCATTCAATTACGTCTTTGTCGTTGTCTTCCCGGTGGAAAAACAAAATGAAGTGTTGGCATTACTCGGTCCATTGGCAGATGAAACGCAAGCCAATCGTCGTGCTCTCGAAATCGCAAAAGCCGAATCTCAAACACTTTTCGGCATTGACCAGTTCTTTGCATGGTTCAACATCGGCACCAGCCACGTGGACTTGCTCGAATACGTCGACGCCGCCAGCGCCTACGACCAAGCCTTTAGCCTCTACGCACAATTAAACGTGGACGATAATACCGCCCGTCCCTATCGGATGATGTGGTATCAAACCGGTCCGTATAAAGCCTACTTTTATTCGAACCGCTTTACCGATGTCATCAATCTGGCAGATACCACCTTGAATGACACCATCGCCGAACCCGTGCTGGAAGAATCTCTTTACTGGCGCGGGCGAGCGTACATTATGACTGGCGAGCAAAATCGTGCCGTGAGAGATTACATGGCAGCACTAAAGGTTCACCCCAAATGGGAACCTGCTATTCAGGCATTGCAAGAGTTGGGTTTACAACCTTAATGTAGGGAGGCTTTCTTTTATAATGTCTGCCATGCGAAACTTACGAATTGGCGACATTCTCCCCGTCCACGCCTGTAAAACGGATGGGACAGTTTACCGAAGCTGGCGAGCCACAGTTGAATCTGTGACCTTTGATCTGCTTGTTACGGTTGCGCCTGCCGGGTCGTCTGTATTCAACATCAAAGGTGAAGACTATCCCATCCAACATCACTATCGCGCCTATTATTGGTTCGATAAATTCTATAACCTGCTTGAAGTCTTCGAACCGGATGGAAGTCTTGTCCATATCTACATCAATATCGCTTCACCGCCAGAGTTCAATGATGGCGTATTGAGTTTCAAAGATCATGAATTGGATGTCTCAAAAGTACTGCCTCACCCAGCCAAACTTGTGGACGAAGACGAATTTACAGAAGCGGTCGTGAAATATAACTATTCGCCTGAGTTTCAAGATAAGATGTACGCCGCCGCCCGGGAAGCGCTTGACCTGGCGGAAAACTGGAATGCAAAGCCCTGCCCTGTATTTGAATAACCCCGGTGGTCGAGTAGCCCCGCACGCTTTTCGCGGGGCGTACCGAGACCACCAATAATAGGCAAACATAAAATCAAAAGGTGTGGTCTCGATACGACGGCGGAAGAACATCGCCGTCTACTCGACCACCGTTACAAATGGAGAGAACCCATGCTTAAGAAGAAAATCGCATTCATCGGTCCCGGCGTGATGGCGGAAGCCATGATCGCGGGATTGTTACGAAAAAAACTTGCGGATGCTAAGAACATTACCGCCTCGGGTCCGCGTGAAGCTCGCGGCGAGGAATTGAATAAAAAATACGGCATTAAATTTAAGACAGACAACTCTGCTGCCATTCACGAAGCGGACGTGGTCGTTCTGTCCGTCAAACCGCAGCGGTTGACCGAAGTGATGAAGGGATTGAAAGGCATTCGCTCAGATGCTTTAGTTCTATCCATCATTGCGGGTGCGACTCTCAAAAAGATTGGCTCAGGCTTAAAACATAAAGCCATTGTCCGCTCGATGCCGAATACGCCGGGACAAATTGGCGAGGGAATTACGGTGTGGACATCTTCAAAAGAAGTTACCGAAGAACAACAGGACATGACGCGTGCCATTCTCGGCGCCTTGGGCGAAGAAGTTTTTGTTGAAGATGAAAGCTATCTCGACATGGCAACGGCGCTCTCCGGTTCGGGTCCCGCGTATGTCTTCCTCTTCACCGAAGCACTGATCGACGCTGGCGTTCATATGGGATTTCCGCGCCGCATTGCCGAGCAGCTTGTGTTGCAGACCATCAAAGGTTCAGCTTCGTTTTATCAAAATGCGGCGAGACATCCCGCCACACTGCGCAATCAAGTCACTTCGCCAGGTGGAACGTCTGCTGAGGCGTTGTATTATTTAGAGAAAGCGGGCTTCCGCACAGCCATTTCACGTGCAGTGTGGGCGGCATATCAACGGTCACTGGAGTTGGGCAAGGAGAAGCCGGGCCATGTTGAGGTGGATGAAGAGAAATAGCAAAGGGAATAGGAAAATAGGGACTTACATAAATAAATGCGGAGATAGGTTGATCTCTCCGCATTTTTGTTTCCATACCACAATGTCAATAGTGGAGTTGGCAAGGAGAAGCCAAGGCATTTCGAAGTGGATGAAAATAAGTAGATAACATGAAAATATTTGGATATTCCCCATAATTTTCATGTTATTCAAGAGATGTATAATTTCTATTGACTCAAATGAGCAATATCCTTATTCAAAAGAATCAAGGTAAGGGATATGGTAAAAAAATTTAAGTTGATGCTCTTGGTTTTTATAACAGGTATTCTGCTTACTTCCTGCGATACCTTTTCATTAGCACCACGCACAAGTCCGACAATAGCAATGGAAACTGCCATGTCATTTGTGCAAACAGAGATTGCTAAAACAACGACACCGACAGAAACTCCTGTACCGCCTACGGAAATTCCTTTCGGTTCTCCCACTGCCATACCCGGACCAAATGACTTTATTCTTCCTGTTACCCCGCGTCCAAATCAGCAGGTGTATGTTGACCCAGAGGGCTGGTACTTGATTTATTTTCCTGCTGATATGAAACCTGCCGAAAAAGAAAATTTATTTTCTTCGTCCTCAGGCACTCTTGAAACTGGATACCTTGCGGACATGGGGTACATGTCACATGTGACACATGTATGTGCATGGGTGGCAAATGTTGAATTTGCTTCTATGGATAGCACCATTAATTGGTCTTTTAGAGAAAATGAAACCCCAAATTGCACAGTCTTAACCAAGACGCTCATAGAACGCAATATAAAAATTGAGATTTTTGAAAACCCCGCAGCTGATCCTGAACATCGTTTTGTCTATCTTCGAACAAGTGAACAGTCTTTGGCTATAACAAAAATAGTAGCATTTTTACAATGGCAAAAAAACATCCAAGGTTCTGAGTTTGTTGATATATTGAAACCGTTTAGCCAGAAAGAAATGTTGACATGGAGGCATGCAGGATTGATCGAAAAAGATTTCTCGGTTGAAGAATATCTTTTGCCTGCTGAAGCACAAGTAGGTCCACGTAAAGTAGTATTATCGAAATTTGTTCCAAAGAAAATGCTGCCAGATTGGGATAGTTTTGAGGCAGACCTTCCAGTATCTACTCCAGTACCCGCCCTTGAAGATCGATTGAAATCGCTTGGCTATGAATTGAGAACGTCCTCTCCAGACTCTAGCAACTATAATCGACAGTTATTTCGTGATGGGAGGATTTTATTCGATAATGTCTATGGAATTTCAGGCATTTATGATTTTCAGTCCGAAGCTGGTCCAATAACCACATTTACAGTGACCACCATGGATTGGAACAGTTATATCATTCAGAATGATATTATTCGTAATTGGGAATACAATATTCAAGATCCTGGTTTTAAACCTATACTATATAACAGTGAGGTTCTATGGTTAAAGACCAGTAAAGATAATAATCATGTGAACGTTGTAAAGAGTAACCAGGAGATAGTTTACTCCTTTGCGTCTTACACAGAGCCGCTACATTCTACAGAAAGATTTCTTAACTGGAACGGACATTGGATTTTTCTAGCACGAGACTTCCTGATACAAGATGGGGAAGTTATCAATAAAAAACTTGGCTTTGAAGAAATCTTTCACTGGACTTTGGTTGACAATCAGCCTGTGTACTTCTTTCGCAAAGGTCCAAGAATAGGGATTTCCTATAATGGAAAGCTCTATCCATTAGAATATCAAGAGGTAGCGCATTATCTTTGTTGTGCATTGGGTCTTAACGACCCAGATGTTCTCGACGGCAAGGTGCATTTTTTCGGGAAACGTAACGGCTATTGGTACTATGTAGTTGTAAAGCTGCAATAAATTCATTCCCCATAAAAATAAAACGCGGATAGATTAACATCTGCCCGCGTTTTATTTTACATATCACACATTACTAACAGTTACTGAGGTGGTTGAACAAGCCCAGAAGAATATCCGTCTTGAGTAAAGAAATCCACAACAAAGACATGGAAGGTGCCGTCGCCGCAATCTACATTCCATTCTTCCTGCCAGGAGCCTTCTGCATTGGGCTGGGTGACCACGGTAATTTCAGTGGTTTCCGCTTGGGGAGAGGGGCAATTCGCTTCTTGATAATAAACGGGAATTTGCATCCACACAAATTCACGTGCCCGTTCATCTCCCAAGCCGCCTTCTGGCGCTTCGCTGAGAGGCATAAACGGAATTGGAACAAGCGGACTATTGGGGTCCTCTGGGTTGACTGGGATTTCATACACTTCCTTCACTTCATCAAACACTTCTTTCGCCGCCATATAGGCTTGGTAGCCATAGTAGCCGCCCACGGCTGTTACAAGGCAGCAACAGCCAAAAAGAAGTACAGCCACAATGGTAATGATCAATTTCCGGTTTGAGCTTGTATCTTCACTGATCGCAGAATTTTGAGGCTCAGTATACATTTATAAACATCTCCTGAAATGATAAATAAATCGTATTATCTGCAATAACCCTTAAAAACTTAATCCCCCTTTGGTTATAGGTTTTTTGCCACCTCCCATTTCAGGCACTTTCAACACACAAAACGCAGATGGAGTAAAATCCACCCGCGTTTTTTACACGTCACGTTTCACGAATCATAAATTATGGCACTCATTACCACTTCCAACCTCACCAAATCCTACGGCGCGACCGACATTTTCGCGGGCATTACCATCTCCATTGAGAAGGGCTCGCGGCTGGGCATTGTCGGTCCGAACGGCGTTGGCAAGACCACGCTCTTACGAATCCTTGCAGGCGAAGATGAAGCTTCGACGGGGTCAGTCACCCGCACACGGGGAGTGCGAAGCGGATATTTATCGCAAGAGGCAGATTTCAAAATGGAAGGCACGCTGTGGGATGCGTGTTATTCCGTCTTCGATGAATTGATCCGCCTGCAAAATGAATTGCACCGCCTCGAAGAATTGATGGCAACCGACCCCGAAGCCATTGAACAATACGGCAAACTGCAAGAGGATTTTGAACGGCGCGGCGGCTACACCTACGAGACTCGCATTAAGCAGGTGCTCACCGGTTTGGGATTCGACGCCTCAGACTACACCTTGTCTTTGGATCACCTCTCAGGCGGTCAGCGCACTCGAGCCTTTCTCGCACGCCTCCTGCTCTCTAACCCAGACCTGCTCCTGCTCGATGAGCCGACCAATCACCTCGACATTCGCGCCGTTGAATGGCTCGAAGGCTATTTGAATCAATGGGAAGGCGCGGCGATCATTGTTTCGCATGACCGTTATTTTTTGGATAAGGTCAGCAATATGATTTTTGAAATGCTGCCCGGCGCGTATGAAACTTATAACGGAAATTACACCGCGTATTTAAAGCAGCGTGAAGAACGTATTGCGCGCAGGCAGGAAGTTTTTGAAAGTGAAAAAGAAAAATTAAATAAAGAGATGGAATACATCCGCAAGAATGTGGCGGGACAAAATGTATTGCAAGCCAAAGGGAAGCTTAAACGTTTGTCGCGTTTGATTCAAGCCATTGAACAGATCGGCATGGAAGCCGCACTTAACCAAAAGTGGAGTGAAACCGCAGCAGAAGTTTCTGTGACCACATCGATCCTCAGTGTAGAAGAAGCGGGTCGTCGCATTAATGCGTTGAGGTCGCCAGTGCGGACTCTGCCCAACCTGCATTTGCGCCTCGGCTCAGAAAAACGTTCTGGCGATCTGGTCGTGCGCACGAAAAATTTAGAAGTTGGTTTCCCCGATAAATTCCTGTTCAAAGCACCTGATATTGAACTGAGAAGACAAGACTGCGCCGCATTGATCGGTCCGAACGGCGCGGGCAAGTCTACCTTCCTGAAGACCATTCTCGGTCAGTTCGAACCGTTGGCTGGGGAAGTGATCCTCGGGTCTAGCCTGCATATTGGTTACTTCGCGCAGGCACACGAAGGGTTGAACCCAGAGAATACTTTGTTACAAGAGATCGACTCGGTCATGCCGCATTGGCTGCCGGGGCAGATCCGCGATTATTTGGGCAAGTATCTTTTCAGCGGTGATGATGTCCATAAAAAAGTGGGCATGCTCTCCGGCGGTGAGCGTGGACGTTTGGCATTGTCTAAACTCGCGCTGCAAGATACGAATCTCTTGCTACTCGATGAACCAACCAACCATCTCGACATCCCTTCGCAGGAAGTGTTGGAGTCTGTGCTTGAAGATTATCAGGGCACGATCCTGCTCATTACCCATGACCGTTATCTCGTCGATGCAGTTGCCACTCAAATTTGGGAGATTGACCCAGACGATGGTCATTTGACGGCATTTAAGGGAACCTATTCTGAATTAAGAGCTGAGCGTGAACAGAAAGAGTACGAAGCCTTTATGGCGGGGCAGAAACCGAGTAACGAGAAACGAGGCGTGAGTACTGAGGTCAAGAAGGGGAATAACGTTTCTCCAAAATCGAAGCAGGTGATTACGAAAGAAGAAAGAAAACGGGTCGCCCAACTTCAAGAGCTTGAAAACAAGATTGCCGAGTTGGAAGCGACACTGGCGAATTTGACCTCACAACTTGAGAGTCCCATGGTGAAGCCGGATGAAGTGATCAAGATCGGCAAGGAATACAACCG
>JAFLCF010000350.1 GCA_017303735.1 Anaerolineae bacterium
ACTGTTATGGACGGCGAATTTGACATGGGTGAGCATTCTTCTTATGGGAATTGCTTTTGCGGTCATGATGGCGACATATGCTCAGGCTGGCGGTGACGTGTCTGCGAATGCTGAAGTTGTGACGACCTTACCAAAAGGTGTCATTGCATTGGTAGGCTGGGCAAATCGTTTCTTGATCTTTGTATATTGCTCCTGGGTAATCACAGTTGCCTGGTTGGCGATCAAGTTGAACCCATAAAAAATTGGACTACAATTTAAATTAGATAATCTTTGTTTATAGGTAAAAGGAGTTCCCATGCGAAAACTGATCGTACATGAATTCATTTCTTTGGATGGTGTCATTCAAGCCCCTGGCGGCGTGGACGAAGATACCGATGGCGGCTTTGCTCACGGCGGCTGGACGATTCCCTTCTGGCATGATGATATCGGCATGCGTTTCTCGAAAGCCATGGAAACCGCCGATACCCTTTTGCTCGGGCGTAAAACTTGGAAGACTCACGGCGACGCCTTCGAGCCTTTGCCGCCTGAAGAAAATCCATTTGGCGATGTCAAAAAATATGTCGTTTCCACCACGCTGAAATCTACAGAGACATGGAGCAATTCCACTATCATCAGCAACAATGTGGTCGAAGAGGTACGCAAACTCAAGAACCAGCCCGGCAAAGACATCCTCTCGGATGGCAGCAGTGTATTAATGCACACCCTCATCGAAAATGATCTGGTGGATGAATTCTTTTTGCATGTCTACCCGTTGGTGTTTGGCAATGGTAAAAAATTATTTCCAGATGGGAAGCATGTAAAGTTGAAGTTGATCGAATCCGCGCCTCTTCCTACGGGTGTGGTGTATCAACACTACGAGCTGATTCGTTAACCCAAGCCTGATTCTGCCAATGACCGCCCAAACCTTTCTCAAACGATTGAAGGCGCTTCGTTCGCCTGCGGTTGCCAAATCGCACAGTCATCTGGCTTCGGAGGATGGCGCAATTTTAGGCGTGCGTATGGGACAGGTCTTCGCGCTGGCAAAAGAGTTCATGAGCATGGAGTTGGATGAGGTCGAAGCCATGCTGGAGAGTCCCATTCATGAGATGCGAGTCGGTGCGGTCAGTATCATGGACTTTCAGGCACGCAGCAAAAAGACAACTGACGCCCGCCGAAAAGAATTATTCAATCTCTACATTCGCCGCCATGACCGAATCAACACCTGGGACTTGGTCGATCGCTCCGCGCCATGGGTGGTCGGGAGTTATCTCATCGACAAGCCGCGCAAGATTTTATACAAGTTGGCAAAGTCGAAGATGATGGCTGAACGACGCACGGCGATTGTCAGCACGCTGTTTTTCATCGGCAAAGGCGATGTGGACGATGCCTTCAAGCTAGCGGAGATCATGCTCTATGACAAAGAGGATTTGATCCATAAGGCAAATGGCTGGGCATTGCGTTTTGCAGGCGACAAAGACCGTAAGCGGTTGCTCAAATTTTTAGATGAATATGCCGCCGATATGCCCAGAGTCACATTGCGATATGCAACTGAAAAGTTTGATAAAAAGCAACGTGAGCATTATTTGAAACTAAAAGATCAGGAATAACGCATGAACCAATATCTCGTCCTGTTACGCGGAATCAATGTCGGCGGCAAGAACATCATCAAAATGGTGGACTTGAAAGCCAGTTTTGAAGAGATGGGCTTTTCGAATGTGGTCACCTACATTCAAAGCGGGAATGTCCTGGTTCAGTCTGATGAAAAAGATAAAGCAGCGTTGACGACCAAAATCGAAAAGGGACTTTCCAAGCGTTTCAATTTTGTGGCGAAGGTTGTGGTGGTTTCGCAAAAGGAACTGACTGCCATTATTAAGTCTGCGCCGGAAGGATTTGGTAAGGATGAGAAAAATTTTCGCTATGATGTCATTTTTCTGAAAGAGCCGTTGACTCCCAAGGAAGCGATGGAGAGTGTAAAAGTCCGCGAAGGCGTGGATACGGCTCATGCAGGCAAGCAGGCGCTTTATTTTTCACGTCTCATCAGCCGCGCTTCGCAAAGCTACCTCACCAAAATTATTGGAATGCCTGTGTATCAAAACATGACCATCCGCAATTGGAATACGACCACGAAACTGTTGGCGCTCATGGAAGGTACGAATGAATAAATTTGTAACAATCGATGAATACATTGCGGCATGTCCGCCTGATTCGCAGGCGTATTTGCAGGAGATTCGCAAACTGATCCGCAGGTTGGTTCCAGATGCGAAGGAGAGAATCAGTTATCAGATCGCGGCGTTTGAGCGGAACGGCAAGAACATCATCCATTTTGCGGGGTGGAAAAAGCATGTGTCGCTGTACCCTGTTCCGGCGGGGAGTGAGGCGTTCGAACGTCAAATTGCAAAGTATGTGGATGGCAAGGGAACGCTCAAATTTGCGCTCAATGAGCCGCTTCCGATCAAGTTAATTGAAAGAGTTGTCAAATTGCATTTAGCAGTAAATAAGAAACAGACCAAAGGAGATTAAGATGAATAAGATTGTTCCGAGTTTGTGGTTCGATACGCAGTGTGAAGAGGCGATGAACTATTATGTCGATACGTTCAATGGCGCGCCGCATAAAAAAGAAGAGTCGAAGATCGTTAGCATTACCCGTTATGAAAAAGGGATGGAAGCGCCTGGTGCCGAGCAAATGGAAGGCAAGGTCATCACTGGCATTTTCGAGCTGGCAGGACAACGCTTCATGGCGCTCGATGGAGGTCCGGTCTTTAATTTCACCGAAGCGATTTCGTTTTATGTGGAATGTGCAGACCAGAAAGAAGTGGACTATTTTTGGAACATGCTATCCGCTGTTTCTGAAGCCGAGCAATGCGGTTGGTGCAAGGACAAGTTCGGCATGTCGTGGCAGATCGTGCCAAAGCAGTTGGGCGAGTTGATGGGCAGCCCAGACCCTGCCAAATCCATGCGGGTTGTGAATGCCATGCTCAAGATGAAAAAGATCATTGTGGCAGATTTACAAAAGGCACATGACGAGGCATAGTTCATGAGAAAAATTGTTGTACTTGAGCATATCTCTCTAGACGGCGTGATCCAAGCGCCGGGCGGACCGGAGGAAGATACCAGCGGCGGTTTTGCGCATGGCGGGTGGATCGCCCCCTATGGCGATGACATTAGTGGCAAGCTTTTGCGACAACAGATGAACAGTCCGTTCGACTTGTTGTTGGGACGCAAAACGTTTGAAATCTGGGAGCCTTATTGGCCCAAGCATGGCGATATATGGCCGAATGTCAA
>JAFLCF010000351.1 GCA_017303735.1 Anaerolineae bacterium
CAGCACATCCAACGTCTCAGCATAGAATCCGCTCAGGAATGGGATGTAATTCAACAGCGCCACCGTAATTCTTTCAGGACGCGCAACATCTTTAACGAACTTGGCAGGGTTTTGACCTTTTCGCATGTGACAATTTCCGATTTACGATTTTCGATTTATGATTTTTTTGAGACGCTTTTGCCATCGCTTCGGGCGGGCGATGTTCTCGATCACATTTTCAGGGAGGAAAAAGAACAGGGCACGCAGGAACAGCTCCAATTTACGCGTGAAGCGCAGCGACGTCATCTTTGGGCGAGCAAGTGTACCATCCACCAACTGATGCGTCGCGTCCAAAATGGTGTAGCGCACGTTCGCCTGTCCGCCTGCGAGCCGAATATTCTCGTTCGTCTCGGGGTGTTCATAATGAGGCTTGCCGCCCGGAAGGTGAGCATAATCGTGATTTTGATGCACGATCATCACCGAAGGCGTGCAATCGATCACCGCCCAATTTTCTTTGCGAGCTTTGTAGATCATCCAATTATCCCAACCTGCGCGACCGATGATGAAGTTCGGGATGTCGGCATAGCAGGATTTTGGGAAGAGGAAAAAATCGCTTCCGGCGGGACGATGAAGCTGACCTTGACCATTGACCATGGACCGCAGACCGCGGCTCCAGTCTCCCGAAAAATCAATGGGAGTTGTCACATCCAAATCCCAACGCTGACTCAACAGAACAAACTCCGACCTTAGACCTTTGACCTGTTTCGCCGCTTCCACAAAATCGGGCATCAAGACCATATCAGCATTGATGATGCAAAGCAGTTCGCTGTTCGAGTTCTCACGCGCCAGCTTGAACATGGACGAAATCAACGGCACGCCGTTGGGGTTGCGCTCCACGTGAGGGATGTGCTTCACACCAAGTTCTTTGGCGGCTTCAGCAAGCCCAGTCTCTTCGCCCAATAAAATGACTTCGACATCCGGCAACAACGTCCACGACTTGATGGCGTTGCGCTGGATCATCGCGATATGCGGATTGGTAAAAGGCTTGGGGGCGGAGAAGAGAGTTATCAATGGCATCGGTTTTCTTTACGTATCACGTATTACGCAATACGTGATACGTAATGCGTAAATCAAATAGCACGTTCGTCGAGGTCTTTCAAGGTTTTATGCTGGACGTTCGCATTGATTTTTGCAAGTTCGGGGTTGTCATGCACCAGGTCTAAAGCTTCTTTCCAGGTGAAGTCATCACGCCCATCAAAACGGGAATAAACTTCTCGCATGAACTCAAGGTCTTCTGGCGTATCCACCGTCCAGCGGTAATCGCCGAAATCGGTGGTGTGATGCAGCAGGGCGATATTATATCCGCGAGGGGAAGTACCAGTTTCAAGAGTTCGACTTTGGCGTGTCAGTTGCACGCCCTCATAGAAATAAGGCATGGCATGTTCGCGGTGCTGGGGCTCTTTGGCTTCTTTCCATGCTTTCTTCAAGACCTTGAAAGTGCAGGCTTCCACATCCAAGCCGATGGGGTACGTTCTCGTCCACGGCGGCGGGAGACGGTTGCAGACAAAGTCATATTCGTCTTCAAGCAGAGTGTTGACTACGTTATCGATCAACTCAGGGTCAATGACCGGGCAATCGGCTGTGATGCGGACAACCACATCCGCTTTGGCTTCTTTCGCGGCTTGATAGTAGCGGTCCAACACATCATACAAACTGCCGCGGGTGAGGGGAATGCCCGAGAAATCGCAATACTCCGCTACAGGGTCGTCAGAGGCGTCTGTCGTCGTGGCGAAGATGACCTCATCGAGAGTCTTCGCTCTGGCTGTGCGGACATATACCCGACTCAACATCGGCTGCCCGCCGATATCGGCGAGAATTTTTCCCGGCAAGCGGGAGGAGGACATGCGTCCTTGGATGATGGCAACGATTTTTGGTTTCATAATTTTGTAGGGGCGACTCTCGCGGTCGTCCTTTGGGTTTGTCCTTTGCAAATCGAGGACAGGGGCAAGCCCTGTTCCTACACGATATCTCCCTCGAACGGAATCGGCAAGGGATTCACAAACCCCTTCGCGCGGAATTTCTCCACGTAATCACGAACGGTCCAATAATCCAGCCCGACCTGTTCGGCGATCTCAAAGATTGTATGCTGACCTTCAAAACGCATCATGATCTTTTCGATGGCACGGTTCAGCGTCCAGTTCTCGCGCCAGTCTACCCAGAGACCATAGCCGCTGAGAAAGACCGGTCCGCGGAATGTGCGTTTGGGCGTGTAATTGCTCGCATAGATGCGGATAATGTCCTCGGCTGTTTGCGCCGCACCGACAAGCATATCTTCGTGCATGATATCAAGGTTATCGTCAGTGGTGTGGTACTCATCATAAGGAAAGCGGTTGATTGAAATGCATGGCACATTCACACCCGGTCCGTTGATGACGCGTTCATCATTTGCTGGAGCAGCGGCGAAGTCGCGTTCTTCGTGAAGCGTATCTCGTAATACGTAATTTGTAATGCGATCCAATAGATGATTATGTTGGCGGGTATGATGCCAAGCGATCTGATTCTGATTCCCCGTCATCTCCATGAAAATGCCGCCGCGTAGACTCGGAATCAGACTCTCGTTGTGAGCCAGCCATGCAATGGTGCCGATGGTCTCCGGTCCGAACCAGAAGCGGACGCTCATCGAGCCGCGCGGCAATGGCTTTTCAGCTAGGCGGCGCGCCAACTCAATCGTGCTAACCACGCCCGCGCCGTCGTCATTTGCCTGCATGGGGTGACAGGTATGCGCCTGCACAAGGAACTCGCCCGCTTCGGGGTTAGGTCCGCCTTCGGGGTGGACGACTGCTGTGGCAACTTTGAATCCCTGCTTCGGGTCGGTGATGAATTCACATTTGATAACTGCACGGTATTTTTTATCTCGTGAAAGTTTATCGAAGGTGTTCTTCGGCAAGCAAAAGCCCCAACTGCGCTCGTAATACTTGAAGACCCACGGAATTGTGTGCGGCAATTTCTCGTTGAAATACAAATGCGGTTGCAGTTCGTCAAAGCTCAAAACTTTATCAACTGGCAGAGAATACGAAACGATATGCAGCGGATTATCCTTGAAATCCACCACGCGCTCACCGCCTTCGATCTCCAGATAGGCTTCGTGAACGACATAGCGCTCCGGCACTTTCCACGTCCACACTTGTGTCAGTGGCGCATAAGTCTCGATGGTGTAATTCGAAGACTCAGGCATGTATGAGCC
>JAFLCF010000352.1 GCA_017303735.1 Anaerolineae bacterium
ATTGCAAAACGACCTCTACCGTCCCGACCTCAGCAAAGTGGATGCGGTGGATGATAACTGGGACAAGTTCTCCAGTTTCTCCAAATATGACGAATTTACCTCTAATTGGCTACGCGAAGCTAAACGGGTTTTGAAAGATACGGGCACCATCTGGGTCATCGGCTCGTATCACAACATTTATCGCGTCGGCGCGGTGATGCAAGACCTGGGCTACTGGATTCTCAACGACGTGGTCTGGCTCAAGACCAATCCCATGCCGAACTTCCGCGGCGTGCGCTTCACCAATGCGCATGAAACCCTGCTCTGGGCGCAAAAAGAACAAGGCGCGAAATACACCTTCAATCACAAGGCGATGAAAGCCCTGAACGACGACCTGCAAATGCGCAGTGACTGGGTCATCCCTTTGGCGACAGGAAAAGAACGCCTCAAAACCAACGGGACGAAGACTCATCCCACTCAGAAGCCGGAAGCACTCTTATACCGAGTCATCCTATCCACAACCAACCCCGGTGACGTGGTGCTCGATCCCTTCTTTGGCAGCGGCACAACGGGAGCCGTCGCAAAAAAACTTGGACGCAATTTCATCGGCATTGAGCGTGAGACCAAGTACATCAAAGCCGCACAGAAGCGGATCGACGCGATCAAGTCTGCGCCGGCTGAGGCATTGGATCTGCCCGAGAAGCGCAACCAGGAACGAGTTCCGTTTGGAGCGTTGGTGGAGAATGGCTATCTCAAGCCAGGGCAAAAACTTCAATACGCCAAAGGCAAACGCGAAGCGACCATCCTCGCCAATGGACATCTCAAATGCGGCAAACTCATCGGCTCGATTCACATGGTGGCTCGCGAACTGACAAATGCCCCCGCCAACGGCTGGGAAATGTGGCTTTATTCAGAACGCGGTACACTTAAGCCGATCAATGAACTGCGAGAAAAATTTAGAAAGTTGCGAGTTAAGAGCAACGAGAAATAAGTAAATAGTAAATCGTAATTACCATTTACCTAAAAGGAAACTATGACCAAATCTTTCAGCCTTATCAAAGAACAACAAATCCCCGAGATCAACTCGCTGGTGCAATTGTGGGAACACAAACGTACCGGCGCGCGCTTGCTCTCGGTCATCAATGACGACGAGAACAAAGTATTCAGTATCAACTTCCGCACCACGCCCAAAGACTCGACCGGTGTGGCGCACATCCTTGAACATTCCGTGCTGAACGGCTCGGAAAAATACCCGGTCAAGGAACCGTTCGTGGAATTGCTCAAAGGCTCACTGGCAACCTTCGTCAACGCATTCACCTTCCCCGACAAGACTTGTTATCCCGTTGCCAGCCAGAACGAAAAAGATTTTTACAACCTCATTGATGTCTACATTGATGCGGTGTTCAATCCCCTGCTCAAAGAAGAGACTCTCATGCAGGAAGGCTGGCACTACGAGATCGAAGACCCGTCCGCGCCGCTGACGTACAAAGGCGTGGTCTTCAACGAAATGAAAGGCGCGTATTCTTCGCCCGATAATTATCTCGCCAAGGTCATCATCGAGTCGCTGTTCCCCAAGCACATCTACGGCGTGGACTCCGGCGGCGACCCGGCGGAAATCACAAACCTCACCTACGAAAACTTCTTCGCATTTTGGGAGACGTATTACCACCCATCCAACTCGTTCATTTTCTTCTACGGCAACGACGACCCCGACACGCGCCTCAAATTGATGGACGGTTATCTCAAGCCGTTCAAAAAGAAGAAGGTCAAATCGGCGGTGCCGCTTGCCAAGCCATTCAAGAAAGCCAAGAAACTTGAGTTCCCCTACCTAGCCACCGAAGGCGAAGACCTCGACAAAAAACATTTCCTCACCGTCAACTGGAAACTGCCCGACGCCTCCGACCCCGTACAGGCGATGAGTTTCCGCATCCTCACACACGCGCTAATCGGCACACCCGCTTCCCCGCTTTATAAAGCACTCACCGATTCGGGTTTGGGTGAAGACCTCGCAGGCATTGGTCTCGAAAGCGACTTGCGCGAGATGATCTTCTCCACGGGTCTCAAAGGCACCAAAGCCCGCAGCGCAAAAAAGATCGAAGCGCTCATCTTCGACACCCTGCAAAAACTCGTCAACGAAGGCATCGACCCCGACACCATCGCCGCCTCAATCAACACGCTCGAATTCGCCATGCGCGAAAACAACACCGGCGGCTTCCCACGCGGCATCGCCATCATGCTGCGCGCCCTCACCACTTGGCTCTACGATGACGACGCCTTCAAGACCCTCGCCTTCGAAGCCCCGCTCGCCGAGATCAAGAATCGACTCGCCGCCGACTCACGCTACTTTGAAAAGATGATTCAGACTCACCTGCTGGATAACATCCACCGCACGGTCATTCGCCTCACGCCTGACGTGGAACTGGCTCAGCGCCTCGAAGCGGAGGAAACGCTCAGGCTGGATTCTGCCAGAAAGACCATGAGCGAAGATGACATCCACAAGCATATTGAAAATACCGAGAAGTTAAAAATCCGTCAGGAAACTCCTGATAACCCCGAAGACGTTGCCAAACTCCCTGTCTTAGATTTGGAAGATCTGGATAAGCAAGCCCGAACAATTCCGATCGAAGAAATTCAAGTGCAAGACTCAAAGGTCTTGTATCACGACATCTTCACCAACGGCATTGTCTATCTCGACCTTGCGTTTGATATGCGCGCCATGCCGCAGGAACTCCTGCCGCTGACGGAAGTCTTTGCCCGCGCACTGTTCGAGGTGGGCACCGAAGCCGAAGACTACGTCAAACTGTCGCAGCGGATCGGGAAAAGCACCGGCGGAATCTACGGCTCATCGGTCACAGCAACCCTGCAAGGGTCAAGAGAGAGCCGTGCGTATCTCACCATCCGCGGCAAGTCCACTATGAGTCAAGCCAACGAGATGTTGAGCATCCTGCGCGATGTCCTGCTGACCGTGAAGTTTGACAACAAGGAACGCCTCAAGCAAATTGTGATGGAAGAAAAGGCGGGCTTGGAATCGGGCTTGGCGCCTGCGGGGCACCGCTTTGCGAACATGCGCCTGCGCTCGCAGTTTGGCGGCACGGGCTACATCAACGACCAGACCAAGGGCATTGGCTATCTGTTTGCACTGCGCGAACTCGCGACCGAGATCGATAAAAAATGGG
>JAFLCF010000353.1 GCA_017303735.1 Anaerolineae bacterium
GACGGAGGATGACTTATTGAAATTTATGACAGAGCGATTGGCAAAATATAAAGTCCCCAAGTCTGTGAGTTTCATGGAAGCCCTGCCCATTTCTGCTGCAGGGAAAATACTCAAGCGCGAATTGCGCGACCAATATACCAAAGGAGATTAATATGGCAACAGTCCCAACTTTACCCGGTATCACATCCAAGGTTGTTGATACCCCTCGCTTGAAACAGCACGTCCTCTTCAGCGGACCTGAGAACGGCACGCCGGTTTTGTTCGTGCATGGCAATGCGTCTTCCGCTTCGTATTGGGAAGAGATCATGCTCAAATTGCCTGCGGGCTTCCGCGGCATTGCGCCCGATTTGCGCGGCTATGGCGATACCGAAGACAAGTTGATCGATGCCACCCGCGGCATGGGCGATTGGATCGATGACATCAAAGCCTTGCTCGATGCTTTGAAAGTTGAAAAGACTCATGTGGTCGGTCACTCGATGGGTGGCACGATCGTGTTCGGCTTGGTCGGCTCACTGAGTGGACGCGTCTTAAGCGGAACCGTCGTCAACCCCGGCTCGATCTACGGCTTCGGCGGATCAAAAGATTTGGACGGCACACCCTGCTACGATGACTTTGCCGGTTCAGGCGGCGGTGTAGTTAATCCCGAATTCCCGAAATTGATTGCAGCGGGTGACCGCTCCAGTGATAACCCGCAAGCCTCGCCGCGTGTGGTGATGAACAGCTTCTACTGGAAGCCGCCTTTCGTCCCAGCCCGTGAAGAAGATTTGCTTTCCTCGCTCATGACCGAAAAGATCGGTGACCAGAAATACCCCGGCGATTTCGTTCCTTCTGGCAATTGGCCCAATGTCGCGCCTGGCAAGTTCGGTCCCATCAATGCGCTTTCGCCCAAGTATGTGGGTGACAGCGTAAAGAACTTTGTCGGCGCGGCGAATAAGCCTTTCATCCTTTGGGTGCGCGGCGATTCAGACATGATCGTCTCAGATAACTCGTTCTTTGATTTCGGCACACTCGGCAAGCTGGGCTACGTCCCCGGCTGGCCCGGCGAAGAAGTCTATCCGCCTCAGCCGATGGTGGGACAAACCCGCAGTCTGCTTGAAAAATATGCCGCGCAAGGTGGCTCATTTGAAGAAGTCGTCATCGCCGATACGGGTCACACTCCCTACGTGGAGAAGCCTGAAGAGTTTATGAAGGCGTTTGGAAAAGTTCTTAAATAGTGTGTAGTGGGTAGTGGAAAGTGGGCAGAAAAAACTCACTAACCACTACCCACTGTTCACCATCCACTATAAGGAGGCGTAATGCCTAAAGTAAAGTCCCTCCCGCGCGGGGTAGCCATGGTTGGCGCGGGGATGTCGAAGTTTGGTGCGTTTGCTGAGAAGAACTCACGCGACCTGTTCGTTGAGTCTTACAAGGCGATGACCAAATCTGTGGATAAGGGCTTGGATCCATCCCGAATCGATGCCATGTACATTGGCAATTTTTCTAGTGACCAGTTTGAACATCAGGCGCACATCGCGCCTATCCTCGCGGACTCGGTCGGTCTGCTGCCTGTCCCTGCCACTCGCGTCGAAGATGCCTGTGCCTCTGGCGGTGTGGCACTTCGTCAGGGTGTGATGGCGATTGCCTCTGGCATGGCGGATGTTGTCCTCGTCGGCGGCGCGGAGAAGATGACCGCGCTCAACACTGCGGCTGTCACCGAAGCGTTGGCAACCGCAGCCGACGTTCCCTTTGAAATTCCCGCGGGCTTCACCTTCCCCGGCTTCTATGCCGCGATGGCGTCCGCGTATATGGCTCAGTATGGCATGAAGTCTGAGCACCTCATGAACGTGGCGATCAAGAACCACGACAATGCCGCGCTCAACCCGAATGCGCAATTCGGTGTCACCATTCAAACATGGATGGAAGGACGCGTCGCGGCTGCGCTCAAAAAGGGGAAGCCCGCCCCAACCTGGGCGAATATCTGGGATTTTCTCCACGACGAATCAGGCAACCCGACGATTGCGTACCCGCTGCGTTTGTTCGATTGCTCGCCTGTCTCTGACGGTGCGGCGTCAGTCCTGCTTGTGGCAGAAAAAATTGCTCATGAATTTACCGACCATCCGATTCACATCATCGGTTCAGCGCAGGCTTCAGGCTCGGCGTTGCATGACCGCCCGTCGCTGACCAGCATCCCTGCCGCGAAGACTGCGGCGGCGAATGCTTACAAAATGGCAGGCGTGACCGCAAAAGACATCCGCATTGCGGAAGTGCATGATTGCTTCACGATCGCCGAAGTGATCGCCAGCGAAGACCTCGGTTTCTTTGCTCCAGGTGAAGGCTTCAAAGCTGCTGAAGACGGCATGACTGCCCGCAACGGTGCAAAGCCCATCAATACCTCGGGTGGACTGAAAGCGAAGGGACATCCCGTCGGCGCTTCCGGTGTGGCACAAGCTGTCGAAGTGTGGAAGCAGATGCAGGGTCAGGCAGAGGCGCGGCAGGTCGATGGCGATGTCTCACTGGCATTGACTCACAACGTCGGCGCGACCGGTTCCACTTGCACCGTCCACGTGTTTGAGCGGAGGAATTAATCATGGCAGAAGTAACAACAATCCGCCCGTTCACTGCGGCGGCGTTCAATCAATATCTTGCCGAGCATAAATTGATGATCGTGAAATGCATGCAATGCAGTAGCGTGTACGCCCCTCCACGCGCGATCTGCCCGAAGTGCCACAGCGAAGAAATGGAATGGGTGGAAGCCAGCGGCAAAGGCAAACTGGCGGGTTTCACCATCATCTACAGCGGACCGACCTTCATGGTGGAGCAGGGCTTCGATAAAAAGAATCCTTATGTTTCGGGCATTGTGGAGCTTGAGGAGGGCACCTTCATCAGTGCCCGCATCACCGGTCTGGACATGTCGAAGCCTGCTGAGATCAAGGTTGGCACGCCCTTGAGCGTGGACTTCGTTGAATTCGGAGAAGGCGAAGCAAAAAAGACCTATTTGGCATTCAAAGCATAAAGCACTCACCACCACAGATAAACATGGCGCAACGTGTTTATCTGTGGTCGAAATGGGGGTTTGTAACTGGCGTGTAACAGCCATACGTTAACCTAGCATAACTACAGGATGTTCTGACTATGCCTAAAGTCCATGCTAACGGTGTCGAACTCTATTACG
>JAFLCF010000354.1 GCA_017303735.1 Anaerolineae bacterium
TCAATTGGAAGGTTTCCATTGTAGACCTGCTCAAACTGCTCGAACTCGACAGCAGCCGCGAAGCCCGCGAAGAACTGGCAAAAGAACTTAACTGCCCTGCCGACCAGATGAGCGACTCGGCTCGCATGAACGTCTGGCTGCACAAGGAAGTGCTGCGCCAGATCGCTGCCAACGGCGGCAATATTCCGAAAGACCTGTTGGACTAAAAGCAATTAACTGGTAACAAGAAAAGAGTCGGGCAAATGCCCGGCTCTTTTTGCTTGTATAATGACTCTCATCATGAAAAAAGTACATCCCTTTCTGTTCTATCTTTTGTATTTTGGGGCAAATGCCTGTTTCTTCCCCTATGTTGTTTTGTATTATCAAAGCCTGGGTTTCACTGGCACACAGATCGGGCTGCTTTCGGCGATCTCGCCGTTGATCTCGCTGGTCGGCGCACCGTTTTGGACGGGTCTCGCGGACGTGTCGCGTCGTCATCGGTTGGTGATGAGCATTACCCTGCTCGTTTCCATCGGCTTGGTGATGACCTACCCACTGCTTAAGACGATCAGCGCCGTGTTTGTGATCGTCTCGCTTTATTCATTCATGATCGCACCTGTCAACTCCTTTGCGGACTCTGCCACCATGACCATGCTCGGTGACCAGCAAAACATGTATGGTCGCATCCGCGCGGGCGGAACCATCGGCTGGGGTTTCATTGCTCCCATTGCGGGCATTGTCATTGAGCGTTTCGGGTTGAATTGGGCATTTTGGTCGTATGCGGCGATCATGTTCATTGGTTTTTTAATCAGCCAGCAATTCAAATACAACCATGTGCAACAGACGGTCTCGCTTAAAAGCGGAATGCGCGAACTCTTCTCGAACCGGCGCATGGTGCTCTTTTTAGTCACTGCCTTTGTTTCGGGTATGGGCTTGATGGCGATCAATGTGTATTTAGGTCCATATCTGGCAGAGTTAGGAATTGGCGGATCTTTACTTGGGGTTGCGCTTGCGATTGCCACCATTTCTGAGTTGCCGGTTCTTTTCTTTGGGAACCGTCTATTGAACAAGCTTAAGCCGCATGGGTTGTTGATCCTTTCCATGTCTGCCGTGACCATTCGCTTATTCTTTTATGCCCTCTTCCAAACCACGGCAGGCATCCTTTGGTTTCAATTGATCAACGGCTTTACGTTTGCAGCGCTTTGGGTGGCTGGCGTTTCTTATATCAATGAGAACGCACCTCCCGGGTTGAGCGCCACCACACAAGCTGTCTTTGGTGCGGCGGTCTTTGGCTTCGGCTCTGCGGGCGGCGGATTCATCGGCGGCATTCTGCTCGAGCAGGTGGGCGGCGCAGCCATGTACGCATTTTTCGGCTTTACCTCACTCTTGATGTTGATCGTTTATGTCTTGCTTGAGAGGCGTTTACCTGCACCCCAACCCGCAAGTATATAAAATAAGCCTGACAGGTTCTTAAGACCTGTCAGGTCTTAGTGATAAAATAACCATATGCTCTCTCGAGTATATTCATGCGCCGTAGTGGGTCTTGAAGGTGTCATCGTCGAAGTGGAAGTAGATTACACCAACGGTCTCCCCGCCGTCGTCATTGTTGGCTTGCCCGATGCCGCCGTTCAAGAAAGCCGTGAACGCGTGCAAACCGCCGTCAAAAATGCCGGGCTCAATTTTCCGCGTCATCGCATCGTCGTCAACTTATCCCCCGCCGCCATTCGCAAAGAAGGTCCCGCCTACGATCTTCCGATTGCATTAGGCGTCGTCATCCTCGCCGGGTTCCTTCCGCAAGAAACCATTGAAGGTGCCATGTTCGTCGGCGAACTCTCACTCGATGGCGTCGTTCGGCATACCCGCGGAGTTTTGCCCATGGCCGCCGCCGCCCGCGCCAATGGATTCAAGCGGATGTTCGTCCCCGAAGTGGATGCCGGTGAAGCGGCTTTGATTCCTGACCTTGAAGTTTTTCCCGTCAAATCGCTTGCGCATCTCTACGACCATTTGTCTGGTCGGCATCTCATTCAACCTTATCTCCCCTCAAACGACTCCGTCGAACCACTCTTCATTCCCACCGACTTCGCCGAAATTAAAGGACAGGAACACGTCAAACGCGCGCTCGAAGTCGCTGCCGCAGGTGGGCATAACTGTCTTCTCGTCGGCTCGCCCGGTGCAGGCAAAACATTATTGGCTCGTGCCATGCCCGGCATCCTGCCAGAAATGTCCATCGAAGAATCATTGGATGTCACAAGAATTTATTCAGTAGCAGACCAACTCCCTGCAGGGACTCCGCTCATCAAGCATCGTCCGTTTCGTTCACCACATCACACCATCTCTCATGCCGGTCTCGTCGGCGGCGGCAACATCCCCAAACCCGGCGAAATCTCCCTCGCCCATCGCGGCGTTTTATTCCTCGACGAATTTCCCGAATTCGGAACGAGAGTCCTAGAAGTGATGCGCCAGCCAATGGAAGATAAAGTTGTCACAATTAGCCGCGCCAAAGGCTCATTAACGTTTTCTGCAAACTTTCAACTGATTGCTGCCATGAACCCCTGTCAGTGCGGCTATTTTGGAGATTCACTAAAACCTTGTACCTGTGCCCCAGCCACGGTCACCAAATACCAAAAACGCATCTCTGGTCCCATCCTTGACCGCATCGACATCCACATCGAAGTCCCCCGTGTGGACTATGAAAAGCTCAGCGGCAACAAACTCGGTGAATCCAGTGAGACCATCCGCAAGCGCGTGCAAACTGCAAGAGATATTCAAACACAACGATATTCGAGTATTCGAAATTCGAATAACGAATCATCCAATATCGTTTGTAACGCAGATATGCGCATCGGCGAGGTCAGGCAATTTTGCCAACTCCAGCCCGAAGGTCAGAGTCTGATGCGAGCGGCGATGAGTCAACTCAATTTGTCGGCACGCGCTTATCACCGCATCCTCAAGTTATCGCGTACGATTGCTGACTTGGCTGGCAGCGAAGAGATCCAGTCCCCGCATCTAGCGGAGGCGCTGCAATATCGTCCGAAGATAATGCTTGGGTGATCATGCTTCAACTGAGTACAATTTAGGGCAATTAAGTTTGTAGAGAAGAAATAAGACATTCTTAAAAATTAACAGCAGACATTAATC
>JAFLCF010000355.1 GCA_017303735.1 Anaerolineae bacterium
TCATCAACGGCAAATTTACAAATGGACAAGCCAAAGAAGCCATTGAAGTTCAGAACCCTGCCACCGAAGAGATCATAGACAGTGTCCCGCGTGGGACGCCGGAAGATATCGAAGCGGCGGTACAAGCTGCGAGGTCCGCGTTTGAGGCGTGGAGGAAAATGGGTTCCTTTGAGCGCGCAAATCTTCTGCATGAAGTCGCGGAGAAAGTCCATGCCCATCGCGAAGAAATAGTCCGCTTGTTGACTCTTGAACAAGGCAAGCCCATTTCTGAGAACGAAGAAGAACTCGAATGGGTGATGAACACCTTTCGATATTACGCTGAATTGGGGAGGCACCATCGCGGAAGTGTGCTGACCCCGGCAACCCCTTCGCAATTTAACTTCATCATAAAAGAACCGTATGGCGTGGTAGGCTGCATCGTGCCGTGGAATTTCCCGCTCTTGCTCATGGCATGGAAAGTCGCACCCGCGCTTGCGGCTGGAAATACGGTTGTCATCAAACCTTCTGAAATGACTCCGCTCACCGCGCTTTATATGGCTGAACATTGTTTCAACCACCTCCCTGCTGGTGTGGTGAACGTGGTCACCGGCTATGGTTTGGAAACCGGCGAGCCGTTGGTGAAGCACCCCAATGTGCCCGTCATCGCGTTTACTGGAAGTTTAGCCACGGGTCAGAAGATCGCTTCCATCGCCGCGCCAATGATGAAGAAACTGCATCTGGAATTGGGCGGCAAGGATGCAACCGTCATTGCCGAGGATGCAGACCCAGAGATCGCTGCCAAAGCCGTGGCATACGCGGCTCTTATCAACGCCGGGCAGGTTTGCACATCGACGGAGCGAGTCTACATCCCAAGGCGGGGCGCATCAAAATTCACCGAAGCCATCGTGGAACACGTCAAAACTCTGCGGCTTGGGTCGGGTCTCGAACCCACCACCGACATGGGACCGATGATCGGCGAAACCTACCGTGCCAAATTTGAAAGTCACATTGCCGATGCAAAAGCACATGGCGCAAAAATTCTCGTCGGCGGCGGAAGACCCGCTCAATTAAGCAAAGGCTTCTTCCACGAACCCACCGTGCTCTCCGGCGTGGACCATTCGATGGTCATCATGTGCGATGAGACCTTCGGTCCTGCTGTGCCGATCATGGAGTACACCACCTTTGACGAAGCCGTGAAGTTAACCAATGACTGTCAGTATGGTTTGGGAGCAGTACTCATCTCCAATGACGCTAAAAAGATCAAACAATTCTTCGACGACGTAAAAGCCGGGACGATCTGGATCAACGACCCGCTCACCGACCATTATGCCGGTCCGTTCGGTGGGATGAAATACTCAGGCGGCGCACGTGAACTCGGCGAGGAAGGCTTGGAACAATTCCGCGAGACGAAACACGTCCATTGGGATTTCAATATGGAAGATAAGAGTTATTGGTATCCATACGGACGATAGACCGCGGACGATAGACGATGGTCAATCGTCCGTCGTCCATCGTCGGTTTATAATCAGAGCCATGAAAAAAACTTCATGGCTCTTTCCTTTTCTATTACTCATTGGCGTAACGGCTTATACGCTTCTCAACAAAGCCGAACTGCCCGGTGACGGTTTCGCCACGTTCGGTGCGGATACGGTGCGGGCGGAGGTGACTCAGATCATTGAAGAGGGAGAGATTCAGCTTGGCGAAAGCCTGCAAACCTATCAGATCGCGCGGATCAATATCCTCGAAGGTGCCTACGAAGGCATCGTGATGGAAATTGATTACGGCAGGCGACAAGTCCGCTCGGATGATTATTTGCTCAAGCCCGGCGATAAAATCATCGTCACCATCTCCAAGACGCCGGATAATGTGGTCAATGCCTATTTTGTAGATTACGTCCGCACCACGCCGATTTTGTGGCTGGCATTTTTCTTTGCCATTGCCATCATCCTCATCAGCCAATGGAAGGGGGTGCGCGCCATGTTGAGCATGGCATTCAGTTTATACATCATCATTGGTTACATCATTCCGCACATCCTCGCGGGCGAAGATCCGCTGACCATTAGCATCATTGGCTCGATCATTCTTTTGGCAGTCTCGCTCTACCTCACCTACGGCTGGACGCTCAAAACGCATGCCGCAGTTATCAGCATGGTGTTGGTTTTGCTCATCACAGGCGCATTGGCAGGTCTGTTCGTGGTCTTTGCAAAACTCAATGGTTCCGGCGACGAGAACGTGATGTTCCTGATGCAGATCAGCGAAACACCCATCAACCTGCGCGGACTTTTCCTCGGCGGCTTGATCATCGGTGCGCTCGGCGTGTTGGATGATTTGGTGACGACTCAAGCCTCAGCTGTTTTTGAACTTCAGCATGCGAATCCAAGCCTCGGCTTTGGTGGTCTCTATGGGGCTGCCATGCGCATCGGTCAGGACCATGTGGCTGCTACTGTGAACACGTTAGTCTTAGCCTACGCTGGAGCCTCGCTCCCCATGCTGTTGATGTTCTCGCTTGGGCAAGGCGACTATGGGTATATCGTCAACTTCTCATTTATTGCGGAAGAGATCGTACGAACCCTGGTCGGCTCACTCGGGCTGATCGCCGCCGTGCCGACCACAACTGCCATTGCCATCTTCTTCGCTCAACGGGTAGATTCGCTCGGGAAGTGGGAACAGGTTCTCGGTCCAGAAGGAAGCGGGCACAGTCATTAAGTGCGTCGTACCAGGCAGTTTGGAGTATGCTAATAGGTGAGATAAGTCCAAAGGGCGGCGTATTTGTACAGTCAAATTTTTGAAACCTTTCCTCTAGTGAATGCGTAAGAGAAGGTAGAAAGCCTTCCCGAGGAGAAACGTGAACGAAGAACAGACCTGGGTCGCCCAGGCGCAACAAGGTGATGACGAGGCATTTACCAAACTCGTAGAAACCTACCAAACCCCCGTTTTCAACCTGTGTTACCGCATGTTAGGTGAACCCGAACTCGCGGAAGACGCTGCGCAGGAGACGTTTTTGCGCGCGTACCAACACTTGCACAGGTATGACCAAAAACGCCCCTTCCCGACCTGGTTGCTCTCGATCGCGGCGCACTATTGTATTGACCGCCTCCGCCGCCGCAAGTTCTCGATGTTTTCGATGGATGCGGA
>JAFLCF010000356.1 GCA_017303735.1 Anaerolineae bacterium
CCGCAAGCAGGAAGCGCTCGATAATTTACAGCAAAAGATCACCGACGATTTTGGTCTGGTGATGTTCGAATATGCCGCCGATGTTTCGGGACCTGTGCCGCTGCCGATCGAAGGCATGGTGGAGCAGTTGCCCATCGTCACTGAACTCGCGCCGGACTTGGAAGAACAGTTGACTCATAACCGCGCTCAATTGCGCCGCATGGGTGCGATCAACCCCGATGCGAAGGCAGAATATGAGCAGGAAAAAGAACGCTATGAGTTCATGAAGACTCAAGTGGAAGACCTGCACAAAGCCCAGGCGGACTTGAAGCAGGTGGTAGCGGAACTCGATGAGTTGACCAAGCAGGAATTTGTGAAAACCTTCGACGCCGTGGATAAGCAATTCCGCGAGACGTTTGTGCGTCTGTTCGGTGGCGGTTCGGCGCGTTTGGCGTTGACCGACCCTGAGAATTTGGTCGAGACTGGTATTGAAATTGAAGCTCGCCTGCCGGGACGCCGCGAGCAAGGCTTGGCATTGCTCTCCGGCGGTGAACGCAGTCTGACCGCCATCGCGTTGGTCTTTGCGCTGCTCAAAGTGTCGCCTACGCCCGTCTGCGTGATGGATGAAGTGGACGCGATGCTCGACGAAGCCAACGTGGGGCGCTTCCGCGACCTGCTGGTGGACTTGAGCAAGGATACGCAGTTCATCGTCATTACCCACAACCGCAATACCGTGCAAGCTGCGGATGTCATCTACGGTGTGACGATGGGACGCGACTCGGCGAGTCAGGTCATCAGTTTGAGACTCGATCAGGTGACGGATGATATGTTGAAGCGCGGGTAGGACGATGGACCGCGGACGATAGACCATGGAAAGTCCCGCTCCCAGTTTGTGGGGTGGGGCTTTTTTGTTGAAGGATTCGATATAATGTGAAGAAGAGTCGGATATAAGTTGGAGATAATCAAATGGAAATTATTAATGGAAACTTTGATAGCTTTCCCAAAGAAATGCAAGACTTAATAGTGACGAAACGGAAGTGGATTTCTGAAGTTGAAAACAAGCCTACTGAAATATCACCAGATCAGAGGATTCATTGTAATAATTGCAATCGAGATACAAATCATCTTTGTCTTTATCACCAACGCGCACAATGTTATTTGTCCACTACAGAAGTGTTTACCGTGACGCTCGACAGTCATGGCTACCGATTATGGAAATGCGCTGGTTGCGATGCTTGCACTTTAGAGCACTATAGTTTTGAAGAATTGTTCGATTTTTCTGAAGAAGAGGACGATGAAGATGATCGGCGCATGTGGCAAGAATATGTTGCTACTTTCCCAGATACTTTAAGTTTGTATTATCCTAAACGAAATAAAAATAGCATACGCTCTAAACCTTTTAAGCAACTATCTGATGCTTTAAGTAAGATCTATGAAGAGACAGTTAAAGCTTTTAACGACGAAATGCCCATGTTGTGTGCGATTGGAATTCGTGCTCTTATTGAAGGAATTTGTTCCGATCAGGAAATTACAGGTGGAAATCTAGAAAAAAAGATTGATGGGCTGGCGAATATCCTTCCGAAAAATATTGTTGTCAATTTACATAATATCCGATTCATGGGGAATGAGGCTGCGCACGAACTAAGTGCGCCAAATCAAGAGGAACTTAAGCTAGCCATTGAAATTTGTGAAGATTTATTGAATTATTTGTACGACTTGGATTACAAAGCTAATTCATTGAAACAAATTCGAGATAAGAAGAAAATAGAAGGAAGAGATAGAGATTCTTATTAAAAATAGAAGGGTTTAGTTTGCATGCCAACTTTCAATCGCGGGATTTACAAAGGACGTTTTGAATATGATGCAAAGCCGCTTGGGAGGTGGAGAACCATATCTAGGAAATTTAGATGGTATAGACCATATGCTCCGGGAGAAAGAGTAGATTTTTTGTTGTCTGTTAGGACGATTGATAATAGTCATGAACACATCATTATGGTTAAATATGAAGATGGAAAGAATGAACAAATTAAAGAAATCCATTGTACGCCTATATGGGCTACTCATTCTATCTCTGGTATGGCTGTTTCGGGTCAAGGCGCAGTAGACTACAGGTTTGGTCGTTCAACGGAGGATGATTCTGTTCTCGTCGCAAGTGTAGTCGCTACTCATAATGATGCTTGGACTATGTTAGTTTCAGGTGGTATCATAACATTAGCATGTACTATTTTTGGTGTGGCTATTACATGGCTTCTATCTTTTATTAATATCATACCTAGATGGAATATGTGGATGCCAGATTTTATCGTAGAGTTTTTAAGAAAAATGATTGAGTGAAACTATTCTACAAACTCATAGGGAATTAGTTTCATCAAAAATGGAACCTTCAATGACAATAACTCATCGCTCTTTTCTAAATGATCAAGATAAGCAATTGATGATCGACCTCGCTTGTCGATTCCAATTAAAGGAGAAAACATGATGGGAAAAATCTCATCAACCCAACTCAAAGACGGCGACCACTGCGAAGTGGTTAAGGGAACGCATGCGGGCAAATCGGGGACTGTCCGCGATATAAAGACGAGTAAGACGGGTGAGGTCACCATTACGGTGGTGCAGGCAGATGGAGAGCGATTTAAGACCCTTGCAAGGAATGTTGTGGTTAAGAAACGTGGCAACGCCAACCGTTAAAACTTCAGACAAACATTTCTTGGTTTATCTTCGACGAGGTATAGAAAACCCCGCTCCAGATTTCTGGAGCGGGGTTCTTATTACTCTTACTTATTATTGCTTGCTCTTTATGGAGCAGCGGTTTGAGTGGCGTCGTTGGAGGCTTCGAGGGTGGAGAGTTGCTCGGCTTGGGCGGTCTGACCGACGCTGGCTTCTTTGGTGGCAACGGTGATGAAGTTCGGTTCGGTGGGGACGCGCTGCTTCCAAACGTCAAAGGTCTCAACGGTGTATTCTTCATCGCGGGCTGTGGTCAGCCAGGCTTGGAAGGCGCTGTCTTGAGCAGTTTGGAATTCTTCTGCATTCAAAGGGCGGTCTTGTCTGCCGATCAATTGAATGATGTGGAAGCCAAAGCTGGATTGCACCGGTTCGAGTGTGAAATCGCCGGGGTTCGCGA
>JAFLCF010000357.1 GCA_017303735.1 Anaerolineae bacterium
ATGATGGCAACGTCAAATCGGACTTTATCCCAGCCGGGCGATATGCAAGCCTCATTTTTTCGGGCGGCGGTATTTCAGGAAACAGAGCTTTGATCGAATGGGTGCGCGCCCAAGGCATGGACTTTGACCGTTGGGATACCGATCAAGGTGATAATTTTGCAGGTCGCTATGAAACCTATCTCACCGACCCAAGTGTCGAACCACGCAAATCGAAGTGGAAGATCGAAGTGGCGATTAAGTTGGCAGGCAAGTAAAAAAAGAAGGTCACGCTTCAAGCGTGACCTTCTTTTTATTTCAAAGACTTTGCCGTATTCCGTCCCGCGACGCCGCTGACTCCGCCCCCGCCGTGGACTCCGCTGCCGCAGAGATAAAGGTTATCAATGGGCGTTTTGTGATTCGACCAGCCCGGTATCGGACGCATGAAGAGGAACTGATCGAGCATGAGTTGACCGTGGTTGAGGTCGCCTTCGGTGAGACCGTAGGTGGATTCGAGGTCGAGAGGAGTGATAACGTGATGCGTGATGCGTGATGCGTGAAGTGCGGGGAAGTAATCTTCCAATGTCTTGATTGCGAGTTCAGCAACCTTCGCACTCTCCACTTTCCACTCACTATTTCTCAAAGAGTACGGTGCGAATTGGAAGTGGATAGAAACAGTATTTCCCGAAGTCGTGACTTCAAGATACGGTTTTTCGGAAATCTCGCCGTACTTGGTCGCGTCGTAGGCTTTTTCTAAATACTTGATTGAAGGAGCAACAACCAGAGTTCCTTCTGGTATTCCATGGTTGCCATTCGTCTGCAAGTGGATCTTCGCCACCGATCCACGCATTTTGATGGATTGGGTGTGCCAGACGAATTCGGGCGGCAGGTCTTGCGCGCCGACGAGTTTTAACAAAGTGTGTTTCGGGTCCGCGGCGGAGAAGATTTGGTTCGCAGAAATTTCTTCGCCATTTGCAAGCACAACGCCCTTCGCCACCTGCCCTTCCACTCGGATGCTTGTTACTTCTGTCTCGGTTCTGATCTCACCACTAAAGGCTTTGACCGCATTCGCTAAAGCACTTGTGATCTCGCCTGCTTTGCCGACATTCTTGTGAGCCAGCCCGCCGCGATTCATCCAATTGTGAATGAGGGTGTAGCCGGTGCCTGCGCCCATTGGTCCGAGTGTCGAGCCGTGAATGGCAACAGCGCAAATCGCGGCTTTGACGATATCAGATTCAAAATATTCTTCCACGAGTTCTTGTGCGGTCATTGGCAAGGCGCGGATGAAGTTGAGCATGTCCTTTCGCCCGGCGAGTTTCAATTCGAGACCGAGTTCAAGCAAGCCATAGCCTTCGCGGATGCCGAAGTTCATCGGCAGGCGCGGCATGATGGTGGCGTATGCTGTATCGAGGATGCTTGCGCATTTATCCATGAAGCGTACGAATTCAGGGAAACGTGCTGCATCTTTTTCGGAGATGCGTTTGATGGACTCGGCGTCAAGCGTGAGGTGATTTCCATCGGGTTGTAAAGAGATAAAAGCCGGTTTCTCTTTGACTTCGGGAAGCGATAATTTCAAGTCTTTCACAATATCAGGGCGGAGGCTGCCGCCTGTGAAAACCGAATCGACGGTGAAACCGTCGCCAAAAGATTCGGTCACCACCGAACCGCCAACGATGGCGCGGCGTTCGAGAACCAAAACTTTTTTACCTTGTTTTGCGAGATATGCGGCGGCAACGAGTCCGTTATGCCCCGCGCCGATGATGATGGTGTCGTAGTGATTAGAAGTCATAATAATTCCTTATTAGATCGAGATTTTCTGTAACGCCAAGCAATAAAACTTAGAAGGCTTCCGCTTATTATTCCTATACCACTGTAAAGTGGTGCCGTCCAAAGGATGAAAAGACCTGATGAAGCACGGCTCCAAACTTCTAAGTGCCCGTCTTCATATAAGATAGAACATTTGAAAAAACCACTAATAGTATGTTCAAAAACAACGCCGTTGCTGTCAATTGCATTTTCTCCAACAGGTGGCGTATGTCGCCAATAATCAGGCTTTATACATTGCTCAACTTCACCTTTCCAGTGATGTTCTTTAAATTCACTAATTAAAATCCAAGCCGAACCATCAAATTGATAAAACTGATGGTCAAGGGTAGTGGCAACAATCGGGGAATTGATATTTGCATCACTGACATTGATCTTCTGGATTATTTGTTTGTCCGGCAATGATGGAAGTAAACTCCACTCACTGTATTGAATTGAGTAAACATCACCAGTTTTTGATTTAACATAAATGACATCATTTTGTACTTCTTCAAAGTCATTATGATCAATAAATAAAATCTCAACCAGATCTTTTTGATTTGATGGGATAACTAGTTTGTCCCATTTTGGTTTTGGAAAAGTATTTAAGGCGATTAATAAGCCAATTATTCCGCCGCCAAATACAAAAAGAATAGTAAGTAACCAATTAGGAAACTTCATTTATTTTTCCTAAAACAAACCCAAAGGGCAGACAAAACTCCATTTTGCAGAATCAACTTCCAGTTAAGAAAGAAGCGGGGTTTTCATCCACTTTCCACTTTCTAAAATCCATCCTTCAACATTTCTTTTGCCGCCAACATGCCGGGCGCGCCCATCACACCGCCGCCGGGGTGTGCACCGCTCGCGCCGAAGTAGTAGCCTTTGAGCGGGGTGCGGAAGTCTGCCCATTGCGGGGTGGGACGCAGGAAGAAAATTTGATGCAGCAGCAGTTCGCCGTGGAAGATGTTGCCGCCAGTGATGCCCGCGATGCGTTCGATGTCTTTCGGTGAAATGACTTGCATGCCCACGATGCACTCGCGGATGTTCGGCGCGTATTGTTCGATGGTGGCAATGACCGCTTCGCCGAGTTCGTCGCGGCGTTGGTCTGTCCAACCGCCTTCGAGATCGTAGGGCGCGTATTGCACGAAGCAAGACATCACGTGATGTCCGGGAGGTGCCATGTCGGGATCGATCATCGAGGGGAAGATCATGTCGAGATAGGGGCGCTTGGAAATCTGCCCGTACTTCGCGTCGTCGTAGGCGCGTTCGATGTAATCAATGCTTGG
>JAFLCF010000358.1 GCA_017303735.1 Anaerolineae bacterium
TCAGCGATGCCAAAGCCGCCATCGACTCCGGTCAAGCCATCCTCGTCGACGTGAGAAGCGCAGACTCATATGCTACGGGGCATGCTGCGGGTGCCATGTCCATTCCATTGGGAAATTTCGAGGTCAACATTGATAAACTCTCGCTCGAAAAAGACCAGTGGATCATCACCTACTGTACCTGACAAAATGAACACACGAGCGCCCGTGCGGCGTTCCTCCTCTTGAACAACGGCTATGAAAAAGTAGACGCCCTCCTCGGCGGACTCGCCGCCTGGGTGGACGCGGGCTACCCGATCGAACCGTAAAAGAAAAAGACCTCCGAGTTCTTGCAGAACTCGGAGGTCTGGTTTTAGGGGGTAATTTACTCAGATTTCAAATTTTCCCGTATCCATGCCAACACATCCCCAGGTGTTCCAATCTTAATCCCCGACCTCTCAGCTACCTTGGGGTCTTCAAGAAAATGTTTACGATTATGGGTAGCCAGATAATCCACATGAGCCTTCATAGCAGCAAGCAATATTGGGACATCATCCGGGTCAGCAATGAGATATAAGTTTTTTTCAATTTCTTCTTGAGTTGGGTTGTGAAGGACTTTTGGTGTTGCATCTTTGAGAGTCTGACGAAAATCAGGCAAAGCGCCCGGGACCTTTTTAGCAATTGATCTCTCGCTCTCCGCAATCACCTGTTCACTGATAAATGTTTCGATCTGACCGTTCTCAGACATAACTAAAAGCACACGTGCAGCACCTGAGTCTGATATAACACCGGCAATAATTGCGCTGCTATCCAAAAACACTTTAATCTTTGACATAGTTTTCTTTGTAATAGTTGTGTCGTTCTTCGTCCAATGTTTCAAGTAACTCTTCCAAGGAAACGTTGGCATCGTTGATCTTCTTTGCCACTTTGTCAGCACTCTTCATAACCTTGCTTTCCATTGGCACAAGAAAGAAAGAACCATCCCCCACATCAATCAATCGAAAAACCTCACCTTCCTCCATTCTGTACTTCTTACGGAGGTTGGCGGGGAATGTGATTGTTCCTTTACTGCGAATTTGAACTTTTGTCATAAAATACTCCTGAAAACCGGAAAATCCGATTTTCAGGAATTCTACCATACCGAAAAAGCTACGAAAACGCCTGCAACCCCGTCTGTGCCCTGCCAAGAATCAATGCATGGATATCATGTGTGCCTTCATACGTATTGACCGCTTCCAAATTCATCACATGCCGAATGACGTGATACTCATCTGAAACGCCGTTGCCGCCGTGCATATCACGAGACATTCTGGCAATATCCAAAGCTTTGCCGCAGGAATTACGTTTGATGAGTGAGATCATCTCAGGCGTGGATTTTTCTTCATCGATCAAACGCCCGACTCTTAACGCTCCCTGTAACCCCAATGTAATTTCCGTCATCATATTTGCCAGCTTCAACTGCATGATCTGATTCGCCGCCAGCGGACGACCGAATTGCGGACGATCCAATGTGTATTGACGCGCCGCGTGCCAGCAGAATTCTGCTGCGCCGAGAGTTCCCCAGGCAATGCCATAACGTGCCTTGTTCAAACACCCAAACGGACCTTTCAGTCCCTTCACTTCGGGGAAGATGTTTTCTTCTGGAACGAATACTTCATCCATTACGATCTCGCCTGTGGCACTCGCCCGCAGACTGAACTTGCCTTCGATCTTCGGCGCGGACAAACCTTTCATGCCTTTCTCCAAAACGAAGCCGCGGATTTCTCCATCGAGTTTTGCCCATACAACAAAGACATCGGCAATCGGTGAATTCGTGATCCACATTTTGTTGCCATGCAGGATGTAACCACCATCTACCTTCTTGGCTTTGGTTTCCATGCTGGCAGGGTCACTGCCGTGATTGGGTTCTGTCAACCCGAAGCAGCCCACCCATTCTCCGCTGGCGAGTTTGGGAAGATATTTTTTGCGCTGCTCTTCGGTGCCATACGTATAAATGGGGTACATCACCAAGGATGATTGCACGCTCATGGCAGAGCGATAGCCGCTGTCCACGCGCTCTACTTCGCGGGCGATCAGACCATAGGCAACGTGATTCAACCCAGAGCCGCCATATTTTTCAGGGATGGTCGAGCCGAGGAATCCCATCGCGCCCATTTCGTTCATGATCTCGCGGTGGAAGATTTCATGTCGATTCGCTTCGAGGATGCGCGGCATAAGCTTGTCCTGACAGAACTTGCGCGCTGTATCACGGATCATACGTTCTTCATCGGTCAGTTGGTCATTGAGCAAAAAGGGATCATCCCATTTGAACGTTTGTTTGGACATAAGTGCCTCGGGAAATAGGTATTAGTGATTAGGGAATAGTGAATAGGTTCGGGGTGATTGTATCAAAAGCCAAAGGAAGAGTCTCTCTCAGGAAACAGAAGCAGGCGTCGGCTAAGAAAGAAGCGATAAAAAAATAGTGGACTCGTCTTGCGACAAGTCCACTATTCTCTATTTTCTATTCACTATCTCTTACGCCGAACCCGTCAACCAGCCGCGCAGTTCCATCGCCTTGACCACACGATCGATGGCAACCATGTAGGCGGCATCGCGCATGTAGACCTTTTCTTTTTCACTGCGTTCGAGCACAGCATTGAAAGCGGAGGTCATCTTTACATCGAGGCGGCGCAACACAGCATCGCGTTCCCAGTAATAGTTGGCGTCGTTCTGCACCTGCTCAAAGTAGGAGGTGGTCACGCCGCCCGCATTGCACAGGAAGTCTGGGATGTTGAAGACTTTGTTCTTCTTGAAGACTTCATCGGCTTCGGGCGTGGTGGGACCATTCGCACCTTCGGCAACGATGCGAACGCTCTTCGAAACCTTCTGCACGGTTTCAGCATTCACCTGACCTTCAAGCGCGGCAGGAATGAGTACATCGCCTTCGAACTCGATCCACTTGTCGCCATCGTCCACTTGATAGCCGGAGTCCATGGCTTTCTTCTTATCAATGGTTCCGTATTCATCCACGATGGAGAGCAGGAAGCGCGGATCGATGCCGCCTTTCTTGCTGTAGGTGTAGGCTTTCTTGTCATGGCGATCA
>JAFLCF010000359.1 GCA_017303735.1 Anaerolineae bacterium
TTACGGAAGAAAATCATCTAAATAGTGGGAAAAAGGGACTACTTCTTATTTTGGGTCGGTCGTAGAATACTCTTATGACCCAAAGAATCCAAGTTGTAGAAAACATCCTCAACGCCAACGACCGCCTTGCCGAAGAAAATTTCGCACGCATCGAAGCGGCTGGCGTTTTCTCCATCAATATCATCGCCTCGCCTGGTGCAGGCAAGACCTCGCTTATCGAAAAAACATTGCCGCTACTCAAAGGGAAATTGCGCGTTGCTGCTGTGGATGGTGACATTGCGACCTCCATCGACACGGACCGCGCCGCCGCCGCAGGTGCATGTGCCGCAGTGCAGATCAACACGGGCGGTGATTGTCATCTCGATGCGGTTATGCTGCGTGGCGCGCTCGACCAACTCGACCTGACGCAATTCGATTTGCTCATTGTTGAAAACGTTGGCAATCTCGTTTGCCCGGCAAACTTCAAACTCGGCACACACAAAACGGTTTTGGTTGCATCCGTGCCCGAAGGCGACGACAAGCCCTATAAATATCCTGGCACCTATCGCGGCGTGGATGCGCTCGTCGTCAACAAGATCGACCTGCTACCCTACGTCGACTTCCGCATGGATTACTTCACGCAAGGCGTGCAAGTCCTCAACCCAAACGTAACCACATTTCCACTATCCTGCCGCACGGGCGAAGGTCTGCAAGCATGGGTAGAGTGGCTGATAGAAAATTCTCGAAAGGTGTAATTGGTAATTCGTAATTACCAATTACCAATTACCAATGGTAAGCGCGCGCATTCACATCACCGGCATTGTTCAAGGGGTTGGTTTTCGTCCATTCGTTTACAACCTTGCCACTGCGCTCAACCTCAAAGGCTGGGTCAAGAATACATCCGCTGGTGTGGAGGTCGAAGCCGATGGGGATAAAGAAACACTGGACTCCTTCCTGCAAAAATTGCGAGACGACGCCCCGCCCCTCTCGCGCATAGACGACTTCCACGCCTCTTTCGGACCCGGTAACGGGTTCACCCAATTTGACATTATCCACTCTGAAAGCGTGGACGGCGCCTTCCAACCCATCTCGCCTGATGTCGCCATCTGCGACGACTGCCTGCGTGAACTCTTCGACCCCACTGACAGACGCTATCGTTATCCCTTTATCAACTGCACCAACTGCGGACCGCGCTTCACCATCATTCAAGACATTCCCTACGACCGTCCATTCACCACGATGGCGGGCTTCAAGTTATGTCCCGACTGCGAGCGCGAATACAAAGACCCGACCAATCGACGTTTCCATGCGCAGCCGGTGGCATGTTCGGTGTGTGGACCGAAGGTATGGCTTGAAACGCAGAATGATGAATGCAGAATGATGAATGATGAAGCTATTGTCGAAACGCAAAGATTACTGGCGCAAGGAAAGATCGTTGCCATCAAAGGTTTGGGTGGATTTCATCTCGCATGTGACGCGACCAATGCCAAAGCTGTAACAGAATTACGCACCCGCAAACTGCGCGTGGATAAGCCTTTCGCGTTGATGATGCCAGATTTAGAAACAATAGAAAAGCATTGTTTCGTAAGGAATGCTGAAAAAGAACTACTTACCTCGTCCGCTCGCCCGATTGTTTTATTAAAGAAGAAACCCGAATCAAACATAGCCGAAGAAGTCTCACCCAAACAAGACTGGCTCGGCGTAATGCTGCCCTACACGCCGCTGCACCATTTACTATTTACCAATTACCAATCTCTATTCTCCGCTCTTGTGATGACCAGCGGAAATTTATCCGAAGAACCTATTGCTATAGACAACGATGAAGCACGCGAGAGACTTTCAAAACTCGCAGATGCGTTCTTGATGCATGACAGAGATATTCATATTCGATGTGACGACTCCGTCGTTCGCACGTTTGAACGTTCAAACGATGAAACGTTGAAACATTCAAACATTTATCCAATTCGACGTTCAAGAGGCTATTCACCATTTCCAGTGAAATTACCTTTCGATGTTCCTCAAATCCTTGCAACGGGCTCCGAACTTAAGAACACCTTCTGCCTCACGAACGGAAATTACGCCTTCCTCAGCCATCATATTGGGGATATGGAAAACTATGAGACGTTGAAGTCCTTCGAGCAAGGTGTGGAGCATTTCGAGCGACTATTTCGAGTAAAGTCGGTGGCGATTGCTCATGACATGCACCCAAATTATCTGGCGACGCGTTATGCACTGGAACGATCAGAACGTGAAGGCTTGTCTACGATTGCTGTTCAACATCACCATGCCCATATTGCAGCATGCATGGCAGAGCACGGACTGACTGAGCCCGTCATCGGCGTGTCATTCGATGGCACAGGTTATGGGGATGATGGTGCGATTTGGGGCGGGGAGTTTTTGGTGGCAGATGCCAAGTCTTATCAACGGGCGGCGCAGTTGGAGTATTTCCCTTTGCCCGGCGGCGATGCGGCGATTAAGAAACCAGCGCGCACGGCATTGGCTTTGTTGTGGAGTCTCGGCTTGGATTGGGATGATGCGCTGGAATCTGTTAGAGAATTTTGCGCTGAAGACCAAGTCACATTGCGATTGCAACTTGAAAAGAAAATCAACACGCCGATGACTTCGTCGATGGGAAGATTATTCGATGCAGTGTCGGCGCTGGCGGGTGTACGGCAGAAGGTCAACTACGAAGGGCAAGCGGCGATTGAATTCGAGGCGATGGCAGATTCGGCTGAGGCGGGGCACTATGTCTTTGGGGTTGAGTCAGGTCAGGTACGAGTCAGAAGCGTTGTTGAGGCGTTGATAAAGGATGTGATGGCGGGAATCCCCACATCTAAAATATCCGCTCGGTTTCATAATGGATTGGCAGAAGCGGTGCGCGAGACGGTTCAGAAGATCAGCCGTGATACTTCGCTGCGAAGCGTGGTGTTATCGGGTGGGGTTTGGCAGAACATGACCTTGCTGCAAAAAACGATTTCGTTGTTGCGCAAGGATGGTTTTGAAATTTATATTCATCGAGAAGTTCCGACCAACGATGGCGGACTCTCATTGGGGCAGGCGTAT
>JAFLCF010000036.1 GCA_017303735.1 Anaerolineae bacterium
TTTGGTTAATATCCCCGAAATTAAATAGCAATGTCCAGGGTGAGGGGGGCACCCTGGACATTGCTAATCACTATTTTACCAAAACTATTAAAAAGTGCAATAGCCAATTTTGTGGATTTTGTAAACTCAACATGCCGGGTGGGCACAGATCGAAGCGCTGATTCAGGTCGGGGCGCAGAGAGAAGCGGGAGCTTTGTCATGAATTTTCAGTCGGCTTACAGTTACAAAAAACAGTTGCACTCCCCATCAAAACTGGGTAAGATAAATGTGCCATGAATGGATTTCTGGCTATACAGCTCTTCGGCATATTGATGCCATAGGTCAGTCCGCCTGATGGGTACACGCGTACCTGTCAGGCTTTTTTTATCCCTATACCAAGGAGTAAGAATGCAGACACCCTGGGAATATCGCTTCGCCCACCGCACACAAAAAATGGGAAGCTCGGTCATCCGAGAATTGTTGAAGTTCACGGAGCAGCCGGATATTATTTCCTTCGCAGGCGGCTTGCCCGCGCCGGAGGTTTTTCCGGTTGCGCAATTTCAGGAGGCATGCAACCGTGTGCTGACGGAACATGGCGCACAGGCATTGCAATATAGCACCACCGAAGGGTATCGTCCGCTACGTGAGATGATCGCGCGGCATACCGAACGATATAAGGTATCGGTGACGCCGGAAAATATTATGATCACATCCGGCTCGCAACAGGCACTTGATTTTCTTGGCAGGCTCTTTATCAATCGCGGTGATTACATTGTGGTCGAGTCGCCGACCTATCTCGGTGCATTGCAGGCATGGAATGCCTATGGTGCGCAATATATTTCTGTGCCAGCCGATGAATACGGCATGATCGTGGAAGAACTGGAAGCTGCGCTGCGAGTCGGACCGAAATTTATTTACGTGCTGCCGAATTTTCAGAATCCCTCCGGCTCGACTCTCAGCCTCGAACGCCGGAAGCGCCTGGTTGCGCTTGCAGACCAATACGGCGTCCCGATCATTGAAGACGACCCGTACGGTCAACTGCGTTACGATGGCGAGCATCTCCCCTCTGTCGTTTATTTGGATGCGCAGTATCGCAATGACGGCAATCACGAATACACAGGCAACGTTATTTATTTGAGCACATTCTCGAAACTACTCGCGCCGGGTCTGCGCTTGGCGTGGGTGGTGGCTCCGCCCAAGGTGATCCAACGCCTGGTGATGACCAAGCAAGCCGCAGATCTGCATACTTCCAGTTTCAATCAACAAGTGGCGTACGAAGTAGCGAAAGGCGGATTTTTAGATGAGCATGTAAAGGTTATCCGCGCTACATATAAAGAACGCCGTGATGTGATGCTCGAAATGATGGATGAGATGTTCCCCGCTGAAATGCGCTGGACCAAACCGCAGGGCGGCATGTTCCTATGGGGCATGATGCCCGAAGGTGTGGATGCAGCAGAAGTGCTCAAGATCGCCATCGAGCGCAAGGTGGCATTCGTGCCAGGCGCAGCCTTCCACCCGAACGGCGGCGGGGCAAACACCATGCGAATCAATTTCTCATACTCGTCACCCGACTTGATAAGGGAAGGCATTACAAGACTCGGCGCAACCTTGAAGGAAGTCTTGAAGAAGAACGGGTATCACTAAACACACGCTCTCTCAGGGGTTTAGCCCCTGAGAGAGCGTGAAACATAAAAACTTCCGATGCTCATCACATCGGAAGTTTTCGTTTTAGTACTCAACCACTCGTTTCAGAGATTTGGCATTCTTGATCCAGGCTTTGACGTTGCTCAAGCCGGGCATTTGATTGACCTTGTTGAGCTTGGCATTCGCCTTCGTCATTGCTTCGAGCAGGGCTTCGGGATTGCGTTTGGAAAGTTCCAGCGCCGTATCCACACCTGCGGCTTCGAGCAGGTCAGAATACTGCCCGCCAATACCCTTCACGCGGAACAAGTCTGCGCGGTTGACCCATTCGAGAATGGTCTTGGCATCAAAGCCGGTGGCTTTGGCAAGTTCCTGGCGTCCCTTACGGGTGCCGCCCATTTTCAAAAGTCCGTTCAAGCCGCGGACACCTGCTTTGTTGAGCTTTGCAGCTCTTGCAGGTCCAATTCCTTCGATTCCAACTAAAGTAGGCATATTATTTTCTCCTTCATACAAAGTATAGCCTCTTCAGGCTCTTTTGTATGGTTTATTAATAAAACAATTATTTCAACATCAAAGGGAGAGAAGAGTGTGTAAAAAAATATTTGGCTACATGCCACACAAAACCCATTGAGAAAAAAACTAGAAATCTCTGTGGCTTGAATACCAAAGTAACCACTTCTCCATCAAACAGGTTAAAATTAAAAAAGATTCTTATATGAGTAGGAGCACTACATGCCCACCATCATTTTCAACGGCAAGACCTACAACAATATTAACGACATGCCCGCGGACGAACGGCAGGCATACGATCAAATGTCGAGCATCTTTTTAGATAAAGACGGCAACGGCATCCCTGATTTTATGGAAGGCAATATCGCCATGAACGTAATGAATGCCTCAACCAGCGGATTCGTGATCAACAGCAAAACGTACGCCAGCCTGGATGATATGCCAGAAGACACGCGCAATAAGATGCGCTCTGCCTTTGATGCTTTGGCAAATGCGGGGCTGGTCTCAAAATCCACTTTTGTTCAAATGTCTGAGACAAAATCTGCCCCGACATCACAACCTGCTCCGCAGACCTCCACTGTCATTGAAGAAGAGCGCGGAGGAAATACTTTCACGCTCATCCTCGGCGGCATGGTCCTCTGCTTTGCACTCGCAGCTGTTGCCATGGCTGTCTTTTATTTGATGAATAGATAGATAAATGAAACTCATCCTCATCTATACTCTCATTGCCGGTGTGATCTCTGCATTGACCGCGCCCATCCCCGGCACATCTCTTTTATTGACAGCCCTCGAGGTGTACATGATCGTGCATCTCTCGAAAACCCATGAATCAAAACTGGGGCTTAAAGAGATCGGTTACTCTGCCATGGCGCTCTACGGACTATCGACCGTGCTGAAAGACGCCGCGCTGGAGATCCTCACCTTTGTCCCCGTCATCGGCTGGGGCGCAGAAGTGGTCGTGGCAATGCTCTTCGTCTTCTTTTTAGGAATGCTGGCAAATCTCTATTTTGGCAGGACAGCCAAAAAGACGGAATAAATCTTTCTACTACAAACAAAAAAGAGGCACTGAGTTTTCTCGGTGCCTCTTTTGTCATCAACAGAAATTTACGGAAGCGGCGGAACCTTGAGCAGCACACCCACCAGATAACCCGCCATCGCACTGATCGTCCCGATCAACATCATTTCTGTGCCGCTTCGCATCGGCTTGCCCACCGTCACACGCGCCTTGTAAAACCCGATCGCGAACAAAACCAGCGCCGTCACCAGAACAGACATCCACATGCTGACAGAGACCGAAAAGAAAAGGAACGGCACGATCGGTACCAGCGAACCGATGATCGCAGAAAGCCCAACCACCCAGGCGGCTTTCATCGCCGAGCGGCGGTCAATTGGCGAGAGCTGATGCTCCTCCGCCATCATCACCGCCACCCAAACATCCTTGTTGGCTGTGATCGTATCCACAATACGGTCGAGCAATTCCCCGCTAAACCCCTTGCCCTCATAAATATCACGGATCTCTTTCTTCTCAAGATTCGGCGCTTCAACAATATGCCGATATTCACGTTCACGCTCGCTTTGATACAGATCGGCATCGGCGAGTGTGGTCGTAAATGCCACAGCCCCCATCGAAATGGATTCGGCAAAAGTTGTGGCGAGTCCCGCCACCAGCACCACGCGCACATCGTTCGTCGCAGCAGCGATCCCCAGCACCACGCCGAGGACGTTGACCAGCCCATCTTGCGCACCCAGAATAAAGTCCGAAAGACCCGAGCCGCGTTTATGTGGGTCAGTATGAGTATGATGAATTAATTCCTTATGAAGTATGGTATCCATTTTTTTATCATAATCCAAAAGGGATTGACTTTATAATGGACGAATGTCACGCACTCAATTTATCATTATTCTTTGTCTTGCAGCGTTTGCCTGCCAGATGCCAGCGATTCCGATCCTCGCAACGCAGACCCCAACACTATCCCCCACGGCAACCGTTACCTCCACACCGACTCAGACTCTCACACCGACGCCAACTCTTACACCGTCGATGACGCCCACACCCGCGCCTCTCGCCCGCCGAGTGCTGATCCTCTCCATCGACGGTTTCCGCCCCGATGCCATTCCGCTTGCGCCGATGCCCTTCCTCACTTCACTGTTGATCCGGTCTGCCTACTCGCTCAATGCACAAACGGTTTACCCCAGTGTGACTCTTGTGGCACACACCTCCATGCTCAGCGGACAATGCCCCGCCAAACACAAAGTGGATTGGAACGACTACATCCCCGAGAACGGCTACGCCCAAGTCACTGACTTGTTCGATATTGCCCATGCGGCAGGGATGCAAACCGTGATGTATGTTGGGAAAGAAAAACTGCGTCAGATCACCGAACCGGAAAGCCTCGATCTATTCAAATACATCAACGACCGCGATCTCGTCATCACCGAAGACCTCATTCAAAGTTTTCCCGCCGATTTTCGTTTGATGTTCGTTCACTTCCCCACCCCCGATGCGATGGGACACGAATATGGCTGGCTCTCTCCTGAACAACTCAGCGTGCTCTTCCGCGCCGACCAAGCCATTGAAAAAATTTATACTGAACTCGAAACACGCGGCTTGATGAACGAGACTCTCTTCATCATCACCTCAGACCATGGCGGTCACGCCACCACACACGGCTCCAGCATGTACGAAGACATGACCATCCCATGGATCGCGTTCGGCGCAGGCATCTTACCGGCGAACCTCAATTCATCCATCACCACAACAGATACCGCCGCCACCGCCGCCTTCGCCCTCCAGTTAGACATCCCCGCCGAATGGGATGGTGTGCCCGTTTACGAAGCATTCGGTTTACCCATCGAAAAAACATCTATAGGTTGCAGCAAATAACTATTAAAAATAGAGGTCACTACATATGGAACGAATTCTCGAACCTGAATTAATGGAAGATATGGAACAGGCACTCGCCTATGCCCATGCAGACTTTGCCGCCTCGCATCAACTGCGCGTGACATGGTTCCACGAACGCTTTGGGATGGGAAGTCAGCCCGCCTCGATCCTGGACCTGTGCTGTGGTGGCGGCGATATGACCTTTCGCTTCGCCCGAGCCTTTCCTCACGCCCACATCATCGCCGTGGACGGTTCGCAAGCCATGCTGGATATTGCTCAAAACGATGTGCAAGCCGAGCCAGAACTCGCCAAGCGTATTCAATTTACCAAAGCCTTTTTACCCAGTGCAGACATTCCACAAGGAAACTATGAACTGGTTATGTCTCATAGCGCCTTGCATCATTTTCATAATCCGCTGGCACTGTGGGAGACCATCCGCGCACATGCCCGCCCGGGGACGATGGTCTTCGTCTCAGACTTGCAGCGTGTGGAAAGCGTCGAAGCAGCACAACGCATCGTACGGGAAAGAGCCGGGAACGAACATCCCATTTTGCAGCAGGATTTTGCCGCATCCTTATGTGCCGCATTCACTCTTGAAGAAGTCCGCGAGCAACTTAAGACAAGTGTTTTGAACAGCCTGCATGTGGAAGCCGTAGGCGATGTGTACATGCTGATCCACGGCGTATTTCAGCCTGAATAAGAGGCAGGGCAAAACAAGACGAAATGCGGGCAGGTGGGTTATAAATGTAAATCTTTATAGTTGAAGTTAAACAATGAATTAGCCACCAAGGGTGACATCTTGTTCCTTATACCAATCTAATGCTTGAGAAAGATGTTCGGGTTTGAAATCGGGCCAGTATTCATTTACTACATAAAAGTCAGAATAAACAGATTGTACAGGCAGGAAGCCACTCAATCTCATTCTCCCACCCCATCGTATAATCAAATCTATTCTGGATATTTCAGAAGATTTCAATTGATTTATGATCCCTTTTTGGGTATTTTCAACTGATTTTAAATGGCTTAAATCCCATTCCCATCCGTAGTTTACTAAGAAATTTACCTTTACCCCACCCTTACCAAAAGTTTTCCGTGTAGTAAAAGGAAGTAACTCTTTCGGAAACATATGCGAATCACTATTTCCCACTACCAGTAAATCAGCGTCTTCTTTAGATAGCATTTTCACTGCTTGAACGCAAGCATCAGTAAAAGATTTTCTTTGTTCTGTGGGTCTTTTGGTATTATCTATAGTAAACCCATAAGTTGTAATTTCATTGATTCCATATTGTTGGCATAGTTTAAAAAGAATTAAACCTGGATCGAGCCCCATTTCATATCCTTTTTCTTTTGGCAGTCTTTTAGATTGCGCCCATCTTCTGTTTCCATCAGGAATAATGCCAATATGATTTGGTAATCGCATCACGTCGTCTCCTCATGCTTTTAATTAAATACGATACAACAGAATTCACCTTAGAGTCTTGATTTTTTGAAGGATATAATTTGTTGTTTAATTAATAGGAAATATGTTTGAACCTTATTTCTTTACTTGAAAATATTTTGCGGGAAAATCGAATTTTGCGGCAATAGCCATAACAAATAATTTTGATAAGGCAACTTTAAGCTCAAAAATCATATTACTTCATTTGAGGATAGTTTCTAATATCGCTACAATTAATGGCGTTGCCAATGATGCAAGAATCTGCAAAATAATCTTCCAATCAAAAGGCCATTCTTTCACTGCCAGAATTCGCTCATGAAAATATTTGTAATAAACATCTATTTTAAGTTTTACAACTTCAGCTAACTCCTTGTCATCACATTTATCAACACAAAGATTAGTAAGTAAAGTTTGTAAAGTTTCTTCTGAGCGAGACAGGGATCGATCTTTATATTTCGCAATTAAATCTTTTATACTTAATTGAGGGATTAAAAAACCAGAAATTCCTAACGCGAAATACAACAACAAAACACCCCAATATGCTAATGAAATAATATCTTTATCTGGCAAATAATTTAATGTCTCAAAAGCCATAGGAAATAGCAAAGATCCTGTAAAAAAGTATTGAGGACCTTTAATATTAAACTGCCCTAAAAATGACAGTCCGCCAAAGTTATCAGCATTATAGGGATCAAAGCGAATCTTTTGTTTACATATTTCTTCAAAAATATTATTGAATCTAGAAATTCCCCAAAAACCCATACTTGCAAAATAGAATATTAATCCAAAAACTACGCCTGCCCAAACCTGAACCAAAGAATGTGATCCAAGATAAACAGTATTCAGCAAACCCCATACAGGGACAGACACCAACGGAATCGCCACCAAATAATACATCGGAGATCCTAAATCTTTCAACATAGCAAGTTTTAAACCATTATACGAATCGTCATCTGCAAGAAATTTCTCTCGATTTTCATCAAAAAAATTAAATACAGATCTGTATGCACCAGTTAAAAGCCATGGCGCAATAGCTAGCCAAATCATTCCAAATATAACTCCTCTTGTAAAAACCTGAGTGTGCGTTATTTGGGAAATATAAACTCCAGCAATGGATAAAGGTAACGCAAAAAATAACGGGGATATTAATAAAGACAGTGGAATATATCTTTCAACATACATAAAAAGTTTTACAATCCACCAACGCGAAGGATAACTCGGTAATTTATTTTTCATAGTTTTTTCCTTGTTTAAAAACTTAAAATTATTATAGCATTTTATTAGTTGCCAATCGCTCTAGATTTAGCTTGTGAAGCTGGTATAACCTATGACTGGATAAATACAATCAAGAGTTGAGTATGGCTAAAGGGTAGTTTTCTCAATCATAATAAAGGTTTTGAAATAAAAAACCCACTCTCTACCTGTAAATATGTATCCAAAAGGCAGAGGGTGGATTTGAATTCCGAAAAGTGCTATTGATCTTTTACTTCAACGCCCTTCGCAATTTCTCGGCAACTGTGCGCAGGGACTTGATCCTTGCAAAGTATTTGTCGTTGGCTTCCACCAGAGTCCAAGGGGCATCGGGGGTGCTGGTTTTGAGCAGCATTTCTTCGGCGGCGATGATGTAATCTTCCCATTTGCCGCGGTTGCGCCAATCTTCATCGGTGATCTTCCAGGTTTTGTAATGGGTGCGGGTACGTTCTTTGAAGCGGCGCAGTTGCTCCTGTTTGCTGATATGCATCCAGAATTTAAAGACGATGGTGCCCGACTCCGTGAGTTGACGTTCAAACTGATTGATCTCACTATAGGCGCGGCGCCAATCGGCTTCGGTGCAGAAGCCTTCGAGACGTTCGACCAGCACGCGCCCATACCAGGAACGGTCGAAGATGGCGATCTGTCCCTGCTCGGGTAGGCGACGCCAAAAGCGGTAGAGGTAGTGACGCTCTTTCTCTTCGCCAGAGGGAGCTGCAATGGGCCAGACCACGTATCCGCGCGGGTCGATGCGTTCGGTCAAGCGTTTGATGGTGCCGCCCTTGCCTGAGGCATCCATACCTTCAAAGACGATCACCACGGGTCGCTTTTGGGCATAGACTTGAAAAGCCAGCTCATGGATCTCCGCTTGCAATGCCTTGAGTTGATTGTCATAGTCTTCGCGTTCCAATACCAATGTTAGATCGAGTCGCTCAAGCATTGACGGCTCCTTTCATTTCTTTTTTGGTGCGCAAACGTTTGGACTTGGACCCGGTTGAAGCGGGCAACCCCAAACGGGCTTCGAGTGAGGCGATGATCGTCTCAAAGACTTTGATACGCATGTAATATCGGTCAGTAGCTTCGACGATGGTCCAGGGAGAGTGTGGGGAGTCTGTGCGGGCGATCATATCTTCGACATAGCTTGTGAATTTTTCGTAACGCTTGTTTTGCAGTTGATCTTCTTCGCTGACCTGCCAGGCGGTTAGTTTATCTTTGCTCAATTTCTTGATGCGCTTCTTTTGATCGGCTTCGCTGATGTGCAACCAAAACTTTAAGATGACAGTTCCATCGGCACTGAGCATTTCTTCGAATTCGGCGATGTCTTGATAGGCAGCACGCAGCTCATTCTTCTTGACCGTTTTATTCAAGCGTTCGATCAAGACGCGGCGATACCAGGATGTGTCGAACGCGACCATTTGCCCACGGGCAGGGATCTTCTGCCAGAAGCGCCACATCCACGGGTAGCGGGTTTCCGCCGTGCGCGGCGGCGTGATCGGCACCACGCGGAACCCACGCGGGTCGAGCCGTTCTGCGAGTAGACTGATCAGCCGCCCCTTGCCTGTGGCTGCCCAGCCTTCGAACACGATGATGACTGGAATCTTCGCATCAAAAACGGCATGCTCTAATTCATACAGCCGCTGCTGCAAGGGTCGCAGTCGTTTTTTATATTCTTCCTGTGAAATTGCCAGTTCAAGGTTGACGTATTCCAGCATGGCGGGCTCCAGTTTGAACCAGGGTGATCTTCCAAATTAATTGTGCTATGGGCAATTTTACCTCTCCCTAGCTTTATCCAAGGAGAGCAGACTTTGTATCGCACAAATAGGATATTTAGGTGATGCATAAATGCTAAAAAATAAGACTTTAGTACTCTGTCAACCTACAGTAAAAATCCATACAATATGCCGAAATAAAAACTTAAAGCATTTTCAGGAGAAGAACATGACCGACAGTATTTTTAACGAAAAGAACCGCGTACGATTTGAGGATATCGTTTATAAAGACCTAAGCCCCGAAGACCAGAAGATCTATGACGAAATTTATGGCATTATGGGCGATAGGGACAGCAATGGAAAAAGCGACTTCATGGACGATGAATATTGTCAAAGCCTGCTCAAAGGGAATCAGAATGGAGTTGTTTTAAGGGGTGTGACCTATAAAAGTTTTGAAGAGATGCCGGAAGATATCCGTGAGAAGATGCAACAAGCTTTCAACAGTCTGTATCCCATGGGAATGCTTAGCCCACGCGTGTGTGAACTTTTGTTGAAGAAAAAATAATATGCCATTATGCAATAAACAATGCCCAGACGTAGTCCTGGGCATTGTTTATTTTCGACAGAATGAGATCAACTTCTTCTACAAGGTTTTCGTGAGTTGAGTACCAATACAGCCATCTTTAATCTCTTTTGCCATTTGAACCAAAGCGGGTCTGTGGGTGGATCAGCAGGTAGTACACAGCCAATCCTCCACTATAGACCAGCACTGCAATATAGACAACGAGACCGAGTAAATGCTCTGGCGAGACGTCGTTTATCAAGCCAATAAAAGGGACGATGAGTACAAGATCGTAGGCAAGGAAACTAAGCAGTTGTCCCTTTGCATTGTGCCATTTTGGTCGGAACAAGCCGTAGAGAAAATAGAATGCGTCGCCGAGGAAGATACAGCCAAAGATCACAGATGAATCGGGGTTTAACGCCCACGGGAAGATGTGAGCTTTCAGGACGAGCGCCCCGCCCGCGAGGAAGAGAGAAGCGATGAATAGTCCAAAAGAGACTCGAACCAATTTGGGCATGGGACGTTCATCCATGAGCGGGATGCGTACACTCCAGAAAAATGCGATCAAGCTGAGGACGGCAGATAGCAACGATAATAAGCCGTAAAGGATCATGCTTTCGCGACCTTGTGAAGCAAGTTGAAAAAAGTAAATGGAAGTGGTCAGTGCGATCACAAATACATTGAGTGCGCCTGCGGGCAAAGCACCAAACTCACCGGTCCAGCCGATCCAAAGTGCGGCGGCGCTGATGGCGGCAAGAATAGAGCCGATAAACAAATAAGAGTACCGCCCATCTTCCCAGGGCCAGATGGCGAGCGCTAGTGGATTGCGGAAGATGAACCCAAATGCCAGCAGGAGGAAGACCAGCCCGCCAAAGAATGTAAATGCACGAAGAAGTTTCATTGAGTTTGCCTCACATTTTTTTGATGATACCCCATGGCAGTAACTGGCGTTGGAGGTATTTGATGAGTATACCTGCTAGAGTGAAAGCGCATACACGCTTATGATCGTTGAGCAAACCGCCCACACCAAACATTGACTTGGAAACTCAGCCCATCCACAGAACAGAAACCGCCCCCACCCGTCCTCCCCCAAATACGACATGGAAGCGCTTTCTGAATCAACCGAACTATAACTTGTCGGATTTGGGGGAGGTGCCGAAGGCGGAGGGGGTGAACAACAGCCCAAACAATACCCTCTCCTTTAGGACGCGTGCCCGAAGGGTAGAGGGGCAAACAGACAAACTAGATTATTATGCCAATTGCACCTTCAATTTTTTCCCTACAGCAGATGCAGCCCGCTCCAATGTGATCAACGTGATCGAAGCATTCTCCGGGTCAAGCAGACGTTCCAACGCGGCACGACTGGTTTTCATACGGCTTGCCATCTGAGTCTTGCTCAGTTTTTTCTTCTTCATTTCTTCGGAAATTTGATAGGCAATGACGCGCTTGATGGCGACAATATTTGCCGAATCAAGTTCTTGTTCTTTCAAGAAATCGTCAAAATCGCTTCCGAGATGTTTTTTGTTCATTGTGCTATTTTACCTCTCCCCCGCCTCCCCTGAAGGGGAGGAGCTAAAACCGCCCCCACCCGTCCTCCCCCAAATACGACATAAAAAGCTCTTCTGGATTCATTCAAACTATAAATTGTCGTATTTGGGGGAGGTGCCCGCCGGAGGCAGGGCGGAGGGGGTGAACAGCAACCCAACAAAATACCCTCTCCTTTAGGAGAGGGGCACACGGACAGACTTGATCATTACGTCAATCAGGGTGAGGTCAAACGGACAGACTTGATTATTACGCCCATCAGGGAGAGGTCCAGCGGGCTTGTTAGATTATTATGCCCATCAGAAGTGACTAGATTTTTCTACAAGTTTCTTTCATCAATATTTATATTGTATAATAATGTGTAATTAGATTTATTAGCGACCTTGTTATAAGGGAGATGCAATGAGCGCAATAGAAATCGGCACAATTCATGACTGGCAAGAAACAAAAATTTGGCGTGAATTAAAAGATTCAAAAAAAGAAGAAGCGGGCGATGTTTGTACTACTTTACAAACCTTGATGCCAAAAATACAGACCGTTTTAACATACGCAGGAACTTCACCAATTGATTTTACTCTCCATGATGCACAACATTCTTTCCGTGTTGCGGAACGGATGGTTGATTTAATTCCAAAAGAAACTTTTATTCATCTATCCTCTTATGAATTAGCATTCTTGCTGCTTTCAGCATATCTTCACGATATTGGAATGTCACCCAAACAGCAACTCGTATCTTCTTTTTACAACCTATTATCATTGGGTAACAAAAATACTCTAACCGCCGATCAAGTAGAGTCTTTTGAAATGTGGCTAGGAAATTACGATCCGGATGTAAAAATTCCCACACCCGACAATCAAATAATAACCAACATCAAGGCAGAACAAGTCAGCTATATAGTGTCTCTGTATTGCAGATACCAGCACGTGCATTGGTGCGGACAATGGATTGATGAAAATATCAATGAGTATCTAGGAACTTATTCCCAATGGACAATCGACCTTAAACTATTATGTTATAGCCATCATCAAGGCTACCAAGAATTAACCGATAATATGTTTAACCCAAAGCCCGTAGGGCGTCACGGTTTGATTGTACATCTGAGATATTTAGCAGCAGTCTTGCGAATTGCTGATATCTTGGAATTTGATCCCGAACGTACGCCGGCAGTAATATTTAACCATCGAAATATAAACCCAAATAGTAGTGTTTATTGGCACAAAGATCATTCGATCACCTTGCGAATTAGTGATCGAAAAATAACGATTTCATCATTTCCGCCAAACGCACAAATTCATCGCGCTGTGGAAACAATGATTAACGACATTGAAGAAGAGCTCACTACAATCCGAAGAATAGATGACAATTTTCCGTTTGAGCACGCACAATTTCAAGACACTCCACTTTATCATAAATGGATAATTCTTCCAGATGTAAGGCGAATTATTCAACCATTAAATAACTCTTACGAATATATTGATGGAGCATTTCGACCTGATACCAAAAAATTATTACAACTCCTTTCTGGCACTAAGCTTTACAAAGAACCTATAGTTGCCATTCGAGAGTTGCTTCAAAACGCACTTGATGCTATTAGGGAGGTAAGTGCTTATGATCGGCTACGACAATCAGATCCTGAAAACCTTAAGTGGGATGAAATCTATGGAAAATTACATAAAGTAGAACTAAGTTTAGAGAAAAATGAGGGTAGATATTGGCTTGTTTGTATTGACGATGGAATTGGCATGTCAAAAAGGGTACTTACTGAGTATTTATTAGTTAGCGGGATTTCTCGCCGAAGGGATGTATGGAGACTCGAACGTCAGTGTGATGAGAAAGGGTTTAAGCTAGGTTGTACTGGGCAATTCGGAATTGGGGTTCTAAGCTATTTTATGATTGCAGATAAGGTACAAATATTTACTAGAAGAAGCACCTTCGCCGAAGATACTGACAATACTGGCTGGTTTTTTGAAACCGAAGGAATCGGCTCTTTTGGAGAATTACGTCAAGTTAATGATTGGCGTATCGGAACAATGATTCGTCTACAATTAAAAGATGACTTTATCGAGTACTTACTAAATAAAAAGCGTGAAGAAACAGGAAAAAAAGAAGTAAAACAAGGCGACAAAGTTGAGATTGTTTATGGTGAGATTTATGATTACCTGAGAACTGTTCTTTTATACCTACCTTGCACATTGAATTTCAGTTTAATTAACAATAATCAAAAGGTTCAAACGCATTTTTTTTCCCACGGATGGGTATTAGAGCCAAATGAATATGTAAAAAATGAAATAAAAGCGTTATCGTCAGAAATATTCGATGAGGACGAACGCACAGAAATTATCGATTGTCTCAACTGGTCAATATACGATGGATTTCTCCCTGAAAACATGGGTCGATATCGGGTATATCTTCCAGCGTTCTCTTTATCAACAGGTGCATCTCATGCTTTCTGTAAATCCATATCAAATAACGAAAATTATTTTCTTCAAAAATTAATAAACTTTGGCGATTATTTTTACATACCACGCCCGATCTTGATTTCAGGATGGCGCGGGATGCAAACATCTATCCAAGAAAAGTTTGAACAAATCAGATTTGGAATAATAATTATTGATTGGGATAATAGTACGGTTGGAGAACTTTCGGTCAGTCGTGAAAACTTAAATCTCAACAAGGCTGCTTTAAAAACGCTGGAATGGCTAAATTCTTTTATAGATGATAAGATTTTTGAGTTTGCTGCTGAAAATGAAAAAAAATCTCCGTTTTCAGCCATTAGTTTCCGTCTACAAAATAAGTATGAAACGCCTGATAATATTAATTCCATATGGAATCAATACAACCCCATAATAAAAAAGGCTGTATGGGGAAAATTGAATTACCCAACTACGTACATTGACTTTGGTGATGAGGAATTATTTGGTCCTACCAATGTTTTTTCATGGAACGGGAAACCTATATTTAATATAGTTGGAATAGGTTTTAATTCCAAGTACTCTTTCAGTCGCGAAAAAATATCTATACTGAATAAAGATTTTGCGATTCCTGACAAAATCCTTGCCTTGTATTTTCTAGGTTTTTATCTACCTGTTCCTGTTTGGGAAAATCAACGGGGGAAAAGTGGTAATTATTTTGGCGAAGGGTTTTTATGCCAATTCCCTCCAAAATGGTCTCATATTGCGTATGTGGAAACTGATTTTATTGCAGGATCAAATGAATTAATATTATGGAACCAGGATCACGCCTTGGGTAAAATTAAGAGAACAGAGACTTTTGAATGGCTCAAAGATATTGATTTTTCATTAGACGATGAAGAAAAAATGAAAGAAATAATCAAGGAACGAGATAAAGTCCTCTCATTCCTTGGGATGCTCATCCAAGATATTAATGAGTATCAAGTAATTCTTGATAATAAACCTAAGTTTTTAATGGATTTGTGGGATATTACCTTCGAGCAAGACCTTCCCGAGCAAATAGTTTCTTTAAGTGGCAGTGAAATATTATCTTTCACTCCAACTAGTGCTAAAAAAATAACTTTATTTCGTTCGGATAATTACTTACCCGATCCAGGAAAAGATTGGTTGATATCATTAGAAAGTGAGTAAATCCATTCAAACAATAAAAGCCTTCAAAACTTTATATAGTTTTATTTATAACCGACACGCACAAGCCGATACCATATATCAAATACAGTCCAATGAATATCATTGGCATAAAAGTTTCAAGGTCTGAAAAAGTGGTTTGCACTTTTCGTTTATCCAGTTTAGAAAAAGCAGACCATTCTTTAGTGAAAAATTTATAACTTCCTTTTATGTCATTTTCCATTTCTCTAAGTTGTTGATAATACCAGCCGATAATCTTTTTGAAACGTGAAATTATTGATATCCAGATGATGCAAGCAGATACTCCGACTGCAAACAAAGGTGCAATTGATATTACTAACACCCATCCATGCAAACCCGAATCTCTTGTCAGAAGTGCTATTGCTCCAAATATTGCTGTATTTACAGTTAGAAATAGCTGACTTGCATTTTGTCTGCGTTGAGATTGATAAAGTGCACGGTCGCCAAAATACTTGTATTCATCGAAGCGGTTCACTCTTTTTACTCCTTGTCTTTACTATTTATTAGGATGGCGTATTGCCCATACCATTTCAAAGCGCCATCCTATTCTCTTCACTACAACTTCGCGAAGCGACTCACCACCTTCGCCAACCCAGCCGGACGGTCCACATTCCCGCCCTGATTGACGCCGATGACTGTACCTTCCTTCGCATACGCCAAGTCCACGAAGGCTTGACCGGTAATGAAGCGCGCGCTGTCGATGGCGCAGGAGGTCACGAAACCGATGCGTTCGCCGTTGGCATTGACCACCGGGTCACCGTTGTGAGCCATGCGCGTACGCTGTTCGTCAAAGGTAAAGCGCACGACCACGCCCTTGCGTTCTTTCTCACGCGCCACAAAGGCATCACGACCGATGAACCACGGCTTGTAGGTCTTCACATACGAACCAAATCCGCCTTCGGCAACGCCCAGATCGCGTCCATCGAATTTGCCGGAACCCAATCCCATTTCATGACCATACAACGGCAAGCCCGCTTCGGTGCGCAATGAGTCACGCGCGCCCAAACCGATCGGCTTCACACCGAATGGCTCACCCGCTTTCAAGACACCGTTCCAAAAGTCCACGGCGCGCTCAGGGTGAACGAACAACTCGAACGCCATCTTCTCGCCAGTGTAGCCCGTGCGCGAAACGATCAGGTCAAAGCCGCCCACATTCGCATCGCACAATTCAGTACGCTTTAATTTCATAATGCGCGCGCGAGTCTCATCATCCACGCCCATCGCGAGCAATGTGTCACGGCTCTTCGGTCCCTGCAAAGCAATGTCCACGCGCATGTCGCCGCCAGATTTCGGATCACGCAAATTGCGAATCTCCGCGTTGTAGCCGTACGCACGCGCCCACGGACGAGCGTTATCAATTTTCACTTTGCCGTCGCGCACACTTTCCAACCAGGTGCGGTCCTTGTCATCGTTCGACGCGTTGACCACCACCAGGAAGTTATCAAATCCGCGGCGGTAGACCAACGTATCGTCGATCACATCGCCATCGGGCGTGAGGAAGTGGGTGTACAAACTCTCACCCGGCATCAAACCTCCGCAGTCATTGCCGCAGACCGTGTCGAGAAAAGAGGCGGCATCCGCGCCGCGCACGTCATAGGCGCCCATGTGGCTCACGTCAAACAAACCCGCCGCCTGCCGCGTCGCCAAATGCTCCTCAAAAATAGACGTGTACACCACCGGCATTTCCCAGCCCGCAAAGGGGACCATTCTGCCGCCGAGGTCTCTATGAGTTTGATTCAACGCCGTTTTCTTTAACTCACCTTCAGCCTCATTCCATACGAAGGGCGGCAGCGCCTCTTTCTGGACCTTGGGCATGGTTCCGATAAAGTAAGGTTTATCTACATCCACGCCGCTCCCGCTCACCTTCGCCGGTTTGAGCTTCTTCCAATCCGCCACAATGGTCGGACCCGGAATGCGCTTGGTCGTAAAGTCTTTGCTGCCATCAAGGTTGAACGATGTATAGCCGTCAGAAAGATCGCGCAGCCATGTGCCGACAATGCCCGCCTTTGCCGCAGGCACTTGCAAATAATACGCACCCATGTCAATACAGGTGAGCACGCCTTTCACAACACCCTTCGGGGTTGCGATCGTCGTCGCCTGTGATTTGCCCGGCTTCAACGCCGCCACATCACTCGATGCAACATAATCCATTACCTGACGCACACGGAAGCCGGTGATCTCGAACACACCGCTCGTCGATTTATCGTCGACGTAATAGAAATGCGGGTAACCGGTCTTGGTCGGTTTGAAGTCAATGCCTGCACCCATCGCCAACTTACGCACCTTCAACTTGGCATCGTTGAATACTTTGAAGTCCACTTTGGCGCGGCGCTGTTTGCCCTTGCGGACGGTATCCACTGCATGAGGCGCACAAGCCAACAGCACATCGGCAATGACATCTGCCAACTGGCGCGACTGCTTCTCATTGAATCCGCGCTGGGTGATCCACGGCGTACCGAGACGAATGCCCGAAGGCGCCGCTGCGCTCTTATCACCGGGAATGGTGTTGCGATTGACGACCACGCCCACAATATCGAGAATGCGAGCTGCTTGATCGCCGCTTAACTTCGTTCCATCTTCACCCACGACGGATGAACAATCGACGTTCAGCATGTGGCAGTTCGTGCCGCCGAACGGAACGCGCAGTCCGCGCTTGGTGAATTGGTCTGCCATCGCAACGGCATTCTTGATGGTCTGCGCCTGTAATTGTTTAAACTGTTTTGTTTGTGCCAGCTTGAACGTGAGCGCCAAACCCGCGAAGACGTTTACGTGAGGTCCGCCTTGCTCACCGGGGAAGACGGCTTTATCGATCTTCTTAGCGATGTCGGCTTTGGTGGTCATCAACACAGCGCCGCGTGGACCGTCGAGACTCTTGTGCGTGGTAGACATGACCACGTCCGCGATGCCGATCGGCGAAGGCACCACACCCGCCGCCACAAGTCCGCCGATGTGGGAGATGTCGGTCAATAAATACGCGCCCACTTCATCGGCGATCTCACGGAACTTCTTCCAATCGGGAACCCATGAATAGGAGGAGTAACCAGCAATCAATAATTTTGGTTTATTTTCTAAAGCCAGTTGACGAATGGCTTCGTAATCGAGTTTCTCATTGGCGTCCACGCCGTAATGCACAGCCTTGAACCATTTACCGCTGCGGTTGACGGGTGAACCATGCGAGAGATGACCACCATGCAGCAGGTCAAGTCCCATCACGGTATCGCCGATGTTCAGCAAAGCTTGATACACGGCGTTATTGGCAGGTCCGCCCGAAAGCGCCTGCACGTTGACGTAAATATCATTGGCAGTAAAACCGTTGGCGGCGAAAGCCTGCGCGGCGCGTTTGCGGGCTAGGGCTTCCACGGCGTCGGCGTATTCCACGCCTTTGTAATAGCGCGGGTCGCCATTGCGGCGATAATCGGCGAGTCGCATCGGGTGATCGAGAATTTCTTCTTCGCTCATCCAACGCGATTCTTCGCTGGGGTAACCCTCGGCGTAAATGTTCTGGAAGGCAGACATCAACGCTTCACGCACCGCCATCGGCGCCGTCGATTCGCTGGGGATCATGATCAGCTTGCGATATTGGCGTTCGGCTTCGAGTTGAGTTAATTCATAAACATCTTTATCCAGCTTTTCGAGCGAACCACGAAATAAATGATCGGTCATGCTGTGTCTCCTGTTGGGGGAAAAGTTATCAGAATAGAAAGGCTTGATGAAGCCGCACCAACTTCCAGTTAAGAGAGAAGCGGGCATTTTGTCGGCTCATTGAATTGTAGAACCATCAAGGGCAAGGGTCAAGTGGAAAATGGAATATGACCAATGGGGGTTGAATTGACATACCAAACCTTGTACACTGGCAATATGGCAAAAATAGTGAAAACCGGCGAGCTTCCACAATTGGAGGGGCGGAGTTCTCAACTCCTTAGGCTGGTGGAATTAAGCGTGACGCTTAATTCCACGCTTGATCTTGATGAACTGCTTCAACTCATCACTGCCACTGCCACCGAATTGTTGAACTGTGAAGCGGCATCGATTCTTTTATATGATGAAAAGAGTCCGCGCCTGTTCTTTGCCGCAGCCACCGGCTCGAACCCGGCAAAACTGGCGGAGATCCCCGTCCCCATTGATAACAGCCTGGCAGGCACGATCTTCCGCACCAACAAGCCGCTCATCCTCAACGATGCCGACCAAGACCCGCGTCATTACGCGCCGGTTTCAGAGCACATCAAGTTCAAAACCAAAACCCTGCTGGGTGTGCCCATGCCCATTAAGGATCAAGTCATGGGCGTGTTGGAAGCTGTCAATAAACGAGAAGGCAGCTTCAATGAAGGCGACTCAGCCGTTCTTTCTGTCATTGCCGCCCATGCTGCGATTGCCATTAATAATGCGCGCCTGTTCAAAGCCCGCCAGCAGGCGCTCGAAAAAGTACATGTCACCAATCAGATCAAAACGAATTTTCTTTCGTTGGCATCACATGAACTACGCACCCCTCTTGGCATTATTCTCGGGTACGCCACCTTCCTGCAACAGGATGCCCGTGGTGCATCTTCGGAACACGCCCATCAAGTACTGGCAGCCGCATCCCAAATGCGCTCCCTGCTTGATCAAATGAACAACCTGACCCTCCTGCAAACGGATGAAATGGAATTAAAGAAGGTAAACATTCCTGTGCAGGATGTGTTGAACTTCGCGCTGGATGAGATCAAGTACAGCGCCGCGCGCCGCGACTTGCAACTGGTGCTGGCGTTTCAAGAAGAATTCATCCCTGTGAATGTGGACCCCGATAAGACCACCCTGGCACTGGTAAACCTGCTTAATAACGCCATTCGCTTCTCACCCGAAAAAAGCGAGATCACCTTGGGCGCCGTATCACAGGGCAGCCAGGTATTGGTTTGGGTGCAAGACAAGGGAATTGGCATCTCTGTGGATAAATTACAAAAGGTATTTGAAGAGTTCTATCAGGTCGAGCCGCCCAACACCCGTCACTACGGCGGGTTGGGAATTGGCTTGACCATTGCCAAGGGCATCATCGAAGCGCAAGGCGGAAAGATCTGGGCTGAGTCTGAAGGCAAAGGGCGCGGTTCAACCTTTAAGGTGCTCCTGCCCGCCGCATAAGGTCAATTCCCTTTATTGACATTCCCCCCTCCCTCAGGTAGAATAGCCGTCGCCTTGAACATGACGGGCCTGTAGCGCAGTTGGGAGCGCGTCTCAATCGCACTGAGAAGGTCAGGGGTTCGAATCCCCTCAGGTCCACAGTTCAACAAACAATATCATGGGCCCATAGCGCAGTTGGGAGCGCGTCTCAATGGCATTGAGAAGGTCGAGGGTTCGAATCCCTCTGGGTCCACACAATATGTAAGGGCGGGGTTATCCCGCCCAAATTAAAAGTCAAAGCAGGAGTAGTAGGTCATCCCGTCAGTGAGTTGGGAGAGTGAGGTGAGAGCCCAGCACCAGCGTCCAAGGGAACGCTTCAGACCGAACTCGCCTGACTGCTCGTAAGAGCAACTGCGTTGGTGAATAAAGTAGTCTCCGCCGGGTGTGCCCGTTATAGCAGCCAAAGTGACGTTTGCAGGTTTGAGCGTTGAAACGTTTGAACGTTCCAACTTGAAAACGTAATTCGGGTGGTACCACGGAGAGAACTCTTCGTCCCTGATGTGGATGAAGGGTTTTTTGTTTTTAAGACCATGGACGATTGACGACGGACGATGGAAGAACAAAATGGTCAACGGTCTATCGTCCATCGTCCGACCTTATAAAGGAGGCACGCATGAACATCAAACGAAATTTTTGGAAGCAAGGTCCACTACTTGCGGGTCTTCTTTTATTTCCATGTAAATATTTATGGTGAATAACCTGATACTTGAAACCTGATACCTGAAACTTATAAAGAGGTAAGAATGGCTACTACTAAAAAGAAAACAGTAAGCAAAAAGAAACCCGTTGCAAAGAAGGTTGTCAAACCGACCGCAAAGAAAACTACGGTAAAGAAAACGGCAGTGAAGGCAACCGTAAAAAAGGCGGTGAAGAAAGTTGTGACGAAAAAGCCCGCAGCCAAAGCAACGGTCAAAAAGGCGAGTCAGCCTAAAGTCAAGAAAGCAGCGGTGACTTCCAAGGCGATTGTCCCTGCGCCAAAGTCTGCCATCATGCCAGTGACCGAGAAGCCAAAAGCTATCGTGGTGAAAGAAACGAAGCCGAAGGCAATTCAACCTGTGAAGAAGGAAACGAAACCAATGAAAGACCTGTCTTACAACCCGAACAACATTGAGAAAAAATGGCAGGCGAAATGGGATGCCGACAAGTTGTATCGCTCTTTGATCGACAATAGCAAGCCGAAACATTATGCGTTGACGATGCTGCCCTACCCCAGCGGCGACTTGCACATCGGTCACTGGTATGCCATGACTCCGTCGGATGCGCGCGCGCGTTATATGCGCATGAAGGGATTCAACGTGCTGTTCCCAATGGGCTTCGATGCGTTCGGTTTGCCCGCGGAAAATGCTGCCATCAAAGATGGTGTCCACCCGATGAAACGCACACGAGAGAACATCGTCCGCATGCGCAAGCAACTGCGCTCGATGGGTGCCATGTTCGATTGGGAACGTGAAGCCGTTTCTTGTGAGCCTGAATATTATCGCTGGACCGAGTGGTTCTTTATTCAACTGTACAAGAAAGGTCTGGCATATCGCAAGATGTCGCCAGTGGATTTCTGCCCGAACTGCAACACGACCCTGGCACGTGAACAAGTGTGGGGCGATGACCGTCACTGTGAACGCTGTGGTACGCCGGTCATCAAAAAAGATTTGGAACAGTGGTTCTTCAAGTCCACCAAATATGCCGATGAGTTCTTGAACTTCGATGGTATTGATTGGCCTCCCACCGTGAAGACCCTGCAAACGAATTGGATCGACCGCAGTGAAGGCGCAGAAGTGCAGTTTACAGTGGACAGTGACCAGTTATCAGCAGAAGAAGCAAAGATAACCGTGTTCACGACCCGCCCTGACACGCTGTGGGGTGCGACCTTTATGGTCTTCTCGCCGGAACATCCGCTGGTGGACAAGATCACAACGGCTGAGAACAAAGCTGCCATCACAGAATACAAGGCTCAGGCTGCGCGTCAGTCTGACATTCAACGCGGTGCAGTTGGCAAGGAAAAGACGGGTGTCTTTACCGGAAGTTATGCCATCAACCCGGTCAATAATGCGCGCATTCCGATCTGGATCGCGGATTATGTTTTGATGTCGTACGGCACCGGCGCGATCATGGCTGTGCCTGCACATGATGAACGCGACTTTGCATTTGCTAAAAAGTATGAACTGCCCATTATTCCAGTGATCAAGCCCGAGGGCGAGTCTGAAGCGGTAGTTGGTGAGACAGCATATATCGGACCCGGCAGCATGGTCAACTCTGGAATGTTGGATGGCACCAAAGTCAACACCGAAAAGGGACGCAAGAATCCCAGCATTGCCAAGGTCATTGATTGGCTGCAAGAAAAAGACGTTGGCAAAGAAACGGTCAACTATCGTTATCGCGATTGGTTGATCAGCCGCCAGCGTTATTGGGGTTCGCCCATCCCAATGGTGCATTGCGAAACCCACGGCTGGAATCCCGTGCCCGATGATCAATTGCCCGTGACCCTGCCCGAAGATGTGGAGTGGAAGCCGACCGGCGAATCTCCATTGAAGCTGCACCCGACCTGGAAGCACACCACCTGCCCCGTATGTAATGGACCTGCCATCCGCGAAACCGATACGATGGATACCTTCATGTGTTCATCGTGGTACCACCTGCGTTATCTGTCACCGCATTATGATCAGGGTCCCTTCGACCCAGCGGAATACGATTACTGGATGCCCGTCGATACGTACACGGGCGGCATTGAACACGCCACCATGCACTTGCTATACACGCGCTTCTTCCACAAAGCCCTGCGCGACATTGGTCTGACGGAAGGTCACGAGCCGATGATGCAATTGCGCAATCAAGGCATGGTGTTGGGCGAAGATAACGAGAAGATGTCGAAGAGCCGCGGCAATGTTATTGCACCGGATGTGTTGGTCAATAAGTATGGCGCCGATACCGTCCGCGCTTACATCATGTTCTTTGCGCGTTGGGAAATGGGCGCACCGTGGGACTCGCAAGGTATTGAAGGAAGTGCAAGATGGATTCGCCGCACATGGACTTTATTCACGGATCCAACCACGCCGCCAACTGCTTCTGACGAAGTGAAAAAGAATCTACGCCGTAAGGTTCACCAGACCTTGAAGCGCGTGACGCGTGACTTCGAGAACTTTGACTTCAACACCATCGTCTCTGGCTTGATGGAATTACTGAACGAGATGTACAAAGCCCGCGAAGCCGGAGCTGTTGGCACAGACGAATGGAAGGAAGCACAGGAGATCTATTTGAAGATGATGGCTCCTGTCACGCCGCACATCTCTGAAGAATTGTGGACGGAACACCTGGGCAAACCCTACTCCATTCACCAGCAATTGTGGCCCGCCGTAGACGAAGCCGCCGCCAAGGATGATTTCGTCGAGATCCCCGTTCAGATCAACGGCAAAGTCCGCGACCGTGTCAAAGTCGCCGCTGAAGCCAGCGAAGAAGAGATCAAGTCCGCGGTGATGGCGAGCGAGGTCATCCAGAAGTTTTTGGAAGGAAAAGAGCCGAAGAAAGTGATCGTGGTCAAAGGTAAGCTGGTGAGTTTGGTTGTGTAGTTTGAACAGCTTGAGAGTTTGATAGTCAAACCCCTGAGAGCCTTGCGGCTTTCAGGGGTTTTGTGTTATCAAATCAGTCATGAAACCCGCTCGTCATTCCAAAGTCTTTATTATTTTGCATTGGTCTGCTGCAATTTTATTATTGGCATCTGCCATGCTTGCAAAACAAAAAGAGATTCAAGGGCTGCCCTTGAATATTCATATGATCCTTGGGGGCATTCTTCTAATGGTTATGATGATGCGAGTGATAGCGAAGCTTAAAGTAGCACACCATGGGAACTCTCAACACCTTGAAGTTGTTTTTTACCTATTGTTTTATCTTTTTGTCTTTTTTATTTTGGGAATGGGTGTATGGATCGCATATCAAAGGAATTTAGTTGGTTACATATTGGACCCAAATTCTGCGATTGGGCGAGGTAGTTTCAAACTTCTTGCAGATATCCATAAATTAGGCTGGCATGTCTCGCTTGGCTGGGTCGTTCTGCATGTAGGTATGGTGATTTATCGCCAATTTATCAGGAAGGAATCTGTGTTGAAACAGATGTGGTTCAGAAATTGAATATGGGGAAAATATGGGCATGTCTTAAGAATTACCCTCTCCTGATGTCGTATAATCTACTATAGAAGACACAACTTAACAATAAATCGTGTGTTTTACAGAAAAATAAAAATCAACTCCGTAGTAATCGTACTTATTCGGAGAAGCGTCCTTGAGGGGGAAACCTTCAGGGGCTTTTGTTTAATGGTAGCAACACTTTAAAGCCTTAGCATACACAGGCATCAGACTACTACCCTGCGGAACCGAGGTTGCAATGCCCCAGAGAAAGAAAGAAAACAAACCTCTCGAAAAAACAAGCCTGAGTCCGACTCAAGTCCATGCTCTTTGGTATTTCGAACGTATGGACCAGGTCAACCGTGCCATGCAAGGGACAGATGACCTGGAACAGATGATGAAGAATCTGCTGGATACCCTGTTGGATATCTTCGATTGCGACCGCGCCTTTCTTGTCTATCCTTGTAACCCAGACCATCCCACCTGGCAGGTTCCGATGGAACGGACCCGCCCTGAGTACCCTGGCGTGTTGCCCGTTGGCGTTAACCTGCCGCTAGACCCAGTTGGGGCGGAGGTCTATCGAATTCTCAGACAAACTGATGGTCCGGTAAAATTTGGAATCGGGGAAAAATATGCAGTCCCAATTCCAATGGCGACCGCTTTCAACGTCCAATCTTTTATTGCCATGGCGTTTTACCCCAAGGTGGGTGACGCGTGGTCTTTTGGCTTACATCAATGTTCGCATCCACGGGTTTGGTCTTCGGATGAAGAACGTTTGTTTCTGGAGATTGGAAGACGGCTCTCTGATACTCTGAGCACGCTTCTCTCTTATCGCAGTTTACGGGAAAGCGAATCTCATATCAAGCATTTGATCGACGTTTCTCCGGTAGCCATGGTGGTTTCGGCAGGAGAGGAGGAAAAAGTTATTTCGATCAACGGAAAATTTATTGAGCTATTTGGGTACACCTTTGAAGATATGCCAGATATAGCCCATTGGTGGCCGCTGGCATACCCAGATGCCCAATACAGAGATGAGGTCAAAGCTCAATGGGCGGAAAAGGTCCAAAAGGCAATACAGACACAAAGTCAGATCGAGCCGATGGAGGCGCAAGTCACATGCAAAGATGGCGTAGTTCGCTATGTCGAGTTTCAATTCTCGTCGATCGGGGATCAGCATCTTGTTACTTTCGTGGATCTGACAGCCCGCAAACAAGCCGAGCTTGCGCTGAAAGAGCGGGAGCATCATTCTCAATCTCTATTGCGCCTCTCTCGAAAACTGGAACATGCTCAGACATATTCGGATGTGTTGAACGCGGCACAGGATGAAGTCAGGGAGATGATTGGGTATCAAAATCTTTGGGCTTATCTAATCACTGAGGACAGGAGATTCGCTCACGCGTTTTTTGCCAAGGGTCCGATTGAAGAAAGCGTTATGTCGGAAAATGGTACAGCCACACTTTCCATTCAGGGTGACAAAATGCTCGAAGAGATCGCTGACGCCAAAGAGATTGTGATTGTGGAAGATGCACAAACCGACTCGCGTGTGAATAAAGAGATCGTTACGGCGCTGGGTAACCGCACTATCGTCAATGTTCCGATTATTCTATTTGACAGGCACTTGGGCTCCGTTGGCATGGGCACTTTTGGAGATGAAGGAGTGCGCGTACCAACTTCCGCGGAACGCGAATATCTCATTGCACTCGCCAGTCACATGGCGGTCACATTGGATCGCATCCACCTACTTGAAAAACGCAAACAGACGGAACAGGAGCTGATCGCGCGTGAACAGGCGTATCGTCTGCTGGTCGAGAATATCCCCGACTTGATCGTCCGATATGATAAAGAATTACGCCGAGCATATGTAAACCCTGCCTGGGAAAGGTCAAGCCAAGTATCCGCAGCAGAGGCGATTAACCGACATCCCACCGATACGCCGAGAATCGCCAATTCTGCAAACAAAGAATACCTTGAAAAACTTCAGCAGGTATTAACAACCGGAGCTTCACAGTCCATTGAGTTCAAATGGGTAAATGCCCTTGGGGAAACACTCCTCTTGGAATATTTCATCGTGCCAGAGTATGACCAAAGTGGGAACATAAACGGCGTGCTCTCTGTGGGGCGCGACATCACAGAACGCAAACGGATGGAAGAAACTCTTGCCGCACGAGAACGGGAATTTCGCACCCTGGCTGAAAACAGCCCGGATAATATAGCCCGCTACGATATTCATGGGCAAACCCTCTATGTAAACCCGAAGTTGGAAAAAACACTCGGACATACTTCTTCTGAAATGCTGGATACTTTTCCTGCTACAGCCAGGTTTATCAAAGAAGCCAGTGAATATCAGAAAAAAATTATCGAAGTCATTAAGACGGGAAAAGAACAAGAGATCGATCTGGTATTGCCTGATTCAGAAAAAGGGTCTCGTTACCATAATGTTCGTTTCGTAGCTGAACGTGGAGATGATGGAACGATCACCGGGGTACTTGCCATAGGTCGTGACATCACAGAACGCAAGCAAATGGAAGAAGCGTTATACGCCTCCGAAGCAGAGTTGCGAGCCTTGATAAATTCAATGACGGATCTTATTTTTGTAGGAAATGCGGAAGGTCGTTTCTTGAAAGTTGTCGATACCCGTCCTGAGCATTTATACAAACAGTCAAGAGATTTGGTGGGCAGGACATTACATGAAGTCTTTCCAAAAGACCTGGCAGATTTTTTTCTTGGGCATTTACATGAGTCCCTTGCAGACCAAAAATCTGTGAATTTTGAATATAGTCTCCCAATCGATGACAAGCTGATGTGGTTTTACGCCACTGTTTCGCCCATGTCTGCTGATAAAACGCTGATGGTGGCGAGGGATATCACGGAACTAAAACTGGTAGAGAATGCGCTACGTCAGAGTCGTGAAGCGACCCTGCATTTTTCCAAACAACTGACAACCTTACAAGAGGTTACAAACAAGCTTTCACAGGCTGAGTCTGCTGATGATCTATATCGTATGGCGGTAGAAATAGGGCGCAATTTACTGGAAGTTGACCGCATGAGCATCTGGTTCATTGATGAAAAAAGAAAGCTCATGCACGGCTCCTTCGGGATCGATGAACAAGGCAATCTACGTGATGAACGCAATTCCACAATAGAGCTAAAAGAAGAAGGGTTGGCTTGGTCTTTGTTATCCAACAAGAAACCCATGGCACAGATCGAATATCATGCCTTGCAGGATGACCAAAATCGGAAAGTAGGCGAGGGATATAGTGCTCAGGCTGCCTTATGGGATGGCGACAATGTGCTCGGTATTGTCAGCGTTGATAATCTCTTCTCGGGTCTGCCAATTTCAGAGCAGCAACTCGACATATTGCAGTTGTATGCAAACTCATTGGGCTACCTCATAAAGCGAAAGTGGGCGGAAGAGTGGCTACTTAGCAGTGAAAAGAAATACCGGGCGCTGGCAGAAAATATTCCAAACGTTGTTTTTCAATGTAAAAATAACGAAAAGTATACATTTATTTACTTAAATGATCCCATTTTCGAACTTACAGGATATTCCAAGGAAGAATTTCTCGAAAAGGGTTTAAGCTTTTTTGATCTTTATCACCCAGAAGATCGGGAACGAATTCCTAAGCCCTCTGTAACGAATCAATCCTCTATAAACCATCGCCCATATCACATTTCCTATCGTATCAAACATCGGTCAGGAGAATGGCGCTGGGTGGACGAATGGGGTACAGGCGTCATAAATGAAAAAGAGGAGGTCGAATACATTGAAGGAATCATGATCGATATCACGAACCGAAAACAATATGAACGCGAACGTGAAACGATCATTACCGTCAGTGCGGCTCTGCGACAGGCAACCAATCGACACGAGATCCTAAGCACCATTCTTGACCAGATGATAGAACTACTCAATGCAGGTGGAGCGTTCATCGCCATTCCTGATAGCTACAATGGTGGTGTTCTGATCGAAATGGGGCGCGGAGTGATCGGTAATAGTTACAGTGGCATGAAAATTCCACAAGGGCGCGGCGCAAGCGGATGGGTCATTGCGAACCGGCTTCCCTATTTGAACAATCAGGCGCAATCAGATCCTATCTTTTATAGACCCGATATGTTAGGTGAATATCACTGTGTCGCGGCTGTACCATTGATCGCGCACGAACAGTCAATCGGCGCATTATGGCTTGCAAGAAAAACAGAGATCGCCGAACAAGACCTAAAATTGCTCACCGCCATTGCAGATATTGCCGCCAATGCCATTCATCGCATCAC
>JAFLCF010000360.1 GCA_017303735.1 Anaerolineae bacterium
CGATGAAGTCTGTTGCGCCAGCCAGCTTTTGCTAGACGATATCTTGCGCGGCGAATGGGGCTTTGACGGGCACGTCGTATCAGACTGCTTCGCGCTGTCAGATTTTCACCTCAACCACAAAGTCACGGAAGATGCGGCGGATTCTGCCGCGCTTGCATTGAAGCACGGCTGTGACCTTGGCTGCGACCACGTCTTCAATGAGATTCCCACCGCCATCAAACGTGGCGATACCACCGAAGCCCTCGTAGACCGCGCCCTGATCCGCACCTTTACCACCCGCTTCAAACTTGGCATGTTCGACCCAGCCGAAGACGTACCCTACGCCTCCATCCCCACCGACGTGGTTGCATGCGACGAACATCGTCAGCTCGCCTATCGCACTGCCACCGAAGCAGTTGTGCTGCTCAAAAATAAAAACAACGTCCTGCCGATTCAATCAACCACCAAAAAGATATTCGTCACAGGTCCCACCGCGGCAAGCCTTGAAGTACTCCTCGGTAATTATTATGGCTTCAACAACAAGATGGTTACTTTGCTTGAAGGTCTTGTTGGGCGCATTCCCGAAGGCATGGGTTTAGAATATCACTCCGGCACGCCGTTAAAACACAAGCGCGAGATCCCGCAAACATGGGCACCGGGTATGGCACAGTCTGCCGATTTTGCAATCGTGTGTGCAGGCTTCAACTCGTTCCTTGAAGGTGAAGAAGGCGAATCATTGCTCTCCCCGCAAAATGGCGACCGTGAAAGCATCTCGCTCCCACAAAGCCAGGTCGATTACATCAAAGAACTTTCTGCACATGGCGCGCGCATCATCCTCGTGCTCACGGGTGGCAGCCCCATTGCACTCGGCGAAGTGGAAGATATGGTTGAAGCCATCCTCTTCGTTTGGTACCCCGGCATGGAAGGCGGTCGCGCCGTCGCCGATGTCTTATTCGGCGATGTCTCCCCATCGGGCAAACTGCCCATCACCTTCCCCAAGTCACTTGCTCAACTGCCCGCCTTCGACGATTACAGCATGAAGGGTCGCACCTATCGTTACATGACCGAAGAGCCGCTCTATCCCTTTGGCTTTGGTCTGAGCTACAGCAAGTTCGAGTATTCGGAATTACAACTCGATAAAGCAACTCTCCCTCTCGGAGCTTCTCTCAACCTCAGCCTGACCCTCACCAACAGCGGCGCCTCAGACTCAGCCGAAGTTGTTCAATACTACCTGAGCGACCTCCACGCCTCAACCATTGTCCCGCTCCATCATCTCATTGGCTTCGAACGAGTTATGCTCAAAGCAGGTGAAAGCAAAACGCTTCAATTTACCATTACCCCCGAGATGATGTCATTCTATAATGAAGACGGAAAGCTAACCCTCGAACCCGGCGAATTCAAACTCGAGATCGGCGGCTGTTCCCCAAGCCAACGCGGACAAGACCTCGGCGCACCCAAACCTGTCACTGCCGTGTTTGATATAAAATAATTTAACATATGCAACGCCCCCGAAGGGGTCAAATGATTATAGATTGCGATGTGAATTGGCTTCAACCCCGAAGGGGTGCTATAAGATCACAATCTATATCATCCCTTCGGGATTTGAAATCGCTTGTGACGATACTAGAATCATTGCATCCCTTCGGGATTATACGACTAACAAAAAGATAGAAATCAAAGGAGAACTTCCATGTCAGACTACACCCCAAAACCAGAAAACAAATTCACCTTCGGTCTGTGGACCGTGGGCAATCGTGGCGCAGACCCATTCGGGTATGCCGTGCGCGAAGGCAAGTCACCTGCAGACCTTGTCCGTTTACTCGGCGAAGTCGGCGCGTGGGGCGTCAACTTCCACGATAACGACTTGATCCCCATTGACGCGACACCCTCCGAACGGGATGCGATTCTAAAAGACTTCAAGAAAGCGCTTGCCGATACAGGCGTTGTTGTACCCATGGCAACCACTGACTTGTTTAAAGAACCCATCTTCAAAGATGGTGCCTTCACCTCGAATGATTCCAAAGTCCGCGCCTATGCGTTGCAAAAGACCATGAACGCCATCGACCTCGGCGTGGAACTTGGCGCAAAGACCTACGTCTTCTGGGGTGGTCGCGAAGGCACTGAAAGCGACGCCACCAAAGACCCCATCACCGCCATCAAACGCAGCCGCGAAGCGATGAACTTCCTTTGCGAATACGCCCTCGATAAAAAATATGATCTGAAATTTGCCCTCGAAGCCAAGCCCAACGAACCGCGCGGCGACATTTACAACTCCACCACGGGGCATATGCTGGCATTCATCGCCACCCTCGATCATCCAGACATGGTTGGTGTGAACCCTGAAGTAGCGCATGAACACATGGCTGGGCTCAACTTCGTCCACGGTGTGGCGCAGGCAATGGAAGCAGGCAAGCTCTTCCACATTGACCTGAACGATCAAGCTTTCGGTCGCTACGATCAAGACTTCCGCTTTGGGGCTGTCAATCTCAAGAGCGCCTTCTTCCTCGTCAAACTGCTCGAAGACAACAAATACGATGCCAGCCGCCACTTCGACGCTCATGCCTATCGCACCGAAGATTACGAAGGTGTCAAAGATTTTGCGCGCGGTTGTATGCGCACCTACCTCATCCTCAAAGAAAAAGCCGCTCAATGGAATGCCGATAAAGAAATTCAGTCCATCGTCACTGAGATCAACGCCAGCGATGGTTCGATGGATCAATACTTCGGCAAGTATTCTGCTGAAAAAGCAAAAGCCCTCAAAGCTCAAGCTTTCGACCGCAACGCCATCGCTTCTCGTGGATTGAAGTACGAACGACTTGACCAGTTGACCAATGAAGTGTTGTTAGGTGTGAGATAGTCTGACCGCCGACGGCAGACCACAGACCATTATCGCGGTCACAGGTCTGCCGTCAATTATTTATAAACGGAGTCTTTTATGGTCTACTTCCTCGGTATCGACACATCCACAACCTCAAGCAAAGCATTGATCATTGACGAAAAAGGGGAAGTGATCGCGGTTGCATCCAATCCGCACATGC
>JAFLCF010000361.1 GCA_017303735.1 Anaerolineae bacterium
ACCCGCGTTTGGCAAGGAAATACGAGGGCAGGATGGATACCTTATACCAAGTCGCCTCAAATTTGTTCTGATTATGCCTGACCCAATCCACCACACCGAGAAAGGGCGAACCGGTGGTCAGGGTTCCATTCATATCTGATAAAACGATCATTTAATCTCCTGTGTCAGAGTTGAAGCCTGACCTACTTTTGAAATTCGATCTTCAAATCATCTTCCAACATCCGACAATCTGAACCCTGGCAATATTTTAAAGTTTCCAATTTTGTATGAAGTATCTCCAGCGTATCGGCGCTTAATGTACCAGCCAGATTTTCCAGTTGATAGGGGTCATTGGTCAGGTCGTAAAACTCGAATTCCCCATTGGCATATTCCACATAGACAAAATCCTCGCCGCGAATGCCGCGAAATGCACCGCCAGCGACCCCCACCAACAGATTATCCGTCTCCGGATCAGAGAAGGCTTCAGCAATGGCTTCTTCGTCAATATAGCCAAACTCGATCAACAGACCGTTGCGCCATTGCAAGTTGCTCTCCTCCAAACATGGTAAAAGCGAACGCCCATCTACAAAATCTGGAATTTTGGCATCAGCCATTTCTGCAATCGTAGGAGCGAGATCAATGTTGGCTGCCATTTGAGTCACGGTCGTGCCGGGTGAGATGCCTGGTCCACGCAGTAGAAATGGAACCTGTATGTCCTCCTCATATGGTGTGCCCTTGCCAGCTGGAAGTTGGTGTTCGCCAAGATGAAAGCCGTTATCAGAGGTGAAGATGATGTAGGTATTCTCTAATTGACCTGTCGCCTCAAGAGTTTGAACCAAGTCTGCCACAAGATCATCCACCGCTTGCAGAGAAGCAACGCGTTTTCGAAAAGTCTGGTTGGCATCCTCTTCATCGAACTCATCACCAGTTTGAGTAAGAGCTTGAATGATCTGCGGTTTGTCGCTAATATCTCCTTCAAGGAAGGATGGTGTCTGTGGATAGGTCAGAGATTCATCCAAGCCCGGATGGTCAGGAGCAGGCGTCGCCGGACCGTGAGGCGCGTAGACTGAAACGAAAAGGAAAAAGGGCGAGTCGGCTTTAACGCTGTCTTCGATAAAAGTCAGTGATTTATCCCGAATCACACTTGTGCTGTAATCTTCAGGCGCATCCTTATATTCAACCAGTGTGCCGTTCTCGTTCATGGTGTAGTTATAAAAGAAGTCGCCGTCGTCGGTGTTGGCGATGAAAGCGCCCCAATCATCCCAGCCCGGTGGGGCATAATCTTTACCTGCATTGACCGGATAATTATTTAAATATTTTCCAAACAATGCCGTACGATAGCCCGCAGCTTGCAACCAGACGTTGAGAGTATTTTCTTCCTCTTTCAATTTGAAGAAACGTGCAAAGCCGGGAGAATTTTCGAGGATGTCTGTGTTATGTGCATATTGTCCGCGCAAGGTGGTGGCACGTGACGGACAACAAATGGGCGTGGTGATGAAATAATTTTCAAAGGTTGCACCTTGTTCGCCAATAAGTTGATTGGTTTGCGGCATATAAGGCATCAAGGTCATATCCATATCATCGGTGAGGATAAGAATGATATTGGGCGAAGCCTTGAATGGGTTGTTGATGGTGCAGCTTGTTAAAAGAGCAAGCACAATGAATATGATGATCTTCTTTTGCATTGGTCTCCATTCAAACAAGGTGACAGTCACTTTTAAAGTGACTGTCACCTGCTTGTTCAGCAGTATATCACTGCGCCGTATTACCGCCATCGACTAGCAAGAGATGACCCGTTACGAACGATGCTTCATCGGATGCTAAAAACACAACTGCATTGGCGATCTCTTCGGGCTTGCCAAAGCGACCCATCGGCAAATACTCACTCGCCTCTTTAATAGCGTCTTCAATCTTCACCGGGTCTGACCCTTCAAAATATCCCTTCTCCATCCAACGATCCACAAAAGTATCGCCGGGGCAAACCGCATTCACGCGAATGCCGTCACGCGCATAATCCAACGCCATCGCCTTGGTCATCATGCCTACTGCACCTTTGCTCATGATGTACGGAAACGCATTCTTGCCCGCCACCACAGACCAATCCGAACCGTTATTTACAATCGCGCCACTCCCCTGATTCTTCATCTGCGGTAACACCAACTGACACATCTTCCACACCGCCGTCACATTGATGTTCAACGTATCCTGCCAGGTTTCATCACTGGTCGTCTCAGCAGTCCCCTTAGTAACAATGCCTGCGTTATTAAACAAAACATCAATGCGATTAAATTCCTTAAGCGTGACTTCGACGACTCTCTGACAGTCTTCCACCTTTGAGTGATCTGCCTCTACGAACACGCATCGGACTCCCTTTGAGCTGCATTCTGCTTCGACGGTTTTTCCCAAGCTGACGCGTCGCCCCGTGACGACCAAGTCCGCGCCTTCTTCAGCGAAGCGCAACGCCGTCGCTTTTCCAATCCCAGACGTGCCGCCGGTGATGATGGCGATTTTGTTTTTGAGTCTCATGGTTTCTCCTAATCGTAGGGGCGACCCTTCAATGCTTAGCGAGGGATTCTGCTCTCAAAGGGCGGGTCGCCCCTACATATAATTTCAGACAAAGTATAATCTCCCATTATGGACAGCAAGACACTCAACGTACTCGAATACCCCAAGATCCTCGAAAAACTCGCAGGCTATTGCGACTTTTCCGCTTCGATGGAATTGGCACGTCAGCTCGAACCGACCGATTCTTTTGACCTCGCTCAAACCCGCATCGCCGAAACGACCGAAGCCCGCAAACTGCTCTCCGTGCAGGATGTGAGCATCGGCGCTTCGCACGATATTCGTCATTCCGCAGACCTCGCCGCCCGCAGCGGAGTGCTCGATGCCCACGCTCTGCTGGACGTGAAATCCACGCTGATCGCCTGTCGCGAGTTGAAGAAAACTTTCGAGAAGAAGGATGGCGAATTCCCACGCCTATGCCTGATCGCGGAAGGACTACCTGA
>JAFLCF010000362.1 GCA_017303735.1 Anaerolineae bacterium
AGCCGATTAGGAATATCTTTGTATTGATTTCTGCCGAAAGAGGGCTATACTGAATCAAGGAGTTCTGCATGCAACTTAAAGGCTTTGAACATCTGGCTCGGCATGTCCCTGAACTTAATTCCACCAGCGGCAGGATGAAAATCGCCGCTTCTTTCTTGGGGATATTTGGTCTGACCACCCTATACTTTATCCTCACTGACAACATCCCCACCTGGACGCTTGACAGCCAAATTGTCGTCATGGCGTTGGGCTTCCTCCTGTTGAGTCGCTTTTTTACCCAAAAGAAAAAAATTATTGAAACTCATGGCGATGCCGCCTATCGTTATGCTTTTGGTCGCTTCAATATCCCCGGACTGGCGCTTATCTTTGCCGCCATTGCCCACACTGCCTACATGAACGGACCCAAGTTTACCCAGCCCGCCATCCTTAATGTCTTTAACTGGTTAGGCTGGTTCAACGTTCTTATTGGCGCAATTTTGTGGCTTCGTTCTGTATCTACTTTCGGGGTAGATAATCTCACCATGCTTTATGTCTATTTCCCTGCTGAAAGCACAATGATCAATTCAAGTATTTACAAGACACTACGCCATCCCATTTATGGCGCTGCCATTTACTTATGCTTCGGGTTGGCATTGCTAAACGCGGGTATTTATCCGCTCACGTTTATTTTGTTCTTGCCATTAGGGTTCTTTGGCTGGGTGCGGCTTGTGGAAGAAAAAGAACTGCTCGAACGCATTCCTGAGTATGCTGAATATCGAAAGAAAGTTCCGGCATTCTTCCCATATCCGACTCGCATTTTGGATTTCTTCAAATTCTTGTTTACAGGGAAATAATATGTTCGAAAAACGCCCAAGCGGACTTTTGAAATTCTTTTTCAAAGTCCCATTGTTCATGCACAAGATTGGCTTCGGCGGCTGGGAACGTCTCATCGGTGCACAATGGATGCTTCTCACCACCACAGGTAGAAAAAGCGGCAAACGACGCCAAACCCTGGTCGATGTGATGGATTACGACAAAGCCACAGACACGTATTACATCGAAGCCGCTTATGGCTCCCACGCAGATTGGTTCAAGAACATTCAAGCCAATCCTATTTTCAAGGCACAGGTGGGCAGAAGAAAATTCAACGCCCAAGCAGATATTCTGACACAGGGCGATACGGGCGAAATGCTCGTCCAATTCTTTCGGCGCAAACCTGCCTACACGCGTTCGGTCATGGCAATGGTTGGCATGAAATTCAAAGATGAAGAAGAACTACGCAGCCTTGGCAAAAACCTGACCCTATTAGCGGTCAAACCGCAAGCTCGCGATCACCATTCCAGCTAGCCACTTCCACGGCAGCATCAATCCCCAAAAGAGTTTGCAAAATCGACCTTGCTGAATCTTCATTCCCCGATGTGACAAAACGAAGCCTTCCGCCTTTTTCGTTTTGACTTAAATTCCCGCCCGCCTCAAGCAGACGTTTGACCTGTTTCGCCACTGCAGGAGCTGGGTCAATCACCCGAACCTGTTCCCCAACTATTTTTTCGATCAACGGAATCACAAAGGGATAATGCGTACATCCCAGCACGACTGTATCAATATTCTTCTCAAGCATTGGGTGCAATGCATCTTCTAAAATACGCCGCGTTTCTGCCCCATCTAAATTTCCCATTTCGATCTGCTGAACCAATCCATTGCAGGTGTTCTGAAACAACTCCACGCCATTGGCAAAACGCTCCACCACAGAAGCATACAACGCACCTTGAAATGTAGCCGGGGTCGCCAACACACCGACTTTGCCTGTTTGCGTCTTCTCTGCCGCCGGTTTGACAGCGGGTTCCATGCCCACAAATTGCACACCACTAAAGGTCTGCCGCAAATAGGTCAACGCCGCGGCTGAAGCTGTATTACACGCCGCAACGATGATCTTGGATTTTTGAGCCAACAAAAAACGTGTAATGCCTTCTGAAAAATCCTGTATCTGCTCCATCGGGCGTGGACCGTATGGGACATGTCCCTGATCGCCCAAATAGATAATATCTTCATTGGGCATCAATGCCTGAATTTCACGCAGAACGGAAAGCCCGCCCACGCCAGAGTCGAATACACCGATGGGGTTTTGAGATGAAGGCATAGCTATGCAAATTACGAATCACGCACTTCGTAACAAGCCTTATTTCTTCGACGCATCAACAAAGGATTTAAAGAGTCTACGCATCACGGGCTGGTCGGTCAACCATTCGGGGTGCCATTGCACACCCATCGCATAAGGATGGTCGGGCAATTCTACAGCTTCAATCATGCCGTCTGGAGCATGACCAACTACTCTTAAGGAAGAGGCGACGTCCTTCAATCCCTGATGATGCAGGCTATTGACCTGTAGTAACGTCTCGCCAAAAATCTCTGCCATGCGCGACTCTTCGTCAATGTTGACCGGGTGCGCAATGGTCGTAAATTCATCCTGGCTATGTTGCAGAGTTGTATCGAATTGGTCGGGAATATGGGTGTAAAGCGTGCCGCCCAACGCAACGTTCATTACTTGCACACCGCGGCAAATAGCGAGAAATGGTTTGCCATCATCAATGGTCTTTTTAATGAGCGAGAGTTCAGTAACATCACGGTCGTCATCTACATCATGGATTTCAGGATGGTCGACACCATTGAAATACTTGATAGACATATCACCGCCGCCCGAAAATAGCACACCCTGCAAATGAGAGTACAACTCGTAGCGATCTTCTTCCTCCAAAATGGCAGGGATCAAAACTGGGATCCCACCACCTTGAGCCACCGCACGGATGTAGGTGTGCTGAACACCCGAGATCAACCTACCATAATCGTTCTTACCATTAAGGGTTGTAATTCCGATCAAAGGTTTTGCCACAAGATCCTCCAAAAGGGAAATTTGCAATATCGAATACCAAGGATACCACAAGCAAAATGCGGGTGAATTAAACAAAAAAAGACTCCGATGAAAATTTC
>JAFLCF010000363.1 GCA_017303735.1 Anaerolineae bacterium
TGTTTGTATGCATTATTACAAGTGCGGTTATTCTTCAATTGGGAGTACTGGGCTTTCTGCCTGAGTATAGGATTCCAACCTCTCCTTTTTCGTTTTGGTCAGCTCAGACAGTCTATATCCTGGTCTCGTCCATACTTTTGTCGCAAACTCTTCAAAAAATTGAGGAGGCACGCAGTCGGGCAAGGCAGGAGTTGGAAGAAAGAAAACGGGTGGAAGCCAAACACGAACTGGTCATTCAAGAACTTGAATTAAAGAACGCCGAACTGGAGCGTTTCACTTATACGGTGTCGCATGATCTTAAAAGTCCATTGATCACGATCGGCGGGTTTATTGGGTTACTGGAAAAAGACATACGCGCAAACGACATCGACAGAGTCTCCAATGCCCTTGATCGGATACGCGAAGCAAAAGATAAAATGTCTTATTTGCTAGACGATCTTCTTGAACTTTCTCGCATTGGGCGGTTGAAAAACCCATCCACCAATGTTAACCTCCGCGAGATCGTGGATGAAGCATTGCATTTGGTACATGGGCAATTGACCACGAATAATATTCAAGTACAAATACAGGAGCCTCTTCCAACTTTATACTGTGATGGTCCACGGCTCGTGGAGGTGATACAAAACCTGGTAGATAATGCCGTCAAATTCATGGGTAAGCAGCCAAACCCATTGATCGAAATCGGGACTCGAAACACCGCAGAAGAGATCGTGATTTTTGTGAAAGACAATGGAATTGGTATCAAGCCTGCTTTTCACGAAAAGATATTCAGTTTGTTCGACAAACTGGAACCAAATAGTGAAGGGACCGGGGTGGGGCTGGCACTTGTAAAACGCATCATAGAAATTCATGAAGGGCGCATCTGGGTCGAATCAGACGGGCTTGGGAACGGCAGCACCTTCTGCTTTGTTTTACCGAACACCAAATTTTAGAGGAGATAGACCATGAGCAAGCGCATCAACATTTCATCCGGCGCAAAGTGGGAAGATATTGTCGGGTATTCACGAGCTGTCAGAGTAGGGAACATCGTCGAAGTGGCAGGGACAACTGCCGTGGACGAAAGAGGCGAAGTCATCGGAGGGAATGATCCGTATGCGCAGACGAAATACATCCTTCAGAAAATCGAGAAAGCCTTGTCCGAAGCGGGAGCTTCTCTCAACGATGTGACCCGCACACGTATGTTTGTGACCGATATATCCAAATGGGAAGAGATCGGCAGGGCGCATGGAGAATTCTTTCGCGAGATCAAACCTGCCGCATCGATGATCGAAGTGAAGGGATTGATCAATCCTGAATTGTTGGTAGAGATAGAAGTCACAGCAGTTATTTCATAAAGTAATAGCTTTATTAAAAATCCGCCTCGTCGAAATTGAGGCGGATTTTTTGTGTACAATGATTTTGTCGAACCGAGAGCTAACTTAATAGTGTATGGAGGATATATGCACGAAATTACGTTGATCATCAATATTGTTGTAGCGTTGGTGGTGGCATTTATTGGTGGTGTCATCGCACGCAGGCTGGGTCTGCCAACCATTGTGGGATATTTATTTGCAGGCATCGCCATCGGACCTTTCACCCCGGGGTTTGTCGGAGATACGAATACGATCAGTCAGCTTGCTGAATTAGGAGTGATCTTCCTGATGTTCGGCGTGGGGCTGCACTTTTCATTGAGCGACCTTTGGAAAGTCCGCTCGATTGCCATCCCTGGTGCCGTTGGGCAAATGGCACTTACTACGTTGCTGGCATATTTTCTCAGCCAGGCATGGGGCTGGGACGCTGCCTCTGGCATCGTCTTAGGCTTGGCGGTTTCCATTGCAAGTACCGTCGTCCTTCTGCGCGGATTGATGGATAACGGCTTGCTCAACACGTCGCATGGTCAAGCCGCTGTTGGCTGGCTGGTGATGGAAGACCTCGCCACGGTCTTGATCCTTGTGCTGATGCCCACACTGGCTGACACAACGGGTCCGTTCGATTGGGCTGGGCTAGGGCTCACCATTCTCAAAGCAGGCGCATTCGTAGCGTTATTGTTATTCGTCGGCAAACGCTTCATTCCATGGATTCTTTTACGCATCGCGCACACACGTTCACGCGAATTATTCATCCTCGCGATTCTTGCAATCACACTTGGCACAGCGCTTGGCGCGGCAGAACTGTTCGGTGTTTCATTTGCATTGGGCGCGTTCATCGCAGGCGTGGTCGTCAGCGAGTCGCCGCTCAGTCATCAGGTCGGCGCAGATGTCTTCCCCTTCCGCGAGGCATTTGCAGTGTTGTTCTTCGTCTCGATCGGGATGCTCGTTAATCCTATTTATCTTTTCAACAACATGGGGCATGTCCTCGCGCTGACCGCTTTGATCGTCATCGGTAAATTTCTCATCACACTTTTGCTTGGCGCAGTCTTCCCGTGGCAGGGTCGCACGGTGCTTGTCGTTGCTGCCGGGCTGAGCCAGATCGGTGAATTCTCGTTCATCCTTGGGCAGGCGGGCATTGGGCTTGAACTTTTGACGAAAGATCAGTATTCGCTGATTCTTGCCGGAGCCTTGCTCTCGATCACCGTCAACCCGATGATGTTCCGCCTCATTTCTCCCGCCGAAAACTGGTTGCAAAAACGGACAGCCTTGTGGCGGCTGTTAGATCGCCATCGCCCGCTGACACTTCCAGCGGAGGAAACAATCAAGGGTCATGTGACAATTGTCGGCTATGGAAGAGTCGGGCGAAATATTTCCAATCTGCTTGGGAAGATGTCCGTCCCCCATCTTGTGATCGACTCGGATGCAGAGAATATCGATGCGTTGAACAAGCTTGGGATTCCAAATCTTTATGGCGACGCATCGAACTCAGAAGTGTTGACCCATGCCGGGCTGGAGCATGCGCGCGCGCTGGTTGTGGCTGGTCCCGATGAATCGACCAGTGAATTGGTCGTTGCC
>JAFLCF010000364.1 GCA_017303735.1 Anaerolineae bacterium
CGGTCTTTCTGTTGAAGACAATGCCAAGATGATCGACCCCGGCTTCGACATGATGAGCCCTGCCCAACAGGCAGAGATCAAGGGCGAAGTGGAAGAAGCCCTCAAGTTGTGGGATACCCACGGCGACGGCAAGTGGAAATCGAAGTTGATGTTGAAAGACTCGATTGCCGATGTAACCTTGCAGTTCGTGCTCATCCGCCCGCGTGATTATGATGTGATCGCCACCATGAACCTGAACGGTGACTATCTCTCCGATGCGCTCGCTGCGCAGGTGGGTGGCATCGGTATCGCTCCGGGTGCGAACATCAACTATGTGACCGGGCACGCCATCTTTGAAGCGACTCACGGTACGGCTCCGAAATACGCTGACCTGGATAAAGTGAATCCCGGCTCGGTCATCCTTTCGGGTGAGATGATGCTGCGCTACATGGGCTGGGGCGAAGCTGCCGACTTGATTGTGAAGGGCATGGAAGGCGCCATCCACGCCAAGACCGTCACCTACGACTTTGCCCGCCTGATGGACAAGCCCACCGAGTTGAAGTGCTCCGAGTTCGCGAGTGCGGTCATCAACTGGATGGATAAGGATATTCCGGCGGCGAAGGCTGCTCCGGCAAAGAAGGTTGCAGCTAAGAAAGCGGTTGCCAAGAAAGTAGCCAAGAAGGCTGCACCGAAGAAGGCAGTGAAGAAGGTGGCGACATCGTCCCCGAAGGGGAAGAAAGTCGCTGCCAAGAAACCTGCGGCAAAGAAGACTGCTAAGAAGAAATCCAAGAAGTAGTACCAAAAAATGAAGACCTCGGAGGTTTCAAAAACCTCCGAGGTCTTTTTTGTAAAAGTCTTGTGCGACTTGCAATCGTCCAAACGATTTGGCAAAGGAGTGAATGTAGGATATAGTCACACGGCTTTTGGAGAATCGTTCATGTCCCTGCTTACATCTCACCCGCTTGTTAAATCCCTATTCGAATTGAAGGGCAATCCGCGCGTCACTGTATGGACCGAAGTGATGTTCGGCATCCCATATAACTTATTCATGCCGTTCTTCTCTGTCTATATGATAGCCCTCGGCATGAATGACCAAGAGATCGGCAGCATTGCCAGTTTAGGCTTGGCATTGCAAGTCTTCTCGGCTTTGCTGAGCGGCGCGATCGTGGATAAATTCGGGCGGCGGCTTTCGCTTTTCATCGGCGATTTGCTGTGCTGGAGCATTCCCTGCCTGATCTGGGCGGTCGCACAAGACATTCGCTATTTCGCGGCAGCGGCAGCAATGAACGGCTTATGGCGCATTTCTCATACCGCATGGACCTGCCTAATGGTGGAAGATGCGGAGGAACGTCACCTCGTGCATATTTGGACGTGGATCATGATCTTCGCGGTCAGCTCCGCTTTTTTTGCACCCATCGGCGGCTGGTTCGTGAACCGTTACGGGCTCATCCCTGCTGTGCGCGGCTTGTTCATTTTTGGTTTTGTTGTCTTGACTCTCAAAGCCATCATCCTGTATCTCTATTCGCATGAGACGGCGCGTGGTGTTTTGCGCATGGATGAAACCAAGCATCGTTCGATCTTTGAGCTGTTGGGCGAATATCGGACAGTTTTCTTTGAGCTGTTACATTCCAAACCCATTCTAGCGGCGTTGTCGTTGATGATCCTCACCAACATCTACACCACGATCAGCGGAAGTTTTTGGGGCGTGCTCTTCACCACCAAGCTTGGGTTTTCCGAGTCAGATATCTCGGTCTATGTGGCGTTGCGTTCCATTGTGATGACCGCCTGTTTCTTTTTGCTCGGTCCGAGCCTTACGAACATCCGTAACTATCGCATGCCATTGTGGGTCGGCTTCGGCGCGTTCTTTCTCAGCCAGGCATTGTTGGTCTTTATGCCGCCTCAATCTGTTTTATTGTTGTCACTCAGCGTTATTTTGGAAGGCGCGGCTGCGGCATTCGTCAACCCTATGGCAGAATCTCTGCTGGCAGTTTCAATGGACTCTCATGAACGCGCTCGGGTCACGGCGATGGTGTATGTGGCGTTGATCCTGGTCATCTCACCCTTCGGCTGGATCGCCGGTCAACTCTCTGCGATGGATCGCGCCTTTCCCTTTGCGCTGAACATGGTCTTGTTTGCCATCGGGGCAATTCTAGTCTGGTGGATCGGGCGGACGGTCACATTTTCACAGCCTGCGCCGGAAGAAGTGCAGCAATAAAAAAAGGTCGGGACTGAAAAGTCCCGACCTTTTGCTTAATACATTCTTTCTCTTTTTATTTGGCAATGACAGTATCGATATAGGCTTCCATCTTGGTGAATGCCTGATTCCACCCGCCGCTTGCACCTTGATCTGGCATTCCCTTATGAGTCATGGTCATTTTTGTACGGCCGCCTAGATCTTCCAATTCTACAATCACCTCAGTTGTGGTCGGAAAGTCTTCGGGCATTCCCATGGCAGATGCCGACATTATGTTGCCATTTTCATCAGACATACTTTCAGTAAATACGAGGCGTTTATTTATACTGATCTCGATATATTCGCCAGTTGTCCACATTTTCATGGCTCCCTTGGGGGTTTGCATTTCCATACAAACCAGGCGTTTGCCGCCAACACGCACATCCATTTCTGCAACGGGCACGGTTGCGCCTTGAGGTCCATACCAGTTCTTGTAGTGAGTCGGGTGAGTCCACATTTGCCAGATAAGGTCGATTGGGGCGTTAAAGACTCTTTCAATTCTGATCGAATTATTGTCACTCATTATTTTTTTTTCCTTTTTGATTTAGTTGTTGGATATAGTTTTCCATACGGTCAAAGCTGGTATCCCAAATATGGCGATATTGCTCTGTCCATGTTGATACTTCCTTGAGAGGTGCTACATTAATTTTGCAGGGGCGATATTGCGCTTTTTGTCCCTGAGTGATAAGA
>JAFLCF010000365.1 GCA_017303735.1 Anaerolineae bacterium
CAGGCAGTTATCAACTCTTTGCCACCAAGTAATCACTGTATCCGCCAACATACCCAGCGAGTTGACCGTCTTCGATCACTAACAAACGTTGCATGGTTTGGTCGAGGAAGTAACGGTCATGCGAAATGACCAAGACCGTCCCTTCAAAATCGGCGAGAGCTTGTTCTAACACTTCAGCAGAGGCGATATCTAGGTTGTTGGTGGGTTCATCCAATAACAAGAAGTTCGCGCCAGAGAGAACGACCAACGCCAGTTGCAAGCGGCTGCGTTCTCCACCAGAGAGCTCGCCAATTTTCTGCGAGACTTGTTTGTAGGTAAATAAATATCGTAGCAAGAACGCCGTAGCTTTTGCTTCACTCATCTCACCCGCATAGCGGACAGCGTCCACTACAGTCTGGTTGAAATCCAAGGTCTCATGTTCTTGAGCATAATGCCCAATGGATATGCTTGGTCCAATTTTTATTTCGCCGGTATCGGGTGTCTCTTCGCCGAGAATCATCCGCAACAGCACAGACTTCCCTGCGCCATTCGCTCCGATCAACCCAACTCGCTCGCCATGCCAGATCGTTTCGTTGATATTTGCAAACACGCGCTTCTCACCAAACGATTTGGAAATATCCGCCAGCTCCAAAACCTTATTCGAGCCGCGCCAGCCGTTCAACTGCATTTCCATTCGGCGACGTTCCGTGACCGGTTTATCGACCATGTCCATCTTATCCAACCGTTTTTGCATGGTCTTGGATTTACGCGCAAGGTCTTCGTTGTCATAGACCTTGCCCCAAATGGCTAAACGTTTGATCGCCGATTCAAGGCGTTTGATGGTCACTTGCTGGGCGCGAAACATTTCTTCCTGCCGGGCAAGGCGCATTTCTTTATCTGCCATATACGAGGTGTAATCGCCTTCGAACACGGTCATCTTGCCATCTTCGAGTTCGGCGATGTGGGTCACAGCCGCGTCAAGCAGATAACGATCATGCGAGATGATGACCACGGTGCCATCGTATTCGCGAATCAATTTTTCGAGATACATTTTGCCAGGCAGGTCGAGATGATTATCCGGCTCGTCTAATAACAAGATATCTGGATTCAGCAACAGCAGCCGCGCCAACCCGACCAGTTTCTTCTGCCCACCGCTCAACACGGAGAGAGGCTTGTCCAATTCGCTTTGAGCGAGTCCCAGCCCAAGCAGTAGACTCCTCACCCGCTCCGGGTATGAGTCACCGCCGAGGGCGTGATACTCTTCAATGAGTTGATGCTGTCGCTCCAGTGCACGCTCTAATTTCTTTTCATTGCCATACACTTCGGGGTCACCCAAACTGGCTTCAACCTTTTCCAACTCAGCATGAACCTCCCCCACGCGTGGATTGCCCTGCATGGCAGCGCTAAGCGCCGTCAGCGTAGGGTCAAGCTCGGGGTGTTGAGGCAGGTATCCCGTAGTAATGAGGCGCTGTCCTGAGCCTGTCGAAGGGCGGGCGCGGGTGATGCTTCCACCCAATTCGGGAGAATGTTCGCCTTCGATGAGTTTGAACAGCGAAGACTTCCCCGCGCCATTCGCGCCGATCAGACCAATGCGTTGACCGCGTTGAATTTCCCAGTTTAGGTTTTCGAAGATGCGTTTGGCACCGAGGACGAGTGTGATGTTGGAGAGTTGAATTTGGATCATATTTTTTTCTCGTGGTACAAGCTTAAGCTTGCGATACTTAAACAAAAACGCCGCAGGCGACACCTGCGGCGTGTGAAAGTGACGTGACCTTTCAGCGGACAGGCGCAATACGACAAGGAACGGCGCGATCGAAGCCATTGATCGCCATTGCAAAAAGAGGTTTGCCTACGCTGAAAATGTAAAGCATGTCCGCGATTATACCTGAGTTTCTGAATCGAGCAATTCTTGAATGTGGTTGAGCGCTTTGGGGTTTCGCACACCGCCGTAGAGAATCTTGGCAGCGGCTTCTTTGTCGAGTTCTTCCGAAGCGCCAAGGTCGCCAGAGATCATGCTGAGAATTTTGGCATCACATTTGTTGAGCAGATCCGAAGCTCCACGCACATCTTCAGGGAAGTGCATTGGGCGATCCATGATGCGGATGCGGTCACCGGTCTCTTCAAAGGAGAAGCAATAGGTGTGGAAGAGTTGATGCACAGCATCCATCACCAGTTGCGGTTCGATCTGCGGCGTGGCAGAGGCGAATAAAGTCTGTGCCTGCTCCTTCAGTTGATTGAAGGTAATGCCCTTGTTTGATTGAACCAGCTCATACAGTTTATAGATCACCAACGGACGATTGGTATTCGGCGTCATGCGGATCTTGTGCGCAACCAAAATGTTGAGATAACGCTCCAGGCGTTTTTCAGGCGAGATGGGTGCCGCTGGTTTTGGCGCAGGTTTTTCTTGTTGCTGCGCCTTCTCTTGATTTTGCGGTTGAGGCTTTTCCTGTTTTTGTGCAGGCTGGTTATTTTGCTTTGCAGCGGACTGTTTCTGCCCGCCATTCGAAGGCGTCTCTTTTTTAAATTTGCCTACCCCCTGCCACTTGTCGTAATACACAAATTTATCGCAGGCGCTCACGAGAAAATCAGCTGTTGTGCCGCTAACTCCCAAACCGATCACGGTCTTGCCATGCGCCCGAAGACGATGCACCAACTCGGTGAAATCGCCGTCGCCAGAAACCAGCAAGACATGTGAGAAGGATTCCTTTTCGTTGTAAAACAATTCAAGCGCATCGAGCACAATGCGAATATCGGCGGCATTCTTGCCGCGCTTGCTGTTGACGTGGATCAACTCGACGCCCATGTTGAGCAGATGGCGTTGTTTGCTGGCGGCTTCTGCCCAATCGGCGTAGGCACGGCGCAAGACCACGCGCCCGATCTGTGAAGCGTAATTGAAAATGCGATTCCAATCCACATCGCTGC
>JAFLCF010000366.1 GCA_017303735.1 Anaerolineae bacterium
GGTTGGCACAGCGCCATGTTTTATTGTTGAAACAGAGACCAATGCCGTGATTTCTTTGCCCGGTGTTCCCGCTGAAATGGAACATGTCTTGCATGAGTCGGTCATCCCCTATTTGCAAAAACGCTTCGGGCTGAATGAAGTTATCAAAGTGCGCGTGCTGCATTGCGCGGGCTTGGGTGAAGGCATGATCGATGAAAAGATCGCAGACCTTGAAATGCTCAGCAATCCTACGGTGGGGCTCGCCGCGCATACCGGCGTAGTGGATGTTCGCATCACCGCAAAAGCCAAAAGTGAGTCGGAGGCGCAAGAGATGATCGCCAAGGTCGAAGCGGATGTACGTCAACGCCTTGGCAGTATCGTCTTCGGCGCCGATGAAGACAAACTCGAAGAAGTCGTGTTGGATATGCTCGCACGCCGCGGCTTGACTCTGACCGCCATAGAAAGCGGACTCGACGGATTGATGGGACGCAAAATTCCGCACACCGCCTCTCTCCCTAATCTGACACCTGATGCATTGACCCAAGCCTTACGCGCCGCCCGAGCCGACTCAAAAGCAGACATCGCGCTTGGCGTTTCCGTTTACATGGATGAACGCGCCGCCGAAATGGCAATGATCACACCGCAGGGCGAAAAGACTCATCGCATCACCTATGGTGGTCCGCCCAAGAGTCTTCCGCGCTGGGGCATGAACCTCGCCTTGAATTGGCTGCGCACCACCCTCGAGGAAATGAATTAATGGCAAACTCCAAGCCGCGCAAAAGTAAAGATAAGCCTTTGGTTATCCTTGCCTGGGGCTTGAATCTCTTTGGCTTGTGTGCGGTCGCTCTGGTCTTCGTGGCATATTGGGCGATGAAACCCGTCCATGCTGCCACACAGGCTCCGCAGGCTCAATACACTGCCACCATGCCGCCGACCTTCACCCCGGATGCGTTCTCTCTAAATCTGCCGACCATCACCCCCAATCCGCGCTCAACAATGATCGTGGTTCAATCCCCCACTCCATTCGTCATCCAAAACGCAGCCACGCTCGGACGTGCCAGCGTCGCCACGGTGGGATATTCCGTTTCAGGTAGACCCATCGAAGTGTACATTTTTGGAAACGGCGAACACGAAAAAATGATTGTTGCAGGCATTCACGGTGGCTACGAATGGAATACCATCGCACTGGCAGATGAATTGATCCGCCATATCTTCGACAACCCCGAGATCATCCCCAACGATGTGACACTCTACATCCTGCGCAACATGAACCCCGACGGTGACGCGCGCGACCACGGCATCGACGGACGAGTTAATGATCACGGGGTAGACTTAAACCGCAACTTCCCTGCCAACTGGGCAAAAACCTGGGATCGTACCGGATGCTGGAGCCTGACCCCCACCACAGGCGGAACCGGTCCCGGTTCAGAACCGGAAACTCGCGCGGTGATGTACTTCCTGCAATCGCACAATGTGGAGACTCTGATCAGTTATCACAGCGCCGCATTGGGAGTCTTTCCCGGCGGTGTGCCCTGGGAAAAAGATTCGATCAAGTTCTCGAAAGCACTCGCCAAGGCAACCGGCTATCCCTACCCGCCCATCGATACGGGTTGTGTGTATACAGGCACGCTTGCCGATTATGCCGTCGAACTCGGCATCACCGCTGTGGATATGGAACTTTCCACGCATAAGTACACTGATTTTGAAGAAAACTTAAAAGCTTTGGAAGTGCTGTTGAATTGGAGATAACCCCACCGCTCTTGCAGGGGCTAAGCCCCTGCAAGAGCGGAAACAATCGTAGGTCACGCTTTTAGCGTGACAATCTCACCAAGCAAAGCATGGCAGGCTAAATACCCTACGGGCACATAGCCTGCCCTACAGCAAAACAATATAAAAAGGAGATTGAATGACCCAACAAATAGACACCCTCTTTATCAACGCCATCGTGTTGACGATGGATGAAAAACTCACTCAATATGACCCCGGCGCAGTTGCCGTCAAAGGCGATTCCATTATCGCTGTTGGCGCTGAAGCCGAACTAAAAAAAGAATACACGGCAAAAGAAGTCGTAGATTGTGGCGGCAAAATTCTCATGCCGGGTCTGGTCAATGCGCACACCCATGTTCCCATGACCCTCGTCCGCGGGCTTGCAGATGACTTGCGTCTCGATGTGTGGCTGATGGGCTACATGCTGCCTGTGGAACGTCAATTCGTTTCGCCAGAGTTCGTGCGCCTGGGCACGCTCATTGCCTGCGCCGAACAGATTCGCAGCGGCGTGACCACCTTCAACGACATGTACTTCTACGAAGACGATATCGCCCAAGCCACCGCCGATGCAGGTATGCGCGCCGTGTGTGGCGAATCGGTCATGAAGTATCCCGCGCCGGATGCACCTTCATACGATGACTCGCTCGCGTACGCACGTGAGTTCATCAAAAAGTGGAAAGGTCATCCGCTCATCGTTCCGGCGATCGCGCCGCATGCGCCCTACTCCACCAACCCCGAGATCATTCGTGCCTGTGTGGACCTTGCCAAAGAATTCGATGTACCGCTCCACATTCATATTTCCGAAACCGCTTTCGAAGTAGAAAACATGCGCAAAGAACAAGGCATGCCAGTTATTCCCTATGTGAAGAAGCTCGGCTTGTTCGAAGCCAAAGTGATCGCCGCCCATTGTGTTCATATCGACACCGGCGAGATCCGCACCTTGCAGCATGCTAATGCGGGCGTCTCACACAACCCATCTTCAAACCTCAAACTCGCCTCAGGCTTTGCCCCCGTCCAAAAAATGCTCGCGGATGGACTCAATGTGGGCATCGGCACCGATGGACCCGCCTCGAACAACGACCTCGACATGTTTGAAGAAGTACGCCTCGCCTCTTTCGTCGCCAAAGCTGCCTCAAACG
>JAFLCF010000367.1 GCA_017303735.1 Anaerolineae bacterium
TTCGTCACTCTTTTTCCACAGGTCAAAATTACCAAGAATATCCTTCAAACCATCCAACTGGGTTTGATTCAATCCCATCTCTATGGCGTTCGCATCCCATTTGGCAGGATCCATCTTAGTACGACGATCTACCAAATTCGAAACATCGAGGCGCTTCTCAGCAGGAATGCCCAAGGCATCGAATTCAGAATCCATCAGGCGGCGATTATTCACATAGATCAGAGCCCGCTCCGGGCTGAGTCCGACCGAGCGCAAGAACGTTGCGCCAACTGCGATCAGCTCCGCATCCGCTTCTGGCGAGTTGACTCCCAGCATATCCACGTTCCATTGGAAGAACTCGCGGGTGCGACCCTTTTGCGGCTGCTCATAACGCCAAAACGGACCGAAGGACCACCAGCGCACAGGGAAGGTTAACTCGCCTTGCTTTGCCGCGATCATCCGCGCCAACGACGGCGTGAGTTCGGGGCGCAATGTCACAAAGTCGCCGCCGCGATCTTCAAAGGTAAAGGATTGCTTCTTGACCAACTCCTCCCCCGATTTCGCCGCATACAGATCAATGGTCTCGATGAACGGCGCATCCCATTCCTGGTAACCAAAAGCCTGCGCAGCCGAACGAACCTTATCGTAGATAAAGTTTCGCAGCGCCATTTGCTCTGGGTAAAATTCTCTTGTGCCTTTTACTGCCTGAATCTTGTTTGCCATGTATACTCCAATTGCCAAGCATTTTAACATGACTTATTCTAGGATTAATCGCAAATAAGCATTTCAAAATTCAGCAAATGAATTTTGGTATAATCGAATTACCAATTCAAGGAGACTATTATGAAAATTGACTATCAGGAACCCAGCAAAGATCTTTTAATGCGAATTGACATTCACGAAAAATATGGCTCCGCCAATATCGATGTGTGGACCAATGACCTTCTTAAACCTCAAGCAGGCATGAGCATCCTCGATGTAGGCTGCGGCGCAGGTAAGCTCAGCTTCCTCTTCGACGACTACACCAAGGGTCAAGCCAAGATCACCGGCGGCGACTTCTCTGAAGAATTGCTCGACAAAGCCCGCGCCAAGAATAAGGAACGCGGCTCAAAAATTGACTTTCAGTTTTTGGATTTCAACGAGAAGTTCAAGTTCGAAGATAACACCTTCGACCTGTGCACCAGCGCTTTCGCGATCTACTACGCCTCAGACCTGAAATTTACATTTGGTGAGGCGCACCGTGTCCTCAAGCCCGGCGGACGGCTCTTTGTTTCCGGTCCATTGCCTGAAAATAAGCAGATGTTCTACGACATCATCAAAGAAGCCACCAACGCGACCATTCCGCCGATGCCCGGCTCCTCCCGTTTCAAGGGTGATATCTTCAACACCATCGATGGCATCTTCGCCAAGACCGAACTGCACAAGTTCGAGAATCACCTCACCTTCCCCGAAGTCAAACCGTTCATTGACTACGTCCGCGCTTCGTTGGGTGAAGATCGCAGATTGTGGACCTCCATGTTTAACGGACCAGAAGAATACGAAGCCTTGATCGGCAAGATCGAAGCTGTGGCTACACGCTGGCTCGAACGCGACGGCAAATTAGTGATGACCAAGGTCGTCGGCGGCATTTTGGCTACAAAATAGAACTGACCATAGACGATGGACCATGGGCGATAAAACCATCGTCCACGGTCTATCGTCCACCGTCCAATCCCATGAACTTCTTCGGCAAACGAGTCCTTTTCCTCGGCGCACATCCAGATGATATCGAACTGGGATGTGGCGCATTACTGCATCATATTGTCAATAAGACAGATGCATCCGTCTTGTGTGTCACTCTTTCAGACAACCAGAAAAACCCCGACCTGTTAAAAGTTAAGAATGAGCATCTCAATGCCATGAAAGTATTGGGGGTTCCTGAAGACAGCGTGGTGTTGGGTCCATTCACGACGCGAATTTTCCCGGATTCACGGCAGGAAATTCTTGAATATTTTCTTAAGTTACGCAAAGAGTTCAAGCCCGACTTGATCTTTACCCACTCCAAACAGGATGTACACCAAGATCACAACACTATGACAGACGAGGCTTTACGAGCGTTCCGCGGAATTACCGTACTCGGTTTTGACGTGGTCCGCTCTTCTTACGGTTTCTTCCCGAATTTTCTTGTTGAAGTGACCGAAGAAAATGTGAATAAAAAAATCGAAGCCTTATCCCAATACGATACCTATCAAGACCGCTACTATTTTAATTCCGAACTGACCCGCTCCATTATGGTCCGCCACGGAGCGCTGGCAGAAAAATCTTTTGCCGAGGGGTTTGATATTTTGAGGATCGTAGGGAAATTTAGTAATTAGTATTTAGAAATTATCTGGCTTTGTTGAATAAAAAAGCTCTCTTTGAGAGCTTTTTTATTGTGTAGAGATCAGAGAATCGGGCGGCGTTCCGCGCCACATTTCAATGCGCCGAAAGGATTCGACATAGCCCATGTTGTAAAAGCCCGGCAAATGCGGGTCATTTACTTGAATATTTTCCAGGTGAGTATCCAGCCGGGGATACTGGTGATGCAAATGTGTCAGAAAGGCATATGCCATGCGTGCCGGGTCACCATTTTCTGTTTTGTAAATAAAATGAGATAACAAAAATTTCTGACGTTGATAGACGATCCACCCACTACTGCCATCTGCGAGAGTGAGGTGCATGCCAAAGACATCTTCAACATGGCTCAAGGATTCAGATTGATTCGTCCAGGGTTGGGTGCCGCGGTCATAACTGATCAGGTCTAAGGCTTCGTAGCGTTCCAACCGGCGAGCATCCGCAACAACCGGGTCCACTTGTACGCTGGCTGGGGAGCGCCGCAATACCAATAATTCACCCACT
>JAFLCF010000368.1 GCA_017303735.1 Anaerolineae bacterium
TGCTAGCCGCATGGCAAGAGCAAGCTGGGGCGGAGTCAGAAGTGGTGCAGGGTCGAGCAGATCAAGGATCGGTTTGAGATTCGGTATGGAGGAAGAGTCGGTCAACTCGACGATGATGCCCTGCACGGTTTGATTCCCAAACGGAGCCGTGACAAGACACCCTGCTCGAAGGTGAGGGGCGAGTTCGGCGGGAACGGTGTAATCGAAGACGCCGGAGATTGCAGGAATATTGACAGCGAGACGAACAAACATGGCTGCATTATAATGTCTGAAACGGAGGTAACTATGAGTGTGTTAATTCTTGTAGCTGGCGGGTTGATGATATTGATCGGATTGGGGCTTTTGGCGTTTCTGTTTGTAAAAGCCAATCAGGTTAACCTGACCGAAAAAACAGAGGGGAAGCCGGAATGGATGCATGCCATGCCGCCGGAAGAAACTGTCACAGCTACATTGGCAGATGGTGAAGGGATCACTTTATTTGACCATGATGAAGGCGAGAAAGTTGCCGCTCCGTTCGCGGAACAGATCGAGGATATCTTGCGTGCCAAAGCGAAAAGTGACCCGTACTTACAGTCACTGGATATTGATTTTGGGACTGCTGCAGACGGTGGGTTGGAGATCTGGGTGAATGGCACCAAGTATGATGGAGTTGCCAGTTTGCCTGATGAAAAATTAAAAGAAACTCTGCTGCAAGCGGTAAAGGATTGGAATAGTAGAAAGTAAGATGGGGAATGGTGAATAGTTTGGCGCGCTGGATGAAACTCTGGCGCGTTATTGTTTAAGGATGACGGCTGCGCCATAGCCGACCACGGATTTCGTGTCTCCGGTGACATCGCCAGAAGTGGCGTATTTGAGAAGTTGAACTTTGTTTGCGCCCAGGTTTTGTACTGCCCATTCAACCGCAGCGACAGCGGCGTGCCCGCAGGCAAATCCTTTGCCGATTTGTTCTGCTTCGAAAATAGTTTCGGGCTGGAAGGATTCAAAGCGTTTGAGCATTTCATGGTCGAGAGTTTTTGCCGTGGCTTGGTCGTAGAAATGTGAAAGGTCGGTGGATGCAACCAGAATTGCATTCTTGTTGCGAAGCACCTGTGCCAATGCTTCGCCGAGTTGTTTTGCGATATCTTCTTCCTGTGCGCGGATCATGATCGGTAGAAGTTTGAATTCATGTTGAAAGATGCGTTGTAAAAATGGTAATTCGATCTCTATGGCATGTTCAGGATCATTGGCAATGGGTATGATAGGAATTTGAAGGTGCGATTGAAGTTCTGCCAGTGTAACAGAGTCGATTTCGATATGACCAAGCGGTGTGGCATAGGCTTGATGTTTAGTTGTCAGAAGGGGTCTGGGGTCGTACTGGTGAAAAGGCGATAGGATGACGACAAGGTCGGGTTGCAGTCCGCGCAGGGTGGCGAAGGCATGAGCGGCTACTGCACCCGAGTAGCGATGCCCAGCATGCGGGGCAATGACTCCCAGCACCTGTCCGGTCCATTCTGGCAGGCGGACATTTGAAAGATAGTCATCAACGCTGGATGCAAGAGTCTTTGCATTGCCCGGGTACCATGTCCCAGCAATGGGGGATGGGCGAATGTCGAACGGTTTCATAAAATCATTTTAGCATTTATGCAGAAAAGATACATGAGATACTGTATGGGATATGCTAAAATGTAAAAAATCATTTTTTATAAGGAGAGATGCATGAAACCCTATCGTCCATTTTTGATGATTGCGAGCATTGTTTTGGTAGTCAGCCTGGCTTGTGGCGCTTTCTCATCCGGAGATCCTGCTACCCAGCCTACTCTGCCCCCTGTACCAACGCGTGAAGAGGCGCAACAAGAACAGGGTCAACAGCAGGAGGAGCAGCCCCAGCAAACGGAAGAGTCCGCCCCCATTCCGCCTTCTGGTAGTGCTTTCTTTACAGAGGAATTCGACTCTGACCCTCAGTGGTACTATGAAGTGCTTCAAGATAGTCAGGATTCTGACCCTGAAAGCGTTTCTGTTTCCTTTGAGGACAGCCTGATGATCTTTGAGATTCCCGAGTCTTTCTTGTATGCGTATTACCTTTACCAGGAGTATTCGTATGAGGACGTACGTGTGGAGATCAAAGTTGAGAACCGCGGCGTAAATACCCAACAGGTTAGCCTTGTCTGTCGTTTTGGTGACGATGGCTGGTATGAGTGGGCTGTTCAAAGCGACGGCTTATGGTATTTATACTTTGTAAGCGGTGGCTTTAGCCGCTTGACCAATGGCGGTTCAAACGACATTAATCAGGGTAAAGATGTCAATGTCTATGCCTTGGAATGTAAAGGTGATGAGATTTCATTCTTCATCAATGGTGAAGAACAGCGCGGCAGCCCCTATATTGACCGCGACAACAGCCTCCGCGAAGGCGGCGTTGGTTTTTCGATTTCCGCACTTCGGGCGATCCCTGTGAAGATCGAAGTGGATTATTTCACCATTTCTGAACCATAAGCTTTCGTCGTTGAATGAATAAAAAATAAAAAACAGCAGCCTCACAAGGCTGCTGTTTTTTATTTTGAAGTAGAAACTATTTGCTTGTAGATTTCTTCGCGCGTTTTGGTTTTTCAGCCGTGATGGATTCTTCAACGGGCGCGGGGATTGATTCGATCACATGTTCAATGAGTGGAGTCGGTTGCGGTTCTACGTTTACAGGAGTTGGCGAGGCGGCGGGGGCTCGGTTGAGCCGGGAGAAATAGTCTTTTACTGTCATGTCATTGTAGAAGATGAGCGAGAGGATGCCAACGACCATCGAGAAAATATTGCCCATCAAAAAAGTGAGAATCTGAAAGACCGCAATGGATGTGGAAGGTTGTACTGGCTGCGGTTGGGT
>JAFLCF010000369.1 GCA_017303735.1 Anaerolineae bacterium
AGACGGCACTCCCGGGCGTTCGATCATCCTGGGCATACAGGGCTACCATGAGCATTGGACCGTGATCGAGAAGATCACCAACCGTTCCATTCTGTTATACGACTCGGCGCTCATCAAACGCCTGCCACGCAACTTTTGCACTACCGTTTACGCTAAGGGACAGCGCAAACACGTCCTACTGCCCGCACAGACCTACTTCCTCTCGAACGAAGTCCTTGATATCACGCAATACGATACGTAGGGGCGAGGTCTCCTCGCCCTGTATTATTCTGGACACATAATGACCTTCGACCTTTCATCTTTCGAACAAGAAGAATACTGCTACCTCACCACCCGCGGACGTGTGACCGGCAAGCCGCATGAGATCGAGATCTGGTTCGTGGTGCATGAAGGTGCTGTATATCTCATGTCAGGTGGCATGGAGAGGTCGGATTGGGTCAAGAATCTGCTCAAAGAGCCGCAGGTCACATTGAGAATTGCCGGGCAGACCTTCGCTGCACTCGCCAGTATATTGAAAGATACGATGGTCGAAAGTGAAGTGCGCATGAAAATGGCAACCAAATACAATGAGATGGAAGGACGCGGTCTTAGTGAGTGGACACGCACAGCCTTGGTTGTGAAATTTTCATTTTGATCACAGTACTTTTGTGTGGCTTGAGATTTTTAACACCCTAGTAAAATGGGGATATAGAAATTGGGGAAACCTATCTTTCATCTTATTACCCTTTGTATGGCGCTGCTCTACCCAAACAAAGCCCTTCATATCCACTGAGCGAAAAGGGAATTGCATATTGGCATGATTTCTTTACCTTGCTCGGGAAGATTGGCACACATACTTAAGGAGACCAAGATGAAATCAAGCACAAGATCTTTTATTCTATCAATTGCTATTTTGCTTTTATTCGGTTTGGTCGCTGGGGCATGCATTCCAACGACACGCAACCCTCCGCCCCCGCCTCCCGGCATTGAACTGACCGTGACCGCCCAGGTAATTCAACTCCAGGCGTTCACACAAACCGCTCAGGCGATCGCCCAACAACCCATCATCATCGTCGTCACGGCGACACCCGACCCCAACAACCTCGCTCCCACCACAGACCCTGCTGCAAATACAGTCCCTTTGGCAACTGCAACCTCTGAGATCATCACAGTGACGGTCAGTCAGAATACGAATTGCCGTTCGGGTCCCGGTCAGGCGTTCAATGATGTCGGCTCATTAGCTCCCGGGCAGATCGCAGAAGTGATCGGCAAAGACACCTTCGATAATTATTGGATCATCAAATTGCCAGATGGGTCTGGCAAAACTTGCTGGCTGTGGGGGCAATATGCCACCGTATCCGGCGACGCCTCGAAACTAGCCGAAGTGGCAACCCCCACCCCAAAAGGCGGCAGCGCAGCTTCAACAGGTCCGCTTAATGCGCCCACGCTCACAGGTTCTGTTAACTGCGTGGATGTAGGCGGTGGCGATTATGAGTATCAAGTCGGGCTCGATTGGAAGGATAATTCGACCAACGAGACGAAGTTCAATATTTACACCTCCACTTCCGATAAGTTTACAGCACCCGCCAACAAAACCTTCTTCGACTTCGATGTGACCCTGCCAAGCGGCACCGATCTCTTCATTACCATCAAAGCCGCAAACGACTCAGGTGAGTCGAGCCCGAGTCAGATCGGTTTGAAGTGCCCATAAACAGGTGGACAAAATGAAGAAACATATCTTAAAAACATGGATCGTTTGTGTATTGATTCTGAGTCTCACCGCCTGCAACCTGCCCGAAGGCGTGGACCCGAACGCCCCAGACTTCAACCTGACCATCACCGCCAACGCCGCCGCAATTGAAACCGCCCTTGCCAGCGGACAGCTTCCGCCAGAAGCACAAGGCTTGCCCGCGACGGAAGACCCGGCTCTTCCTCCCACTGAAGAAATCGTCATTCCAGCCGAAGTCTTGCCGCCCGCTGTTGGCGATGTGACCGTCACCGTCAGTGTGGCAACCAACTGCCGCCAGGGACCTGGAACCGCATTCAAAAGTATTTATGGCATGCCAGTGGGGCAGGTGGCAAAAGTCGTTGCCAAGAATTCATACTCGGGCTATTGGATTATTGAGATCCCCGGGCAAAATGGGCAGACCTGCTGGTTGTGGGGGCAATATGCCACCATCAGCGGCGACACTGCCAGCTTGAAGGATGTTGTTACGCCCACCTCTGTGTCAACAAACACACCTACAGCAACCGCCACGCTGAAAGCTACCCTCACCCCCACAATTACAAGTACCTCCGCTGTGACAGGCTGCACCAACCCAAATGCAACCAACTACAACCCCGCTGCAAGTACCGATGATGGCTCTTGTACGTACAAGACTAATAAGCCGACCATTACGAATGCATCCGTAGCCTGTGAAGATCAGTTGGATGGCAACTATAAATTCACCTTCACCATTGACTGGCTTAAAAATAACACCCGTAGCGGGCTTGATTATTACATCACCTATCAATGGAAACTCGCTGATGGAACATCGATGTCCTACGAGGAAATCCCCATTTCCACCTCACCTGTCATATTTTCTGTCATCAGACCTGCCACATGGAAATTGGAGGTTGACTTTATTATTGCTGATACCCTGGGACTTACTAGTGGTGCGCGCTCAGATCCTGTTCAACTCACCTGCCCATAAGCGGACGGGTTGAATCAAAAAACACGATTAACCCCGAATTTAATATGGGACGCTGACGAGCGCAGATTAACGCGGAAAAGGATTTAAAAATCTGCGTTTCACCTGCCCTTGCGGGCGGTGCAAGGGTCAGCGTTTACACCGCACTTGCGTTCGGTGCAAGTGTCA
>JAFLCF010000037.1:0-1940 GCA_017303735.1 Anaerolineae bacterium
CTGGAAGCCGTGTTCTTCGAGGCGTTTGCGGGTCTTTGGGAAGGTTGTCGGGTAGATGATCTTGCCACGGACGGGCAAACAGTTGGCGGCGAAGGGTTCTGAGGCGTCAATTTCAATTAGTTTATATCCATGGAAGTTGGACGGGTCCACCCAGTTTTTGTTGATCAGCAGCGTTTGGTCATCTACTCGGGTGACGGCTGTTTTTAGGTGCAGGCAGTCTGTCATTGCCAGCATACGGACGGTGTATCCATCGGCATGCAGTGCCTCTTGAAGCTGATCGGCGGCGGCTTGATTGCTGCGAGTGGATCTGCCGATGAAAATATTTTTGCCGATCACCAGCACATCTCCGCCGTCGACCGTGGCAGGGGCAGTGACGTGTACCAGCCGACGCAACGGTGCAAGGGCTGGGATGATGCTGTCGATCTCAGGCTTGCGCGAGTCTGCGCCGGGGCGGGTGATGACGGCAAGCTCAGGCAGGATGAAGGCTGTATCTTCCACGAAGACTGAGTCGGGCAGGTTGGGTTCTTCAGGAAGTTCAATAACCTGACAACCCAACTCTACCAGGGTGTGGACGTAGGCGTCGTGTTGTTGGCGTGCCTTATCTACATCGATGGGGGTGCGTTCAATATGGGTGATCTCGCACTCGTTAAAGCGCGGGCTGACGCGGCGTGTGATCGCAAGGGTCATTATTGTTCACCAGAACGATAGCGATCAATCAACGCTTTGGTGCGCGGGTCTTTGGGGTTGTTGAACAATTCTTCTGGAACAGAGTCTTCGATCAATTCGCCTTCTGCCATTACGATGACACGGTCTGCCACTTCGCGGGCGAAGCCCATTTCGTGGGTGACGACGATCATGGTCATGCCTTCGTATGCCACTTTCTTCATCACATTCAATACTTCGCCGATGAGTTCGGGGTCTAATGCGGAAGTGGGTTCATCGAAGAGCATGACGCGTGGCTGCATCGTTAGCGCTCGGGCAATCGCGATGCGCTGTTTTTGTCCACCTGAAAGGCGCAGGGGATATTCATCTTTCTTAAATAGCATGCCAACGCTTTCCAGATTTTGTTCTGCGAGTGCAATGGCTTGTTTTTTATCCATGCCTTTGACGGTGACAGGTCCTTCGATGACATTTTCAAGAACGGTCATGTGCGGGAATAAGTTGAATTCCTGAAAAACCATGCCGGTCTTCAAGCGAACATCGTGCACCAGTTGATTGCGTTCCTTGCCTTTGGATTCAGCAGGCACATGAACCCCATCCACTTCAATGCTGCCGTGAGAGGGTTCTTCCAGAAAATTGATGCAGCGTAACAGGGTGCTTTTGCCAGAACCGCTGCGTCCAATGAGGCAGACGACTTGACGTTCAGGCACTTCGACACTGACGTTCTTTAGAACATGCAGGCGTCCAAAATATTTATCGAGATTGGATATCTTCACAATAGGCAGGGACATTAGCGATCTCCCTTAGAGAGGCGGGCTTCCAACTTGCCCTGGAAATAGGTGAGGATGAGAGTTAATCCCCAATAGAACATGGCAGCCATGATGAGGGCTTCGAGGTTATTGAATTCAGCGCGACCGACCTTGGTGGCACGCCACATCAATTCGTGGACGAAACCCGTGGCAGAAACGAGAGCCGAGTCTTTCGTCATGGAGATAAAGTCATTGCCCATGGGCGGGATGGCAAAACGCAGCGCCTGCGGCAGGACCACACGCCTCATGGTCTGACCGGGAGTCATGCCCAATGCCATGGCGGCTTCACGCTGACCTTTGCTGACCGAGCTCAACCCGGCGCGGAAGGTTTCCGACATGTATGCGCCGTAATTTAATCCCAATGCCAGCACGCCTGCCACAATACCGGAAAGGACGATACCCAATTGCGGCAGGGCGAGGAAGAAGAAAAATATTTGCAGGTATAGCGGTGTACCGCGAATGAGGGAGACG
>JAFLCF010000037.1:1950-28280 GCA_017303735.1 Anaerolineae bacterium
CAGCATCATCGCAAAGAGGATCGACAGAACGGAGATCAACAGTGTTTGTCCCAGCCCTTGTGCAATAAAGCCGATCTTTTCGGAAATAAATTCTGTATCGAGCTGAATGGTCTCATAGCGGAAGGCACCTAGTTCAATCACCTGCCCGCTGAACAGAAAGACCAGAATTAAAAAAAGCACCCCCCATGAGATACCGACGTGCATACGAAACGAGCGTTCTTTACGAAGTTGTGCCTGGTATAGAAGTTCCGCCTGCGAGCCGGGCACAATGTCTGGTTTGGCAATGCTAGCCATATCTTTACCTCCATGCTTGGAGTTGAAACAAAAAGGGAAGCGGCATGAACCGCTTCCCTTCGTTACAAACTAATTTTTACTGGTTGGGCGCAGCGGTTAGGTCAACTTCGAACCACTTGTTGGAGAGGTCGGAGAGGCGTCCGTCGCTGTGCATGGCGGTGAAGAGTTCGTCCACCTTGGCGCGCAGGCTGGTGGTGTCGAGGGTGGAACCCTTATCGAAGGCGGCGGCGAGGTCTTCAGAGAAGACGGCACCGTCCAACTTGGTGACGGGCATGCCTGCGGCGAGATTGGCATCCACAACGGTTTCAGAGGTGACGTAGGCAACGAAGTCGGTGCGTCCTGCGGCAATTGCCTGAGCACATTCCTGATCGGTTTCGAGCGGAACCACGGTTACATCCGCAGGAACCGCAGCGTAGATGGAGGATTCGGGCAAGCCGAGACCAGCCGTATCGCCATTGAGCCAGGTTTCGTAGGTGGTGGAGGCACCGGCGCAAACTGCCTGACCGGAGAGACCATCCAAAGAAGCGATGCCGGAATCAGCAGCAACTGCCACAACCGCGGGGGTGTAGTAGTAGGGCACGCTGAAGTCGAGCACTTCCTGGCGGGAGGTGGTGACGGTCATGGAGCCAACGCTCACATCCCATTTATCTGCCCAAGAACCGGCTGTGATCGCATCCCATGAAGGAGTGGCGAAACAGGTTTCAACGCCGAGTGAGTCGCCGATGGCAATGGCAACGTCCACATCGAAGCCCTGCATTTCGGCAGTGGTGAGGGCATCGCTGGGGCACTTGGTGTCAGATGGGCGGGCGCCATCGGTGTTCAAGAAGGATTGGGGGGCATAGTTCGGGTCGGTTGAAACGAGGATGTACCCGCGTTCTTCAATCGCTCCGAGCAGGTCTGAAGCGGTAGAGCCGCTTCCGCCACCACATGCTGTTAAGACGAGAGACAACATAACGAGCAGGCTGGCAAGTGTAAAGATTTTCTTCATTTTCTCCTCCGAGAGAAACAAAAGGATTGGCAACTTTATAGCTGCCACGGGTTGATTGTCAACCCGCAGGTTAAGCATAGACTATTTTTTTCAAATCCGCAAGGAAATTGGGTTATTAATTTTTGAATGATACACTACAACATCCTAATCCATGGAGGATTAATAATGAGTGCGATATTTCCCAGTGAGGAATGGTTGAAAGAGTTGGAAGCGAAGTTAAATTTAGACGCGGCTTATGCCGAAGTTGCAAAGACCTGGGAGGGAGATCTCATTTTTATCATCGAACCGGAAGGGAACTTAAAAGAGAAAATTACTTTTTACCTTGACTTGTATCAAGGGAAATGCCGTGCAACTGTGTATAAACCTGACCCGGCTCTTTACCCTACACCTGCATTTACTTTGACTTCTTCCTACAATACCATTACAGATGTGTTGACCGGTAAACTAAATCCCATGACTGCCATGATGACCATGAAGTTGAAGGTGGTTGGCAGTATGGCATATATGATGCGAAATGTGCCCAGCGTGTTGGATTTCGTCCGCTGTGCGCAGGAAGTGACGAAAGAACTCTTCTAATTTATAAGAGCTTCTCAAAGCACACGCTTTTTTCAACCCCAGCATATTGACCGTAATTGGGAATTACGGTGTAGCCATTCTTTTGGTATAGATGAACGGCGTCTGACATGTGTTTGCCAGTTTCGAGAATACACTTGGTATACCCTAGCTCTTTTGCCCAAGCTTCGAGCTGACCTAATACTTGGCTGGCAACCCCTTTGCCTCTGGCATCTGGTTGGGTGAACATGCGCTTTACTTCCATGCTACCGGGCTCATATTCTTTAATGGCACCGCAGGCAACGGCGACTCCGTTTTCGTGTGCCAGAATCACATGTTGGATCATAGCGATCTTGTTGTATTGGGCGAAAAAAGAATTTTGTTCGCCATTCTTTATGGCAAGGTCGGCATCTAGCAAGTGGACAAGGGTGACAAAGTCAGGATGTTCAGAATTGGTTCGGGTAAAGATAAGCATAAATTTATAAACCTGTATTGAACTCGCGAAGGATCCAAGTATGTTCTGTTGGGCGGTAGATCAAGCGTACATATCCAGTATCGCCAAACCCAAATACTATACCATGTTGATTGATAAATGGTTGTACGCCCACAACAGTTCTCATGGCTGCATTCAGAATGCCGCCGTGAGCAACAACCAAATAATGACCAGCGCCGCGCCGAACGATCTTTTCCACGGCTCTGGCTCCCCGACAATAGATCTCCCAATCGCTTTCACCTGTTTCGCAAAAGGGTTCATATGGATTGCGAAAAGCTGGTTTGGGGTATCGCTCTGCGGCAAGAGCCCGGTGCATGCCTGCCAAAGGACCGTTATCAAACTCCATCCAATCAGCATCTGTTTCAACTGCAACTTGTAGAGATTCACCAATAATCGTTGCGGTTTCATGCGCACGTTGTAATGTGCTGGCTACGATCTTATCGAAGTGAAATTTGCGTGAGAGAAATTCTTGAGCACGAGCTTGAACCTGTGTGCGCCCAACCTCAGTGAGTGGAGAGTCGTATCTACCCTCGTGGACCTCTTCATCATCCGCTCGAGAACGTCCGTGCCGCAAAAAGGTGAGATGGATTTCTTCGGTCATTTTTCGTTTTCTTTCAAACTCTCTAATAAAGACCTTGTATCATCCGCTTTCACGGCGCGCTCTGCTTCATGAATTAACTTGTTTAAGCCCTGTCTGCGTCTGAACGGAGCATTGGGTGGCAAGTATGAAGCCGGTAAAGATGTTGGTTGATCGTTCAGTGAGATGTTGAAGCAGGGTGACCAGTGTTGAATAAGCTGTCTTTCAGCAGCATTTAAGTCGTTTCCGATCGTATCAAATTGCCCGGAACGTGAACTCATCATCTCGATGGTGAAACTCATCGAGGTGGGCCAATTACACCAGATGAAACGCCCGACAATAGAGTGCCCTTTGAATCCGCTCAGTAAATGTTCCCACACACGCGCAAAAGCAAGCTGTGACTGACCGACATAAAATGCAACATGCTCATCTCGGAATAGATATAGATCCAGTCCTTTCCAAGATGGGGGACATTCATTAACGAGCAGGAAGCGTTTAAGCGGTATTGAAACTTGTTCGTTGTTCATGGGCTGCTCAAGATTTAATGCCCATTCTTTTTCTTGAAGACCGCTTCTACAATGCCGCTGATACGGACCTCATCCAAGGAATAGGCGCGGTCGAAATTCGGGTCGTTCTGGATGTTCGGGTCAAGGCTCTCGGGACGCAGGGTGATACGCCCGCCTGTGAATCCCAGCCGTTTGACCGTGCCGAGCGGATCGGGTTCGTTGAGAGTGGCGATCACAATATCGTTATCTCTGGCATGGCTCTGAAGCCGCACAAGGATGTAATCCCCATTTCTAATCGGGGTCGGTTTGGCATTGTTCATGCTGTTGCCGGTTACTCGCACCGTGTGGTACCTCTCCGCAGGATTGATGACGATCTCGTTCCAGCGTTGGGCATTGCCGCGCAAGCTGTGAATGGAATACGCTTCATCCTCGATGAAGACTTCGGTTACTCCAAGAGGCGTATTCTCAGGATCATGTCCAACCGCTCCGAATCCGCCCGCAGGGACAGAGTCGCTGACAGGGATGAAGAGCCACTTCAAAATGTCCAGCGAAGAGGCGGAAGAGGAAGAAGCTGAAGGGACATTGGAGTCTCCAGTTGGGTCATCCTCGTATTCTGGTAAGGCATCATTTTCAATAGCAACTTCCAGATAGGTTTCAAGTTTCGGCAGGATCTGGGTATACCAGCCCATGCGATTTGCATCGATATGCAGGCTGGCTTCTCGTGCTTTGAAGATCTGGATCGCCTCACGCCAACTGGAAATGGCTTTTACCCGTTGATGCGAAGCCCACTGAATGCAACCAAACATCCATAATGAAACGCCATGTTGATGCGGGTAGGAGCGAAATTTTGCCTCGGCGGCATTGCAAAGACGCCCAGCTTCTTTCAAGTTTTCCAACTCGCCTGCCATTTTTGCGCAGTTCAAAAAGATCTCACCCTGTTCTTGAATGCTTGCCTGGGTGGTCAGTTCTTCGAGCTGCCCAATGATCTCCCAGACATCGTTTGGGTGGTTTTGTTCTCTTGCGCGTGCCATCAGGTCGAGCATTTGTAGGTGTGGGCGTTGTAGCGAGCCGGTGGTTTTGTCCACCTTAAGCCAGGCGAGTGTGTGGGCGAGCCAGGTTTTGAGGTTGTTGATGTCGGTTGAATTTCCCATACAGGTTTCCTTTTTCTGCGGCTAAAGTGATCGAAATGTCTCTTGTAAACTTTTTTGGTCACTCGTTGTTTTTCTGCGAGGCGGCGCCTGTTGGCGGGTTATAGCCAAATGCCTTGATCACCTGCGCCGTGCGCAAGAGGATCAGATTTTGCAGAGTGTGCATTTTGTCTCTGCCGAGTTTGATGCCTTCGAGAGCGTGAATGATGCTCATCAGTAGTTCCGCTTCGGCTTCGGCACGCCCTAATTCTTCATATGCCATTCTGCGAGCTTCGCCATGGGCGTTGTTGATCGCGATCTCGCTTTGGATATCTGCACTCCAATTTGTTACGAATTGATTCTCGATATCCTTCTCTTCGGTGCGGAATTCGCCCGGGTCCCACCAGGTGAGCATTGCTCCATTGCTTTGTAATGCTGCTTTGAAATCATCGCTATACCCTTTCTTGCGAATTTCCTCACGTACATATTTATTCTCCGGGTCACGTGGGGCGATGATTTGATCCAATTTATGTTCATTGATGAACTCGCAGATAATTCCCTTAACCTTCCCAGAAATGGTCTTCTCCCATTCGGTTTGTTCCGGCTTTTTGTCTGCATTGAGCCCTACGCCGCGTTTGTAGGCGTAATCAAGAATGGCAATTTTCGCATAGGGGAATGGTTTTCGAGTCAGGTTTGGCTGGTCGTGTTTGTGAGACTCCTCGCGGTTATCGAAGATGCGATAGTTAAACTTGGCATTATCGACCAGTACTTTGATGCCGTCACGAGTGTATGCAGAAATTTGAGGCAGGGTTGCCTCCTGTTCATGCAGGTTTACGATCGCTCCGATCCGCTCATAGCGCGACATGAAGTGTTTTTTTCCATGCCCATAGGTTTTGCCCGGTGTCGTCAGCGATTCGGTCAATACAGCCCAGCCTGGGTCTACTTCCAAATAAGCAGGACCTCCGAATACATCAACCATGTGCTCATAAATGGAGCGTTCTTTTCGGGCATTGATCTGCTCTTTTGGCGGGCGCAAGCCGAAGAACGCTGCCATTACATAACGGGCTGGTAATTTATCGAAATCTTCGTTGAAGATATCTTGGACGTAATGTACCGCAGCGGAAAGCGCACTCAGCAGGCAAAAGAAATAAAGAAGGATTAACCATCCCAGCTGGAATGATGTACCGAACATAAACGATTGATAGCATAGATAACAGAAAGCCACTATTGGCAGGATGACCAGCAGAAAGAAACGCAACCATCCAATGCGTTTGTCGCCCAGGAAAAAATTATGAATGGGGTTGGAGATATTCATGCCTACTCCTCTTCCTCTGGCGGGATGAATGTCCGTTCGTTTCCAATACCATCTTCTTCACGCTGGCTTTGCAGAAGCAATTGACCGATGGTGTTCATCATGTTCAATGTGTTTTCTGGAAGTAATTTGCGAGTTTCAGGGTTTGCCGCCGCGGCTTCCAGTTCCTGAAAGACCAACATCGCCAATGCCTCGCGTGGATATTCCTGTTTTTCCAGCAGTCTCGCAAGGTGATAGTTCATGTTTTGTTGGGTGCGAATGCGTGCATGGTTGATGATGCGTGTGGCTTCCAATTTGGAATCAGCTACCTTTAGGCTTTCTTCTTTTTTCTTTGCAGAAAGCCAGGATTCACGCAGGTTTTTCATCACTCGTTTGTCTTCTGGTTCAAGTTCGCCAAATGATACGTTAATCACCTTGATCCCTCGCCCTCTTAAGACGGCAGGTCCTTTGAAGGTCTGGGGTGGGAAGAAAACCAACTGGTCTTCTGGGTAGGTCACTCCAACTTGAGGCGGTAATCCATTGATCTGCCTCACCAGTTGAAATGCCAACACACCAGTATTTCGTACTGCCGCCAGATATCGGCGTTTGAGCTCCTTCATTGGTGTGGGTGGAGAATCTTTTTCCTTGCTCGGTTCTTCATATAAGCTCAGATACGGATATTCAGAGAGCAGGATTCGAAAATGTTCTGCGGCTACATCTGCGGGCCAATCAGACCATTTTTTGACACCGGTTGTATCGGGGTCGTTCCGGTTGGCAATGGAATATACAGCTTGCTGTACCCGCTTTTCATCGAAGGTAAAAGGATCTTTCTTTGATGGGAGATCGGAGTTGAATGAGGTATGCCGGATCGTTGCGCTCGCAAATGCCTTTACCTGCGCTTCATCCTCCGGACTGAGATCTTGAAACAATTTACTGATTCTTTTCGTGTGCGCTGGAGCTGTTTTATCCCATTCAATTACAAATACCTGATCCATATTTTCGCCGCCGAGGTACACATCCAGAACGTCGGGCAGTTGACCTACTGTAAATACCGCAGTCACAGATGTGGATACCCTGATCCCATCACGGGTATCGGCAATTACCTTGCGCGTCCGCACCTGCGTACGCAGGTCAACCGCGCCTGTGATGGTTTCATGCTTATCTGTAAACACCAATCCGGGTCCTACCGTCCGTACTTTTGCCGCATACGCCGCCCCAGATTGCACAAGCGAAAAGCGCACTTTCGGAGGGATGTTCGTCTCTGAGTCAGAGAGGTCTTCATCCTCGCTGTGATGTAGTTTATCCAACGTCATCGCGCTGCGCAGGTCAAGGAACGCCACACCGGGGTGTTTCTTTCTAAATTCAGCACGTTCGCCCTGCACCTCGCCATTGCGGACAAATACTGCCGGTCCATGCAGACGCCCCCAACTGATTCCATGCAGGAACATGCGCCAGAAGCCCGGTAAACTTTGTTCCCAATGGGTGATCGGTAGCACAAAGTGGGTCAGCCAAAACATGAACACGACATAAATAGCGATCAAAAGCATCAACCCGGTTGTCACTTTTAACATCGCGGCAGAAGTTTCTGGCGTTGGTGGGAGAAATTTAATGAACAGATTCCAATAGCCTTTTATTGCCAGTGTGAAATCAACCCAAAAGGCAATTAAAAAAGATGCCGCAATAAATAACCGGATCAGGCGCAATGAGCCAATAAACCCTCGGAAGCGGGAGAAAATAGACCTCATGGTAACCCTGCTTCTCTCAGCCATGCCATACTGCCAGCCAAAATAATTTGGGTGGCATCCGGGTCTTGTCCCTTGACGAAGCAATGGTACATGTAATGCATCAATGACCGGTCTGCGAGATATTTCTGTGGCAAAGGGATCAGATGCGGGCTGTTCTGTTCCTTCTGAATAAAGTTCGCCAAAATACCGCGGACATGCTCAGGCTGGTCTGAAGAGAAGCGTTCATAAAATGCGGGCCACGAGTTATAAAGCAGGATCAGCGCAAAGATCGTGTCTGGCTCGGCAGGCGCACCTAATTTGGAAGGCATCATATATGCACGATAGAAACGGTGGGCTGTCTTCAACAATCGACGCGGCACAAGCACTTCAGGTAACTGTGGGACCTTCATCAGGTTGATCTCTGGCAGGCTTGCGTTGTGATTTTCTGGCAGGACACGGGCAAGGAAGCGTTGCAACTTCGGCATATCACTGCTGGTAATCGGCGGGATGTGATACTGCTCCGGGATGATCTTATCGAGATAACTGTTGCCATCCATTTTCGTATCTTCGTACTTTTTGTCGATATAGCTGGCGATCACACCAGAGTCCATGGCGAAGACCCAGGTGAGATGTTGTGGATCCATAAAATTTCTGATCGACTCTAAAAGCCTCACCACATTTTCAGGCGAACAGCGATCCAAATTATCGATCAGGAATACGATGCGCCTGTGTTGTTTTTTTTCCCAGACCTCGTTAACAAGATATTCGAAATCCTTTTGTGCCGAATCGACCGCATCCATCAGGTTTTTTAATGTCTGTGGAGTTTTTCCGCCCTTGCTGGCTTCTTGAATATACTGGGCATACTCTTTAACATCACCGAGTTCAAGGTCCAGCAGTTTGCGTAGGAGAATATCCGTCCCGGCTTGTGCCACGACACCCACCACTCGTTTCCATCGGGTGGAATATTCAGGATCTTTTTGGTCACCAGCCAGTTCCCTCAATCGGATCAGGATGGGGATGGTTAGATCACCGGTGACCTCGTAACACCAGGCATCGACATAGGTAATTTCTAGTTTATTAGGATTTGTGTCCGAACAGGCGTCATTAATTTTTTCTATGAGGTGCAAAGTCGAGGTTTTTCCTACTCCCCAACCTCCATACAACCCAATGGTTGGGCTGCAATTTTCTTCTGACAGCCTTGCCAATAGTTGGCGCGCAAATGCACTCCTCCCAAGATCATCATTTTCCAGATCCGCAATCGGATCGAAAATTTGGTTAATAATTTTAGAAACACCCGAACCTTTTGACATATTAATTCCCTTACAAAAAGTATAGTCAACTGGTGAATATGTGTCAACTGCAATTCCTCCCGGTTTGTCATTTTCCCATGTCGGGTGGAGTTATGACTATAATGGGATTAAACATCCTGGAATCATCGGAGAAATTATCAATGGCAAAACTCATCCCCGCCGCCGAACGCCTCGTCCGTGCCCGAAAATTGATCCAAAAAGCCCGAGCCTTTCCCATCCCGACGGAGGGACTCGGCAAAAGCGATCTATCTTTTGTTGCCGGTGTGCGCGATCTGTTGCGTCAGGCAAAAGACATGGTCAAGTTCATTCCGCAAACCGCAGGTGTTTCCGCAGAGATGAAGGAAGAAGTCAAAAAAGTCTATGCCGAGGTCGAACAGGCAGAGAAGGAAATATTTTCCTAGCCCGGTTCATGACGTTATTCACTGGAAACCTGAATGGGTTGGTTGTAAAATGGAATTGAAAGGAGCCACCCATGAACGACAAAAAATTTGAGACCCTTCTTGAACAAGTCCATGCCGAGCTCCAAAAAGTGGACAAGGTCGATGCCGAAAGCCTCAAACTGTTGCAAGACCTGCAGCAGGATGTACAGGGATTGCTCGATAAGGCTGAAGTAGGAACCCCATCTGTTCTTGCCCGAATGAAAAAAGCGATTGAACGCTTCGAGATGGACCATCCTGCGCTTACCGCCTTGATCTCAGAACTATCCACAGTTTTGAGCAACGCCGGAATTTGAATGGTTTATCACCAGCACCCGCCTTGTAAGAGGCGGGTGCTTTTTTATCCCCAAAACCTTCATTTGAATACTACCTTTTCTTTACATAACCTTTACATGAGAACTGTACACTGTAGCTGTAAGTTCGAAAAAGAAAAGGAGATAAAAATGAAAAAGATAATTTTGATCGTTGCGTTGGTTTTGGCGACAGTCGCTATAGTAGGGGTAGGGGCAGGTGTGGTTTTTGCTCAGGATGTTACCCCTCCGTTCACTGGTCAGGCACCTATGCGGAACGGCGAAGGTCCACTTCATACCTTTAAGGTGGTGGAATGGTCAAAGAAACTTGCCCTGAATGTGAACGACATCAACACCCGCCTCGCTGCTGGTGAAAGCATGTACGACATTGTCCTCTCGGCTGGTGTCACCGCGGAAGAGTTCCCCGTTATGATGACCGAAGTCCGCACGAATGCGGTTAATGCGGCAGTGGCGGCGAACGTCATTACCCAGGAACAGGCTGATTGGATGCTCTCACACAGGCAAGGCATGGGTGGCATACATGGAAACGGTAACTGCACCGGTACTGGTCCGCAGGGACAAGCTGGTGGCTACGGTCGTGGCATGATGGGCGGCTGGGGTAATCAGCAAGTCAACCCGTAATCTATAAAGATCAAAAAGAGACGGCGCAAGCCGTCTCTTTTTGTTTATTCTTTTCCTTCGATTAAAAACTTCTTCACATCACTACCTGACCAAATCCCATTCATCACGATATCATAACTTCCCATATTTAGTATCTCATCCTGCATAGCGGACATTTTCGCCAGCAGCGAGCGGAAAATATACGGTCCGAAGCTGACGCGGTTGATCCCCAACTCCTGTAGTTCTTTCAAAGCAGCGGTCTTTGCTGTGGCGAGCACGTTGATCGGCGCGGAGATGCGCTTGCGCAAAATTTTCAAGGTCTCTTTGTCGCCACGCCCAACGGGATACGTTGTATCTGCTCCGGCTTGGATGTAGGCGTTGAGACGGGTGACAACATCGTCAATTCGTTCTTCATCCGAAGAAAAGCCTTCTGCAAAGAAACTGTCTGCGCGGGCGTTGATGACGAGGTGTACTCCCTTTCGTTCGGCAACTTCGCGCACGGCTTTGATGCGCTCCACTTGTTCGGAGATGGGGCGCAGGTGAGAACTATCATCGAAGCTGTCTTCAAAGTTGATGCCGACCGCACCGGTATCGAGCAGGCGCGAAATATTTTCCTGCAAACCTTCGATACTGTCTGAATAGCCTGCTTCAAAATCTGCGGTGACTGGCACATCCACACTGCGGGCAATTCTTCCCACCATCTCTAGCATCGTATCCAACTTAATTTGCTCGCCGTCACTGTATCCCATCGATTCAGCAATGGCGGCGCTGGCAGTGGCAACCGCCGGGTAGCCTTTGGCTTGCAGCATCCGCGCGCCAATGGGATTCCACACATTGGGCAGGATGAGCAGTTTGCCGTTATTGTGTAGGGATAAAAATTGTTGTGCTTTGGCAGCTTGAGACATGGGCGTTTTCCTTTGGAAAGAATTAGCCGCAGAGCACACAGAGGTCACGGAGAAAAACAAATAAATTCTCTATGTTCTCTGTGATCTCTGTGGCGAGTCATTGGTTTTTCAACAACCGAGCAGAATTGCCGAGAATACCCAAATCAGGGATAGATTGTAGCGCAGCTGCCAGCATCGGAGGCAAAAAGCCAAATGCTGCCAACGCCAAGCCGACGATGTTATACGCTGCCGTAAAACCAAGATTGCCCTTCACAACACGCATAGTCCGTTGTGCGGCAGCGATGACTTGCGGAATCAACATCCAGTCTTCGCGCAGGAGGGTGATGTGGGCGGCTTCGATGGCGATGTCTGTTCCGGCTTTCATGGCGATGCCGACGTTGGCTTGTGCAAGTGCGGGCGCGTCGTTGATGCCGTCGCCTGCCATGACGACGATATATCCCTGCGATTGATATTCTTTGACGATGCGGATCTTATCTTCCGGCATTAAATCGGCGTGGTAGGAAATATTCAACGCACCAGCTACAGAAGACGCTGTCCGTTCATTATCGCCTGTGAGCAGTTCGATCTTTTTGATGCCAAGTCGTTTTGCTTCTCGCAATGCATCTGGCACTTCGTTGCGCAAGGTATCAGAGACAGCAATAACGCCTACTAACGTATCATCCATCGAAACATATAAAACCGTTTTGCCTTGCGCTTCAAATTCTTTGGCTTGTTCGGGAATGGCATGCGCCGATTTGCCAACGAAAACATTTTTGCCGTCCACGGTCGCTTGTATGCCTTTGCCGGTGTGTGACTCAAAATTCGTGATCTCGCTGAGCACAAGTCCGCGTTCGTGCGCGGAGCGGCGCAAAGCGTCGGCGAGGGGATGCTCGGAGTAACGGTCAGCAGATGCGGCACGGGAAAGAAGCGCAGATTCATCCATGCCGTTCAGCGCGATGATGTCCGTCACGACCGGCTTGCCCAGCGTCAACGTTCCGGTCTTGTCGATCAACAACACATCGGCGCGCGCGAGCATCTCGATATATTTTCCGCCTTTGATGAGCACGCCATGTTTCGCGTTCATGCCGATGGTGGCGAGCATGGCGATGGGCGTGGCGAGTGCGATGCTGCAAGAACATGCCACGAGTAAAACCGCCGCGGTTGCAAGCGGATCGCGGCTGAATAAAAATGTGAGTGCGGCGATGCTTGCGACAACGGGCAGATAATACGCGCTGAACTTGTCGGCGAACTGCTGCACATCGGCGCGGTGCGCTTCGGCTTCTTCGACCATCTTGATGACGCGCCCGAACATGGACTGTGCCCCCACGGCTTGGGTGCGCACTTTGAGCGTGCCCTGCTTAAGGATGGTCGCGCCTCGCACCTGGGACCCGATGCCTGCTTCCACCGGCATCGCCTCGCCTGTCACTGACGATTGGTCCACTGCCGCGTGACCGGCGATGACCTCTCCATCTACGGGAATCTTTTCGCCGGGGCGCACGATGACGATGTCATCGAGTTGTACTTCTGTGATGGGGATTTCTTTTTCAGCACTGTCTTTTTCGATGCGGGCAGTTTGAGGAGCCATCGCAGTTAAGTCTTTTACGGCGCGACGTGCGCCTTCTGCTGTGAGGCGTTCGGTATAACTTCCGATGTGCATGAAGAAAATGACCACCATTGCCGTCGTCCATTCGCCGACGACGAGTGCCGCAATCGCGCCAATGCTCATGAGTGTGTGAGCGATGATCTGTTTATTGAGCGTGGCGCGGATAACGTTTAGAAAGATCGGCGCGCCGCCAAGCAGAACGAACGCCACGCCAACCGGGAAGGGGATGAGTTGAGTCAAATTATCAAGCAGCCCCAGCCATTCGCCGAGGACAACGATAATGATGACCGCGCCAAAGGCGAGACCGAAAGCGGTGAACATGCGGCGCGAAAAATCTGCCAGCGCGACATTTGGCGTTTTTGTCTCTTCTTCTTTTGTGGCGACCGAATAGCCTGCATTCTTGACGGCAGTACGAATATCCGTCATTTTTACAAGGGACGGATTCATTTGCACGATGGCTTTTTCAGACGAGAGAAATACGTCCACTTTTTGCACGCCGCTCACACTGGCAATGGCTTTCTGCACGTGCTGTGTGCATTCGGTGCAGTCCATGCCCGCGATGGGGATTTCGATGGTTTGAATCTGTTCCATTTGAATACCTATACGTGTTCGTGTTGATGCTCGCGGATCTCACAATAAAGTAAACCGTTGCCGCAGCCTTCACATTCCATTTGAAGGGTCGCGTGTTGGATGTTGTACTTGTGGGCAAGTAATTCGTTGATGTTGTGTTGAATACTCACGCCTTCACCGACAGAGATATTGTCAATAACGACATGAGCGGAGAGCATGCGTAGGTTTTCGCTGATGCTCCAGACGTGCAAGTCGTGCACACCGAGAACGCCATCTACTTTTTGCAGGTCACTTACCATGCTGTCCATGTTGATATTTTCGGGGGTGCTTTCGAGCAGGATGTGAATGGTCTGCTTGAGGATGCTCCAGGCATTGTATAAGATGAACGCGCCGATTAGAACGCTAACGAGTGGGTCAAGCCAGTTCCATTTTGTGAAGGCGATGATGATGCCTGCGATGACCGCCCCAAGCGTGGACATGACGTCTCCCATGAGATGGAGAAAGGCGCTGCGCAGGTTGAGGTCATGTTCGCTGCCTTCTTTGACCATCAAGGCGGTGACGAGGTTGATGATAAACGCCACAGCACCGACTCCGATCAGGAGAGTCGAATCCACTTCGGGCGGGGAAAGGAAGCGTTTGTACGCTTCCACGAAAATCCCAAACGCAATCAGAATCAACGTCGTGGAGTTGATGAGGGCGACGAGAATCCCAACACGATGATAGCCGAAGGTCTTGCCTGCATGGGCGGGTTTCAGGGCAATGCGTAATGCGTACCAACTGAGGACCAGCGCGATGACGTCCGTAAAGTTGTGGGCGGCATCGGTGAGCAGGGCGAGACTATTGCCAAAGATGCCCGCAACGACCTCAACGATGACGAAGGCGGCGGTGAGGATCAACGAGAGGGTGAGGCGTTTGGTGGTTTGCTGGGTCAGGTCGCCGATATGTGAGTGGGTGTGAGAATGGGAATGCATGGATTTATCCGTGCTGGACATGATCAAGACCCAGTGTAAAAAGTTTCGCTACATGGTCATCGTCAAGCGAGTAGAAGACTTGTCTGCCCGATTTGCGCGCGCGGACGAGATGCATTTGACGCAGTCCGCGCAGTTGGTGGGATACGGCGGATTCGGTCATGCCGAGTCCGTCGGCGAGGGCGCGGACGCTCATTTCCCCGTCCATAAGCTGGGCGATGATGCGGATACGACTCGCATCGCTGAGGGAGCTGAAGAGTTCGGCAAGTTTGATGGCTTTGAGTTCGGTGAGTTTCATAGTTGAATATATGAACAAGTATTCATATATTACACCGTGAAAAAGACCCTGTCAAGATGATGTTTGACAGGGTCTAAAGTGTTAGTCTGGTTCGCAGTAGAAACTGCTTAGGTAGGCACTGTCTACCCCTTCGCGGACGGCGCAAAGTTCCTGAATATTGCCTTGCTCAGACATGAATTGAAAACCGGTTTCTGCGGCATTCATCCACAGGGATATTTCGCCGCGTTCGCTATACTTGCCGTTGGCGCGCCAGCCCTTGCCCCATTCCATGACGCCGGTGAAGGTTTCGTAGTCGTTGTCGTTTCCGTCGAATATAGTGCCAGTTACATTCTTGCCAACTTGTGTTAAGACCATATAACTTCCTGGCAGAAAAACGGACTTGGACGGGACGATCCACTTCCCGCTGAAACCGCAACCTGCGGGCAGTTCCATGTCCACGCCGCGAATGCCGCAGAAGGATAGGTCTGTGGATGTGGACTTGAACGCATCCTCACCATCGAGAATAAGCGTAAAGCCACCTAGAATTTCTGTATCAAAGACTGCTTCACCGTTCTCATTGATGGTTCCAGTGAAAGTTTCGTTCCAGAAGCCGCCATACCCTTCGATATTACCGGTCAGTTCGTTCCCGTTTTGCACAAAGTTGATCGTGCCAAGATTGGTCGTCCATGTGCCTGCGAAGGAATTCACCGGGGTAAGCGATCCGCAACTGGTCAATGCCATGCTTGCAATGAGGATGAGCACCCCAGCCCAAAGATTATTTTTCATTTTGTATTTTCTCCTATAAAGAGTACTTTACAGGCATTCTTTGGGCTGGGCAATCCAACATAATGGGGATTGGTTTAAAAGAGACTCTCCACGAACCGCCACACTTGTGCCACAATGAAAGTAACGGCAATGCCCATCAACACCGGCGTGACCGCCGCGATCCATGTCCATTTTTTGCTGCCGGTTTCTTTGTAAATGGTGTAGATGGTGGTGCTGCACGGGTTGTGGATCAGGCTAAAGATCATCAAGTTGACCGCGGTTAGTAAAGTCCAGCCGCCGGTTTGCAGGAGTGCCAGAGTTTGGGCATCCGAATCGAGTTCGAACATCACGCCCGCGCCTGCGCCGACTCCAGCCACTTTGGTAACGAGCACGGTCAACATCAAAATGGTGGGAATGACGATCTCATTGGCAGGAATCGCGACGATGTATGCCACGAGAATTACGCCATTGAGACCAAGGATCAAGCCGAACGGATTCATGAAATTGATCAAGTGCCCTGCAATGCTGTTCCCGCCAATAACAATGTTGGATGCCAACCAGATGACCGCACCAGCAGGCAGGGCGAAGGTCACTGCACGCCAAAGCACAACCAATGTGCGATCAATCACCGATGTGTAAATGGTCTGCCAGATACGCGGCGGGCGGTAGGGAGGCAATTCCAGGCTGAACGTGGAGACTTCACCTTTCAATACCGTGCGTGAGAGGGCCCATGAAGAACCGAAGGTCAGCATCACACCCAAGACAGCCACACCAACGACCGCCAGTGCAGAGACAAGTCCGCCCAGGTGGGCAGGCACCAATGAGCCGACAAACAGAGAGGCGATCAAAATTTGAGTGGGCCAGCGTCCGTTGCAGAGTGCGAAATTATTAGTGAGAATGGCGATCAGCCGTTCGCGTGGACTGTCAATGATGCGGGTTGCCACCACACCTGCCGCATTACAGCCAAATCCCATCGTCATGCTCAGGGCTTGCTTGCCATGAGCTCCCGCTTTGCGGAACATATTGTCGAGGTTGAACGCCACACGCGGCAGATAGCCGAAATCTTCGAGCAATGTGAAGATCGGGAAGAAGATCGCCATTGGGGGCAGCATCACACTGATGACCCAGGCGGTTGCCAGGTAAACGCCGTCGAGCAGGAAGCCGTCGATCCACCAGGGGATGCCAAGATCAGCAAAGACCCCTTTCAGGAAGGGATGAACAGTGTCCAAGAGCAAGGTTGCTAGGATTCCCGATGGGACATTTGCTCCGGCGATGGTCAGCCAGAAGACGATGGTGAGCAGAAGGAGCATCAGTGGGAAACCCCATACGCGGCTGGTGACCAGCTTGTCGATGGTGCGGTCCAGATCGAAACGCGGCTTTTTATCGGGACGAGTCGTGGCGCGGTCTGCGATCTGCGAGGCGTCGGTGTAAATCGACTCCATTAGTTTCTCGTGAAAGTCTGCTCCGATCTCCCAGCGCAGCGATTGGGCGTTGTTGAGGATGTCTTCGTGATTGTTCGAAGGGTATGTTGTCATTTGTAAACTCCATTCCCTCATCCCCAGCCCCTCTCCAACGGGAGAGGGGCTGGGTGAGGGCGATAAGTAAATTATTGATTCCCGATCACCTGTAACTGCGCAGAACGTGCCTCAATATTGCCATGGGTCAGGTCACCGAGCTCACCCTTGCGCAGAGCTTCTGCGATCCGCTCATCTCCATCGAGCAGGCGTAGCGCCACCCAACGCGCATTCGGCAGATCGGGGAAGGATGCTTCGATCTGCGCGGTCAACTGCTCGACCGCTTTCTTGAGTTCAGGCGAAACATACTTCACACGATACGGCTTGCCGACCACTTCACCTTTCGCCACTTCGCTAACCGCCTGCAAGAGTTCGGGGATTCCCTCTCCCTGCCGCGCAGACATGGGGACGACAGGAATGCCCAGGTCACGTGCGAGGCGTCTTTCGTCAATCTTGAGACCGTGACGTTTTGCTTCATCCATTAAATTCAAAGCGACCACGACACGGTTTGTGATCTCTGAAACCTGCAAAACGAGATTCAAATTTCGTTCAAGCCGTGTAGCATCCACAACGACGATGGTCACATCGGGCTGACCGAACAAAATAAAATCGCGAGCCACTTCTTCATCAAGACTCGTCGCTAACAATGAATACGTGCCGGGCAGGTCCACCAATTTGTATTTATTATCGCCATATAAAAAAACACCTTCGGCGCGAGTCACTGTTTTGCCGGGCCAGTTGCCCACGTGTTGGCGCAAACCGGTCAACGCATTGAACACCGTGCTCTTCCCTGTGTTGGGGTTGCCCGCCAGCGCCACGACAAAATCGAAATCGGTCATATCTACGCCGAGTTTTTTAAGCGCAGCCGCATTATGCACCGGGCAGGTTTCGCACACGGCGGATGTTGGTTGCTGAGTTTCGGTTGTCATTTTGTTTCCTCTTTCGTGATCAAGATCATATCTGCCTGCGACTTTCGCAAAGCGATCATCGCGTCGCGGATGCGGTATGCCGATGGGTCACCTGCTGCACTGTTCATTTCGTTCGATACCAGCGTGCCAGGTAAAACACCAAGATCCATCAGGCGGCGACGTTCTGCCCCGCGGATGCGATACGACAACTGGATAACTCTGCCCGACTCGCCCGGCAGCAAACTGGATAACGCCTCTCCCTTAACTTGTACTTGCTGCGGCGCTTCAGACAGTTCTGCCACTGTGATATTTGCCGCCACGATCGGTGCCACCACATGCTCATCTCCATCTGCCCAAAACTTCACCCGCTGCGGAGAAGACTCGATCAGCCGCACCACCTGCCCGATGTGCAATCCCTCTGCCACGATCTGGGCATAGACGGTTTCAGGTTCATCTTCAAGGTGAATGATGCGGGCAGGTTTATCGAGATTCAAATTCGTAAGCAGAATTCGTTGCGGCTCGATCATATGTCCGCTGGCAGTGGGGATGGGGTCGCCGTGCGGGTCGTGGGTGGGGTTGCCGAGGCGGGCTGCAAGCTGATTGGTGGATTCAGTTGTCAGCGTATGTTCGAAGCGTTCCGCGCGGTCATGCCATTCGGTTTCTTCGTATCCTGTTTCATCTGCAAGATAGCGTTCATACAAGCGATGTGCGCGGATCATCCGCAAGGCATACTCGCGTCCCGCGGTCGTGAGTTTGATCTCGCTGCCCTCGAACTGCAAGAGTTCGTGCGCCACAAGATTGTTGATGACCTTCGTCACCTCGTCGGGGCTGACCTTGAGCGCTCCAGCAATGCTATTGACCGACGGCTTGTCGCGATGGGTCTCGCATTGGTGGATCTGTTTGAGCGCATCCTCCTGCAAGACCTTGGCGGTCAATTTTTGTCCGTGTTGCCATTGCCAAAACCAACCGCGTTCGGGGCGGAAGAGGAACCACGAAGCAATCAGAAATGTTGCAAACCAGATAAGATTCATCTTATTTATCTCCTTTCAAGAAACTTCCCGCTGACTCGGAAAATCCGAACCAGCGGGAGAGTGTGTACTATCTATTTGTTCTTGTATCTTTCATGAACTAAATTCCTGTTGCGATCTTTGCAGTCCAATGTCTGTCAAGGTGAGCAGACCGTGCCTTTGTTCGATCAAGCCGTTTCGTTCGGCGATGCCAACCACTTGCATTGCGAATTGCGGCGACCATTTGAGGTGTTCGTGCAAGCGCACCACTTGATTCTCTGCTTCGGCTTCCTCTGTAGCGATATGGTTGGCGATGTGCATCGTGAGCATGGTCATGGCAAACTCGATGCGTTGACTTTGGCGGCGTCGTGCCTGGGCGATGAGTCCGCGTTCGGGGGCGAACAGGTAGACGGTCAGGAAGGAAACGCCTGTCATCGTTGCCATCGAACCTGCTATGGAAGCATCCAGCCAGTGTGCGAGCCAGTATCCGCTCACGGCGGAGAAGATCCCGATCAATGCGGAATAGATCAACATGCGCGAGAGGCGGTCGGTGAGCAGGTATGCGGCGGCAGGCGGCGCGATCATGAACGCGACGACAAGTACGGAGCCGACCGAGTCGAACGAACCAACTGCCGTGAGTGAGACCAATGTCATCAACGCATAATGAATCGCGGCGGGTGCGAAGCCGAGCGCGGCGGCAAGCGCGGGATCGAACGTGGCGAGTTTGAGTTCCTTGTAAAAGAGAATGATGAACAGGATGTTGAGCAAAAGAATGCCGCCTGATGTGTACAGCGCTTCTGGACCAACATCAAAGCCGAGGAGTCTGAGACGATTGAACGGTGCAAAGGCGAGTTCGCCCAGCAGGACGGCATCGGTGTCGAGATGTACATCACCCGCGAAGCGCGAGATCAAAATGACTGCGATGCTGAAAATGGCGGGAAAGACCAAGCCAATGGCGGCATCTTCACGCACGAGTTTTGTGCGGTTGAGAAGTTCCACAAGGCTGACAGTGACAACACCCATCAGCGCTGCGCCGATCAATAAAAGCGGCGACGTAATGCTTTTGGTGATGAAGAAGGCGATCACGATGCCAAGCAGAACCGTGTGGCTGATGGCATCGCTCATCATCGCCATGCGACGCAAGACCAGGTAGACCCCAGGCAAGGCGCAGGCAACCGCCACAATGGATGCAATGAGTTGGATTTCAAATTGTGCGGAGTTCATCTCGCATCCTCCTTCTGGTCTTTGCCTGCTTCCGTCAAACCTTCATCGGTCAACATCCAAACATCCTTTGATTGTTCACGCGCATGACCGCGTTCTTTCAGTTGATTCAAGGCATGAGATACGCCATCGGGATTTGTGCTCATGGCGCGCAAGACTGCGACGGAATGTCCGTGCTTTTGGTTGGGGTGTTGCATGGCGAGGGTGTTCAAGTCGGCGAGTACGGCTCTGGCGCGGAGCGTGTGCCGATTTCGTCGTGAGCGCAACCAATTCCAGAAAAGTCCGCGATTGGATGCAAACAGGAACGAAAAAATGACAATGGCTGTCATGCACAACACGATCAGCGGACCCGTCGGAAGCCTCGCACCAGAACTACTGATGAGTGTGCCGCTTACTCCAGAGAGGGCACCGAAGAATCCGCCGATTATGACCATGCGGCTGAGTTTGTCTGTCCATTGACGCGCCGCCGCGGCAGGGGCGACGACCATGGCAGACATTAACACCACACCGACGGTTTGCAACCCGACCACGATGGCAACAACGAGCAATGTTGTGAGAATCACATCCAGCAGGCGTACAGGGAAACCAAGACTTGCGGCAAATTCAGGGTTGAACGTGGTGAGTTTGAATTCTTTCCAAAAGATCGCAAGCAGGGTCAGTGCAATGGCGCTGATGATACCCATCGTGAACACGTCTTTTTCGATCAACGTGGCGGCTTGACCGAAGAGGAACTTGTCCAAGCCTGCCTGGGTCGCGTCGGGGAGCCTCTGCGTAAAGGTCAACAGCATCAAGCCGAAGCCGAAGAAGACCGAGAGTACCAGTCCCAATGCGCTGTCGTCTTTGATGCGCGTCGTGTGCGTGATGTTGAGCATGGCAAGCGTGGCGACCCAGCCTGCGATCATGGCGCCTGTTATAAGGACGATCGGTTCACGGCTGCGCGTGAGAAGAAATGCAAGCACAATTCCAGGCAATGCCGCATGTGAAATGGCATCTCCCAGCAGGCTTTGTTTGCGGAGAACGGCAAACGAGCCAAGCGCGCCGCTGGCGATTCCCAGAATGGCAGAGCCAAGCGCCACCGTACGGAGGGTGTAATCAAAAAAGAGATCGTGTAAGAGTTGAGAGATGTCCATAGCTTATTATCTGTCATTGCGAGGAGGAGTGTAACGACGACGAAGCAATGACGAAGCGATCAATGCTTTCCATTTTTTCCATTTCCATCTGCGCTGAGAAAGGCAACCTTGCCGCCGTACGCCTTGCGCAGATTTTGTTCGGTGAAGACTTCGCTCACAGGTCCGCTGGCGATGCGGCGGACGTTGAGCATCGTGACCCAATCAAAATATTCAGGGACAGTTTGCAGGTCGTGATGAACGACAACCACGGTCTTGCCTGCTTTACGCAACTCCTGCAACAAGGCAACGATGGCGCGCTCAGTGGTTGCGTCTACGCCCTGGAAGGGTTCATCCATGAAATACAGTTGCGCGTCCTGCACAAGTGCACGCGCCAGGAATACGCGTTGCTGTTGTCCGCCTGAGAGTTGGCTGATCTGACGCTCTGCATACGGCTTCATCCCAACTTTATCGAGCGCGTCCAACGCCGCGGCGTGTTCCGAAGCGCCTGGTCTTTTGAACCAGCCCAACGTCCCGTAACGTCCCATCATCACCACATCCAGCACGCTGGTCGGGAAGTCCCAATCCACGCTTCCGCGCTGGGGAACATACCCAACCAGATGCCGTTGCTCCGCAAAAGACTTGCCATGCACAAGCACCTGCCCCGCCGCGGGCTTGACCAGACCCAAAATGGATTTGATCAAAGTGGTCTTGCCCGCGCCGTTCGGACCGACGATTGCCATCAACGTGCCTGATGGCACTTCCATGTCCACGTCCCAAAGAACGGGTTTATCTTTGTATGCAATCGTCAGGTCGGTGACTTCAATTGCTTTAGCACTCATCCTAATCTCCTGTCAGCGCAGATACGATAGTGTCAATATTGTGTCTCACCATGCCAACATACGTTCCTTCGGGCGTGCCTTCGCTTCCCATTGCATCCGAAAATAACGAGCCGCCGATCTTCACGTCAAACCCTTGTGCCTGCACAGCGGCTTGCACGGCTTCCACGTTTCTTTGCGGCACCGATGACTCGACAAAGATGGCTGGGATCTGTTTCTCAACAATGAAGTCTGCCAGCGCCTTCACATCGGCAGTCCCTGCCTGTGCTTCGGTGCTGATGCCCTGTAAACCGCGCACTTCAAAACCATAGGCGTGACCGAAATAATTGAACGCATCGTGTGCTGTGATCAGGATGCGCTGTTCGGCGGGAATCGTGTTGGCTTGATCGAGGACATACTGATGCAGGCTTTCGAGTTCCGCGAGATACGCTTCCGCGTTCGCCTCATAATCGGACCTGTTGGCTGGATCGACTTCGATGAGCGTCTCCTCCACCTGTTCCACCGCCTTCATCCACAAGGTGACATCGAACCAGACGTGCGGATCGTAATTACCTTCAAACTCTGGTGGGGCATTCAGTAATGTGCGGTCGATTTTGTCTGTGACAGCAACCGTTGTAATCCCAAAATCTCCCATTCTTTCGAGCACGCCGCCCATCTGCGCTTCGAGATGCAAACCGTTGTAGAAAATGACATCTGCATCTTGCAGGGATGTGACATCCCCTTCACTAGCTTTATATAAATGGGGGTCAACGCCTGGACCCATGAGTCCCGTCACTTCCACATGCTCGCCACCGACTACTTTGACGATGTCCGCAATCATGCCGATGGTGGTGACAACGTTAAGTTTTCCAGATGCATTGTTATTTGTTTCAGGAGCACACGCGCTCAGGAGTAATGTAATTGTCAATATTGTTAAAGTCAACTTTTTCATTTTGTGATGAATCCTTTTGTAACTAAAATAGTTTTGGCAAAAATCTTCCCGTCCGCTTCATGTATTCACGATATTCGTCACCGAATTTTGCGATGAGATTGGCTTCCTCTTTCGGTGTGCGGATCGCCATCAGAATGAACGTGAGAATACCCAGTGCGGCGATGAACCAACTGTCTGCCATCATGCCGAAGGCAATGAACAGTAAAGATCCAAAGGTGTAAAGCGGATGGCGGATGTATTTATAAATTCCGTTCGTGACGAGTTTGTGTTCCTTGCGGGTTGCGCTGACAGGCGTGATGCCCGTGCCGATACTACTGAATAACCAGTAGATGCCAAATCCGCAGAGGATGCCGAGTCCAACGCCAAGCAAGCGTAGTGAGTCTGGCAAACCAAGTTTTGACCACGCCATCCATGCTGGATTGACCAGATATACAAATGGGCTGAGCCAGAGGATGAGTCCGCCGATGCGGATGATCGTCATTAAGACGGTGCCATCTGCCTTGCGGGAAAGTTTTTCTCCCGACTCTCTATCCGCTTTGAGGCGGAAGTAGAAGGAGATGCCCATGCCCGTGAAAAGGATCAGGGCGGCTAAAATGCGGAAAATATTTTCGTTCATGTTTATTTGTTACCTTTCATTTTTGCGGTTACTTCTAAATATTTATCGTGCGGTTCGGCTGTCAAGCCGTTGATTCCTTGTTTGGGGAAATACCAGCCGTGAAGATAAACTTGCCCCAGGGTCATCAAAGTAATGACGCCCCAGAACCCATATCTGCTGAATAAAATGCCGATAGCAGCCAAAACGCCCACTACGATGAAAAGTTTGGCCACTCTTTGTTGAATCGGTACATGCTTCTCAAAGTTATTGAAAACAACAAAATAAGCCAGGCTTGCCACCGTCAAGACGATGAGAATTTCCGTCAGGCTGACGGCGGGTAATGACGGGAATAAAACAGCCTGTTCCAGCATATATTTATCTTTCTTCTATAAAGATCTTGCTCGTGATGTTCAACCCGAGAACGGTTGTCTTTTTTCTGACTTTGATGGTGAGGTTATGGTCAAAGGGAGAGTAGTCGGTCACTTCGATTTCCGCGCCGGGGATCAAGCCCAGGCTTTCAAGATAACGAAGCAGATCGGTATCTGCGGCTTTAACACATTTCAAAATGCCGCTTTGTTTCGGGCGCAAAGAGGAAAGTGGTGCCGAATTATCGGTTGGCATTTTCAGATCCTCTGTGGGGATCAATTCGCCATGCGGGTCGCGAGTGGGATGTCCCATGGCGGCGGCGATGCGCCGTTCAAAATCTTCCGAGATCACATGCTCAAGCCGTTCGGCTTCTTCATGCACTTCATCCCAGGAATAGCCTAACGTTTGCACCAGCCAGGCTTCCAATAAACGGTGATGCCGGATTACCTCAAGTGCGGCTTTTTTTCCTTCTTTGGTCAGTGTAGCGCCCTGATGTTTTTGATATTCAACCAGAGGCGGAGTGGCCGATGCAAGTTTCTGGATCATGCCAGTCACCGAAGGCGCGCTGATGTTCAACTTTTGTGCCAGTGCGTTGGTGCTGGCGGTTTCACCGTTCTCGGTCAAGTCGTAGATGTGTTTCAAGTAATCTTGAGTTGAAAATGTGATCTTCTGTGCCATGATTAATTCCAAAGGGTGATGGTGGTGCAGATAAAGAAAGCCATAAACGCAATGTTGAACGCCGCTCCTTCTGTGGCGTCGCGGACGAATTGCGGCAGGATGCGTTTTATCAGCATCCATGCAATGGTCATTGTCAACGGCGTCACACCTGCCATCCAAACTGGGAAGAGCGTGTTACCCGATGCCGCCAAGATCGAAAACATGATCGATGCAATGACGATGAACAGTAACAACGGTGCATATGTGATAATTAAAACTTTTTTGTGACGTTCGATCATGCCCGCTATTACAGCCTGTGAATTTTCTTCGACTTGATTAAGTGCCTGGACATATTCGCCCATGTAATAGAACGTCCCATGCACGAATGTCCCGATGACGGAAGCGATTCCAAACAACCCGACAGTTGCCAGCACGACCCAAGCTGTTCCGCCGCTCAAGCCTTGATACACCTGCCAATAGCCGAGCAATAGCAGCGGCGTAGCAAAGACTCCGATCAATGCGCCCCATGTGAGGCGTGTGGGAGAGAGCACCACCATCTTCTCGGCATCTGAGAGCAATTTGGCAAAAGGTTTTAGTTTGGGATACTCATCAAGGCTCACCTTGCTTGCCAGCAAAAGCACATCGCCTATGGCATAAACGAATGCCCCCATGATCGCAAGCAGACCTGTAAATTGAATAGCGTTCATCTTGACTCCATTGCGTCCCGTAGAAAAAAATCACAGGAACTGAAACAAGCATCCCGTAGTGAGGAGGCGTTGGTTTTAAATTAGTTAATCCTAAAAATATTTTAGGTTAACCTAAATATTTTGTCAAGTAAAAAATGCGCATAGTCAGTATAGACTTAAATTTACTACGTGTATAATTTGCGCAGAGGTGCTCATGTCTTTATTTTCTGAAATCAACGAACAGCCAGACCGAATCCGCGCACTGCTTGGGTCGCAGCGAAAATTGACCGAGAAAATAGCAGCGGCGATCCATACCCACAAGATCGATTATGTATTTCTCGCGGCGCGCGGCACATCGGATAATGCCGGGCGTTATGCAAATTATTTGCTGGGTGCAAAGAACAATTTGCCCCTGGCGCTGGCGACTCCATCGTTGTTTACGTATTACAAGAAACCACCTGTATTAAAGAATGCGTTGGTGATTGGCATTTCGCAGTCTGGCAAATCGCCAGATATTGTCAGCGTGTTGGAAGAGGGTAGACGCCAGGGTTGCCTGACTCTTTCGATGACGAATGAACCGGCTTCGCCACTTGCTCAGGCTTCTGATTTTGTGCTTGAACTTCAAGCCGGTGCTGAGAAAGCTGTGGCTGCGACGAAAACCTACACCACTGAATTGATGTGCGTGGCAATGCTTTCAGCTGCATTGGCGGATGATAAAAAAATGTGGGAAGAACTTGCAAAGGTGCCAGCTTGGATGAAGCAAGCCCTGAAGCAAAGCGACTTTATTTCTGAAGCCGTGCAACGTTATCGTTATATCGATCAGACGGTGGTGTTAGGACGCGGCTTCAATTATGCGACGGCTTTCGAGTGGGCGTTGAAATTAAAAGAACTGACCTATATCATTGCCGAACCATATTCCTCTGCCGACTTTGCTCATGGACCGATTGCCATGGTCGAGAGTGGGTATCCGGTTATGGCAGTTGCAGCCAAAGGCAAAGTTTTTGATTCGATGTTGGAAATGCTCAAGCGTTTGCGCTCTGATATTGCAGCGGAATTGGTTGTCATCTCCAATGACAAAAGAGCCCTGTCGCTTGCCCAGGTTCCTTTGACCATTCCAACCGAAACGCCTGAATGGCTCTCTCCGTTGGTGAGCATCCTTCCGGCGCAATTGTTTGCCTATCATCTCACGCGTGCCAAAGGCTACAATACCGAACAGCCGCGCA
>JAFLCF010000370.1 GCA_017303735.1 Anaerolineae bacterium
CATTAATAACGCCAACTCTGAGAATGATCATTACACAGAACATTCAGACCCCTATCTCACTGAGATCGGCAAGAAACAAGCTCAGATCACGGCGCAATATTTGAAAGAACGCCAAACGCTCACCAATTCCGATTCATGGAATAACCAAAATCAATTTGGCTTTGGCTTTACACACATCTACGCCAGCCTGATGGAACGCGCCACTGAAACCGCCTCGTACACCGCTCGCGCGTTGGGAAACATCCCATTCGAAGCCTGGGTGGATATTCACGAAGAAGGCGGCATCTACGAACGCGAAGAGGAGGAACGCTTTAAAGGCTTGGCAGGCAAGCCGCGTTCATTCTTTGAGAAAAATTTCCCCGAAATGAAATTGCCTGATTCGTTGGATGAATCTGGCTGGTGGAACCACCGTCCCTTTGAAGATGAGCCTCAACGTCAGCCGCGTGCCGACAAAGTGCTTGCCGAATTACTGGCGAAACACGGCGACAAAGAAGGTCAACCCGAAGAGCGCATTGTTTTCGTCAGCCATGGCGGATTTTTTATGCGCTTTATGTGCTCGGTCTTGCAACTTCCCTGGCGGCAGGGCGCACATGGACTGCGCTCGTGGTTCCTGCTCAACAATTGTTCCATCAGCCGCTTTGATTTCCGTAACGATTATGTATCGATCTGTTACACCAATAGCACCAATCATCTGCCCGCTGAATTGATCACGGGTTAAAAGTCTACGTTATAATTCGCGAAACTTAAACCAATTTCGGAGGCAGACATGACTTTGACAGACATTCTTATTTGGATCGTATTCGGCGCACTGGCAGGTTGGATCGCCAGCATCATCACCGGCAAGAACAAGCAAATGGGCGGCGTCGAAAACGTGGTCAGCGGTATCGCTGGTGCATTCATCGGTGGCTTTATCATGGAAAACTTCTTCGGCACCGCAGGCGTCACTGGCTTTAATGTATACAGCTTTATTGTGGCAATCCTCGGCGCCGTGGTTTTGATCTGGGTCGTTAGTTTCTTCCGCGGTGGTCGCCGTCGCAGATAGTTTTTTCAAAAAATCCCCGTCTATAGGACGGGGATTTTTTTATTAAGCTAAAACTCGTTCCCGTGCCACAGCCAAGACATACTCCACCATTTTTTGCGGAATGTTCACGCCGGTGGTTGTGATGCTATTTCGAAACTCCATGGTGTGATTGATCTCGTTGATCGTAAACCCATCTTCGTCTTCAAAAAGATCCAACGCCAACAGCCCACCACCCACTGCCCGCGCCGCCCGCTGACACAAGTCCGCGATCTCGGGGGTCACCGGGCAGTTGGTTGCCACTCCGCCACGTGCGGTGTTCGTGATCCAATTTTCTGAGGAGCGATAAATCGCGGCGATACATTCCTCACCTACCACAAAGGCGCGAATATCCCGCCCGGGTTTATGAATGTATTCCTGAATATAAAAGACTTGATGATTAACTCCCAGCGTGGCTTTGTGTTCGATCAATGACTCTGCCATGTGACGATTATCAACTTTTGCCAGCAGCCGCCCCCATGACCCAACGACTGGTTTGAGCACACAGGGATAACCCATCGCCTCAACCGCCTGTAGAGCTGATTCTTCATCAAAAGCCATAAACACTCTGGGGGTTGGGATGCCGTTCTTCGCAAGCAGTTGACTGGTCACATATTTGTCGCCGCAGCGTTCTGCCACAAGAGATGAATTCACAACCGGGATGCCATGTGCCTCGAAGATGCGTGAGATGTACAATCCGCGTGAGTAGGAAATGGAACGCTCAAAGAGCACATCCACTTGTTCGGGGAGTTGGTGAATATCAAAGTAGCGGTCGCCATCATTAATGCGCACCACTTCTACATCTGGTTGTTTTTCAAATTCATCCAACAGATATTTTTCTTCTGCTCGCAAGCGGGTGTATAAAAATCCGATTCGGGTCATAACAACATTCCTTTTGATTGTCTCCCTGAGTGATAGCGAAGGGTCTCTTAGACTATCGTAGAGATGCTTCGCTATCGCTCAGCATGACAAAATTAAAATTTCTCGATCACTTTCTCAGTCACCTGATTGGTCATCAACTCTCCGCCCAAATCAGGTGTGGACTCGCCATTTGAAATACAAACATTTACTGCATTCCTAAGCCGTCCTGCAGATTCAGTTTCATTCAAATAATCCAACATCATCGCCGTGGCGAGGAACATGGCAACCGGGTTGGCTTTTCCCGTCCCTACCAGGGGCGGAGCACTGCCATGCACCGGCTCAAAGACCGCCGCCTCTGCACCGATATTGCCAGAAGCTGCAACACCCAGCCCGCCCACGAACATGCAGGCTTCGTCGCTAAGAATGTCGCCAAATAAATTCGTGGTGACGATCACCTCAAATTGCTCCGGCGCGCGGACAAGTTCCATGGCGCAGGTATCCACCAGCATTTCTTTCAAATTAATATCTGGATATTCTGTTGCCACTTCAAATGCGACGGCGCGAAAGAGTCCGCAGGTTTGGCGCAAGACATTGGCTTTGTGAACCACATGCACAGACTTACGTCCGCTTTGGCGGGCGAGGTCGAAGGCTTTGCGGATGATGCGTTCGGAGCCTTTGCGCGTGATGACGCGTTCGGTAATGGCGCGAGCACCATCGTTTTCAAGGCGTTCGATGCCAGAATACAATCCCTCCGTGTTTTCGCGGACGATGAGAATGTCTATGTCCGGACGCGAAGACTCGTGCGGAATGGAGCGTGTTGGGCGCAGGTTTGCATACAGATCTAACGACTGACGCATGCGCACCACAGGCGAAACATAATTGGGGATGGCTGGCGG
>JAFLCF010000371.1 GCA_017303735.1 Anaerolineae bacterium
GTATCAACGTGATGGCGAAAATATTATCGCGGTCAACCCTGGCAATTCAAACTGGTTTCATAATGTGGACGCAAATGGGGAAGCGGTATTGGAGATCCAACGTCAGGTGATTCCCGTCACAGGCGCTGTGGTGAAGGACGAACAGGAACGTCAACGCATTTTCAATTTGTATCGTCAAAACCCAGCCACGTTCGAACGGCTTTTCAAAGTCTCTGCCAGTGCGGCTGATACGGAGCTTCAACAGGCGCTTGCGAAATGGCAGTTTGTTAAATTTGCGAAGAAGTAAACGACCACGGACGACCGACCGCCGACCGCACTTTATCGTCGGCGTTTTTTATCCAAGAAACTCGGAAACGATCTTCGCGAACTCGTCTGGCTTTTCGACCTGCGGCATGTGACCTGCACCTGTAAATAACTTAAACTCCGCATTCGAGATCATCTTCGCTAAATTTTGCCCCATGGAAATTTTTGTAAATTTATCTTCTTCGCCCCACAGCACCAACGTTTGGCTTTGCGGAATCACTTTTTCACCCAACGCCTCCGAAGCCGATTGACGCATGAGTGTGACGAAGCCAATTGAATCAGAATCAGCGCTGGCAATAAAATCATCTGTCAAAAACGATTTGTCCGCGAACATGGGCGCGAGACCTTTGTATGTGAACGTCTGCTTGCGGATCATGTTGAACATGCCATTAAAAACGGATGATTGCATCATACGCCCCACAAACGGCGGGATGTTCGGGATAGCGCCGCCATTAACCAAGATCAAACGCTTCACCCTCCGCTCGTGCCTGCTTGCCATTAATCGGCTGACTCCACCTCCAAACGAATTGCCAATCACATGCGCAGACTCGACCTTGAGCGCATCCAACAACTCGACCAGCCAATCGGCTACCTGCGCGAACCCCGCCCTTTGCAGCGGACTCGTCCCACTAAATGCGGGCAGATTTGGCGCAATGACCGTGTACTTCTCTGCGAGTTGATCCCAGATATGCTTCCAATGCACCTCTGCGTTGCCAATCCCACCGTGAACGAGGAGAAGCGGGTCACCTTGCCCGCCTTGCCAGTAGGTGATGGTTTGGTCGTTGTGTTGGAGTTGTTTTTGTTTCATGGGTTTGGTTTCTCAAGAAAGACCGCGGTCATATCTTTATTTCCTCAATGTATTCGATCAAAAACCCGCCTGTATCTTCAGGGTTGAAATACACCATCTTCTGGTGCGGCATGGTGATGATGCCATTCGGTGTTACATGCCCAGGGCGGATTCCTTTACGGGTCATTTCGGCGTAAGCTTCTTCAATGTTATCGACAGTAAAGCAAATGTGATTAATGCCAATGCCTGAGTTGAAAAGTATTTCCTTGAAATGCTCCGAGATCGGTTCGATCAGTTCGAAGTTCAAGCCGTCAGCGTGGAAGAAGGCGAAACGAGTGTCAGCGGGCAGGTTGAAGGGCGGAACGATGCGGATGTCTTCGTCGTGCAAGTCGAACAGGCGTTGAAAATCCGCGACCGATTGCTTCAAGTCGCGGACGATGTATCCAACATGGCGGAAGGAGCGTTTCATAAGAAAGAAGAAAGAGGAAAGAAGTTCGGTAAATCTTTCTTCTTTCCTCTTTCTTGGCTAATGCTCTCTCAGCAACGACCCGCACCCATACACCTTCTCCGTAATTCCATTATCGCGCAGCGCCATCCAATATGTGGCAGCGTTGATCGCGATGACAGGTTTGCCTAGCCAGCGTTCGGCTTCGTCGGCAAGGTTGACCATGCTGAGGTTGGTGCCAACTTGTACCAAGGCGTCGGCGTCTTTGTTTACTTCGATCAGCGCATTGCGCAGTTCGTCCTGCGAAACATTCGCAATCGCAATTGCCGTCGGGCAACGCAGACCTTTGAGGGCTGTCACTTCAAAGCCCAGGTCATTGAAGAAGCGCTTGACGTTTTTATCCCCCACGGGTTGATACGGAGTGACCACGCCGATCTTTTTCACGCCGAATAATTTCAAGGCGCGTTCGCAGGCTTCGGCGCCTGTTGCCACTTTGAGTCCGCCCGCCCAATCGGAGATCATCTTGGTGAACTTGCGGTTGCCTTCCACGCCATCCCAAAACGTTTCGGCGCTCATGCCCATCACCATGTAATCGGGTTCGGCGGTCACCACACGCTCAACAGCGTATTGGATCTCCACGCGGATCTGCTGAAGTAAATTCTCAAACGCTTCGTCGCTGCTCAAATTCTGATCGCGGATGTGAATGCGCGAAATGTGCGGTGTAACGCCTGGCACGGTCATGCGATAGAACTCAGGTTCCACGATGGTGTTCGTGCTGGGAATGATGACGCCGAATTTTTTTCTGTAGCCGAGTTGGTCTGTCATGGGGAGGTCTCCTGAAGTGAAGTGATGACGGCAGACGATAGACCGCCGACCGCGGTCAGCCGTCTATCGTCCGCGGTCAATAATTAACTTGACTAACACCTCTAAATGTTATAACATTATAACATTCTGGAGAGAGATGTCAATTATCCGCAAAGGCTATGCCGAAACATCCGAAGGGCAAGTCCATTATCGTGAGGTAAAACACGCTTCTGGCACGCCGCTTGTCCTGCTTCATCAAACCGCCAGTTCGGGGATGATGTACGAGCCGCTGATGACTCTGCTCAAAGACGACTTCCACACGATCGCCCTCGACAACCCAGGATTCGGCGCCTCTTTCCAACCTCCCAGCGGATTCAGCATCCGATATATT
>JAFLCF010000372.1 GCA_017303735.1 Anaerolineae bacterium
CCGTGAACAATGCTGCCTTCGCCAATTGAATCTGGCGCACATCCTGCTGCGTAATGGGGATGTCGCGTCCGATAGAGGTTTCTTCCTTCCAGGCGATCACATACTCCCAGCCTGATTCTCCCTGACGAACACGCTTCGAGTCTAAGTCTTTCTTGAACTTGCCCCGAGAGTCCACGATCCCCGCTCGGAACAATTCTGCCACTGAGTCAATGATTGCCGAGCCGCAGATGCCTTTGACTTGACCCGTGAATTCAGCATGGTCTGTATTCCAACCAGTTACGCCGATGACCTTATACTTCGGCTCGAGCGTCGTTTCATCAATATGCACTCGTTCCATTGCGCCGGGTGCGGCTCGCATGCCGTATTCCACATGCGCACCTTCAAGCGCCGGTCCCGTCGGCGTGGAAGTACACACCAGTCGCTTGCGATTGCCCAAGACCAACTCCGCGTTGGTGCCGACGTCGATCAGCAACCAGTTCTCATCCTGCTTGTGCGGCTCTTCGGCAAGGATAACCGCACTCGTATCCGCACCGACGAAAGATGCAATCGTGGGCAGGATGTGAATATTGCCCGAGGCGTTAATGTGCAGACCCAACTCTCTCGCCTTGATATCCACCGACTTGTGAATGGTCGGCACGAACGGAGCCAACCCCAAATCCTTCGGATGCAAATTCAACAAGACATGGTGCATGGTGGAATTACCTACCAAAACCATTTCGTGAATATCATATAAGCGAATCTTTGCTTCATGCGCAGCCTGACTGAGCAATTTGTTCAGCGTGGCGATGATTGCCTTGTGCAGTTTCTCCAAGCCATCAGGCTGGTCGATCGCGTACTGAATGCGGGACATGACATCTTCGCCGTACACGATCTGCGGATTCATCTCAGATTCCGAAGCCAGCACTTCGCCGGTGCGGAGGTTGCACAGATACAGCGCCACCGTTGTCGAGCCGATGTCCACCGCCGCGCCGTAACTATCTTCGTGATAACCCGCTTGCACGGCGATCACTTCCTTATCATTGCGCACGGTGACAGTCACATTCCACTTCGCGTCACGTAAGGTCTTCGCCAAGGTCCGCAGACAGGCGTAATCAATGTCAAAGTCATACCAGCGTGGAAGTTTTTCCTCGCCGCCACGCACCAACCCCATGGAAGTTTCCAATCCCTTGGCGAGACGTTCCCAATCTGCCACGGGGCGCTCCAATGTGGGCGGACTCATCGAAACCAGATACTTACGAATCGCAGGTTTGACCTCAATCTCGCGGTTGCTGGCGCTCTTGCGCACGATCTGTTTGTTGCCGCGGCTTTCTTCAGGCACGTTGATAAGCACATCGCCGCAAATTTTTGCCTGGCACGAGAGTCGTACCTGACCGATCTCCCAGCCTTTGTCTTTCAACAGTTTGGGACGACGTTGCAGGTAAGCAAGTTCTTCAGTGCCAACAGGGGAGAGGTTTTCCTGGCTCGACTCGATGTTGTACTTCTCGAAGCGACCTGCTTCCACCAAGACCATGCACTTGCCACAGGTGGCATTCTCCGCGCAGATCGACTCGATCTCCACGCCCAATTCACGCGCCGCCGAACGAACGGATGTTCCTTCGTCAATTTGCCCGCGCCGACCGGAAGGTTGCAAAATGATGTTGTGTTTCTTTGTCATAAGGTATTAACCGCAAAGCACGCAAAGATCGCGAAGGAATTCTTTCCTCTTTCTTCTTTGTGGACTTCGTGTCCTTTGTGTTTAATTTTCTCTACGAGGGATTTCAACCTTCGCCGCTTCTGCTTCCAACTCTGCCAGCAACGCCTCGGCTAATTCTTCGGCTGAGCCATCGCGTTCGATCCACTGTCCGCGTTTGTATTGCTTGGCATAATCCGTCGTGGAGGTTGCCCCGAGTGCCATTGCATATGCATCGATCTTATTTTGAACCTTCTGCGAAAGTTCTTTCTTTACAGTCTGCCCATCCGCTTCCACGGTGAACGATTGTGGGATGTCTTTCCAATACATCACCCGATATTTTGCCATTGCGTATAACCTCTCAAAATTATATATAATTTCTGAGGGGAGATTTTACGGGATGATGGTCTGTGGGTCAATGAAAAAAAACAATTCCGGCTTAATCAAATCTTCTAAATTTTGACCGCAGACCATAGACCGCTGACCGTGGTCTGTCGTCTGCGGTCTATGGTCGCTTTACGCTATTGCGCTGCCCGCCAGCCAACCTGTCGTCCACGCAGCTTGAAAATTAAATCCACCTGTGAGTCCATCTATATCCAACACTTCGCCGCCGAAGTATAGACCGTCTACGATGCGGCTTTGCATGGTCTTGAAATCGACTTCTTTCAAACTCACGCCGCCGCAGGTAACGAACTCATCTTTGAACTGTCCCTTGCCTTGAATTTTATATTCGCCCGCCGTGAGCTCTTGCGCAAGTTTTTGTAACTCGGCTTTGGAAACATCTGCCCAGTTTTTTTCACCGATGAAATACACCAACTGCTTCCAAAGTCGAATCGGGATTTGCGAGAATGCTGAATGTGCCGAAACTTTTTTGCGCGCGTTCTCGTGCCAGTCTTTGTTGCGCTGCAAAACTTCCAGCGCAGAATCAAGTTTATAGTCACCGAGCCAATTTACAGTTAAGAGAGAGGCGTAGTTCTTATCAAACAAAATGCGCGCGCCCCAGGCAGAGAGCCGCAACACGGCAGGTCCGCTCA
>JAFLCF010000373.1 GCA_017303735.1 Anaerolineae bacterium
GAATTCACAAACAGGAACATAGCCGCTTCGGCGGTTCGGTTCCTGTTATTAATTTCACTGTAATGCGAGATAAATCTCGCACTACCCATCAAGGAGAAAAACAATGAAGATCATTATCTGCGACAAAACCGAAAAAGAATATATCGAACAGATGCGTGCCGCCGGGCTGACCGTGGACGTCCGCGATGACATCACGCCGGAACAGCTCATGGTGGAGTTGCCCAACTATGATGGCATGGTCGTGCGTTCGCGCACCAAAGTCCGCAAAGACCTGATTGACGTGTGCCCGAACCTCAAGGTTATCCTGCGTGGCGGCGCCGGGTTGGATACGATTGACCACGAATATGCCAAGGAAAAAGGCATCACGGTCATGAACACTCCCCTCGCCAACTCCAAATCTGTGGCGGAGCTGACCATTGGTTATATGCTGATGATGGCTCGCTCGTTGTACAAAGCCAGCGCCACTATGAAAGCCGAAACCTGGGACAAGAAAAGTTTCAACGGCGATGAGATCGGCGGGAAGACTCTCGGGCTGATCGGTATCGGCAACATCGGCAAGGAAGTGACCAAACGCGCCCTCGCCATGGAAATGACCGTGGTCGCCTACGACCCGTATGTGAAAGAAATGGCTGGCGTCAAACTGGTTTCACTCGATGAATTGCTCGCCCAGTCTGATTACATCAGCTTGCATTTGCCCAAGACCAAAGAATCCAGCAACATGATCGGCAAAGAACAGTTCGCCAAGATGAAGAATGGCGTGCGCATCGTCAACTGCGCGCGCGGTGGAATCGTCAACGAAGAAGCACTCTACGAAGCGCTGACCAGTGGAAAGGTCGCAGGAGCCGCGTTGGACGTTTTCAACGAAGAGCCCCCCACCGACTGGAAACTCGCCAAGCTCGACAACGTCATCGCATCTCCGCATATTGGTGCAGCCACCAAGGAAGCCCAAGCTCGCGTCGGCGCGGAAGTGGCTGAGAAGTTGATCGCGTTCGCGAAGAAATAATTCGTATCCCCGTAGGGGCGGGGTCCCCCCGCCCTGGGCGAGAAGATCGGGCGAGGAGACCTCGCCCCTACTTAATGGAGACATCATATGAAAATCATCAGCGACATTGGCATTCAGATCCCGCAAGTGTATCTTCCCAAGCCCGGCGTTGACCCGCAGAAGTGGGCCGTGATCGCGTGTGACCAGTTCACATCGGAGCCGGAGTATTGGAACGACGTGGAGAAGATCGTCGGCGATGCGCCTTCGACTTTGCGCCTGACCTTCCCTGAGGTGTACCTTGAAGGCGAAGGCGGTGACGAACGCATTAAGAACATTCAAGCGGCGATGAAGAAGTATATGGATGAAGGCATCCTCCAGCCGCATGATGGTTTTGTATATGTAGAGCGCCAGACCTTGCACGGCAAGACTCGCAAAGGTGTGATGCTGTGCCTTGACCTTGAACGCTATGATTACAACAAAGGCTCCTCCAGCCTGATCCGCGCCACCGAAGGGACCATCGTGGATCGCCTGCCTCCGCGCATCAAAATTCGCGAAGGCGCACAGCTTGAATTCCCGCATATTTTGGTGCTGATCGACGACCCGAATAGAACCGTCATCGAACCGTTGACCGAAGCCAAGGCAAAATTCCAGAAGCTGTACGACTTTGACACCATGCTTGGAAGTGGTCACCTCGCTGGCTATGCCGTGGATGCAACTTTCGAGAACAAAGTCGTCGAAGCCCTGCGCGGACTTGCCTCTCCCGAAACCTTTGCCGCCAAATACGGCGTGGACAAATCTCTGCCGGTGCTGCTCTTCGCCATGGGCGATGGCAATCACTCGCTGGCGACGGCTAAAGCGATTTGGGAAAAGATCAAAGCCGAAGTGGGCATGGACCACCCCGCGCGGTATGCCTTGGTTGAAATTGAGAACGTCCACGATGAGGCGTTGGAATTTGAACCGATTCACCGCGTGTTGTTCGGCTTGAAGAAAGATATCTTTGCCGAGATGCAGTCTTTCTTCGGCGCGAATTACAAATATACGGCGGTTGCCAACGGCGCAGAGATGACTCAACGAGTGGATGCTGACGTGCCCGGCGACAAGCAATTCATCGGCATGGTCGGCGGCGGACAGCAGTTCGGCGTGATCGAGATCAGCAAACCGTCTACCAACCTGGCGGTGGGAACCATCCAAGCCTTCCTCGACCCCTTCGTGAAGAACGGCGGCGCAGAAAAAATTGACTACGTCCACGGCGAAGATGTGGTGGAGAGATTATCTCTGCAAAGCGGAAATGTCGGCTTTTATCTGGCGGGCATGCACAAAAATGAGTTGTTCAAGACCGTGATTCTGGATGGTGCCCTGCCCCGCAAGACCTTCTCGATGGGCGAAGCGAAAGAAAAGCGCTTTTATATGGAAGCGAGAAGGATTACGAAGTAGAAAGTGGTGAAATAAAAAGAGTCCGCATGCGGACTCTTTTTTTGTTCTTTTAATTCCCCTATTGACTAGATTGGAGAATTTTTGACAGTGTTAACCACACAGAAATTCCGAGCATTACTAATCCAATAAAATCTCTGATAAATACGATCCATATGTTATTCCGAAACTCTAGATACCAATGTTTTGTGTATTCTTTTTCTCCCTGTAATGTAAGAGGATATCCTACACCTTTAATAAATACCCTCTGTCCTTTATCAGCATAGGTAGTTCGA
>JAFLCF010000374.1 GCA_017303735.1 Anaerolineae bacterium
GATCATGCGCAACACGGCGGGTGCTCTCTTCGGCACCAGTGACAAAGCGAACACCCCGATCTACGTAGACATCCGCGTGCGCCAAAGCGATCCGCTCCCGCATGGAACGGTTAGTGGTAACTTGTGTTACCCAAGCGAATTCAACCCGCCCATGACCCTCTACATTGAGAATGCTCATACGGGCGACCGCATCCAATTTGCAATCGCGGAGAGTCAGTATGTCTACCAGGTGTTGGTTCCCGCCGGGCGATACTATGCCTATGCCTGGGCTCCCGGTTATAGCCTCGAAGGTGCTTACACGCATGATAACGGCTTGATGAAATCCTTCTTCGTGGAAAGCGGCAAGGAAACACCATTTATCAACCTGTGTAACTGGGGTCCATACGGACACGCAAAAGGTGAATAACAAATAAAAATGCGACCTTTGACAGGTCGCATTTTTATTTACCCAACTTCCAAGGAATACAGAACTGTTTCCATCTCTTGCGGAGTCAACCCGCCGTGGTGACCATAGAACTTCTGCTCGAACTTATCCTTCTCGTACCACCACACGGATTCATACCGATACGGCAAAAGGACTAAATTCCCGACCCGCTCAAGGAAACGTTCTGACACATCTGGTCCAAAGTAACCATCTGCGATCAGTGTTTCAGTTTTGACCACATCGGCTTTGCCTGCGAGACGTTTTTCAAAAAAGGCATGTGCTTCAGGGAGCATATCGGGTTTGATGTACATGAACATGTCTCTTGCCGACCCTGCAGGGACGATGAGATGTCCGCGTTTGTTGGTGCGGATGAGGCGTTCGACGCCTGTGAACTCTCTGTCAGTGTTGAGATAGGTCGTGGTTTGTGGATCCACTTCACACATGCCATGATCCGCGGTCATGAGGAAGAGAATCTGCTTTTTACCGCCGAAGATTCTGTCGAAGTAGTGTTCCATCATCAAAAGAAAGGTCTCGATCTCGGCTTCGGCTTGCGGTGAGTTGGGTCCATATTCATGGGCAACGGCATCGATCTTGTCGAAATAGAGATGAATGTAGGCGGGCTTGGTTTGCTTTTCCAAACGCAGACCGATGTTGACCAGCGCCTCAGATAAAGTTTTGAAGGAGAGAATTTCAGAACCCTGCATCACAACTTTGGAATAAGCAGAAGGCGTGTAATCGCGAATGCCATAATTGAAACATTCAACGCCCATGGCACCTAATGCAGGATAGAGCATCCCTTTTGGGTAAAGCGCTTCTGGCTTGATCTTGTTCGCAAGCGAGTCGCGCCCTTTTCCATCGGCGGCATAGGAGAATAACAACGGCGCAATGACTCGGTCTACAAGTGGCTCGTAGTAATACCATTCGTGGACTCCGCTCTGCCCAACGTTTAGCCCGGTGTGCATGGTAGTGACATGCGCCGCCGTGGTGGATGGGAACTGCGAGGTGAGTTTTTCGATCTTGCCTTGTTTTGCAAAACGTTGGATAAATGGGGAGTCTTGAAAACGTTCAAAGAAACGCCAGCCGAAGGCATCTACAAAGAAGAGCACAACGGCATCATATTGATTGGAAGCGAAGGCTTCTTTGATTCGGGTTGGCGTTCCGGCGAATCCGCCAGAGTCGTAGCGGGGTTTTACAAAGTTTGAGTGCATGCTGAAATTGTATCGCACCCACGCCATCTACTAGGGAACAGGTCTTTGTTCTCGACTCCTTAATAAACAGGATACATTTTGTCCCTTTATTTGTGATAAAAATCACTAATCAATTCACCCACCCACAACTACAATACCAACAGATAAAAAATACTGTGATGAGCTTTAGTCACATCAAAGGAGATTGATATGAAAGTCCAAAATAAAGTGATCGTTGTAACCGGCGGCGGGAATGGTATGGGACGCGAAGTGACCTTGAATTTACTTGCCAAAGGTGCAAAAGTTTTTGCCATTGATATCAATGAGGCGGCTTTACAAGAAACTGTCAAACTGGCAGGCGACAAGAACGTGAACCTGGCAACTATGATCTTGAACATCACCGATAAGGCTGCTGTAGAAGCACTGCCTGCGAAAGTCATTGAACGCTTCGGAGCAGTGGATGGAGTGATCAACAATGCTGGCATCATCCAGCCGTTCGTGCGCTTGAAAGACCTTGCTTATGATGCCATCGAGCGTGTCCTGAATGTGAACCTGTATGGCACGTTATATATGCTGAAAGCCTTCCTCCCCCATCTGCTTGCGCGACCCGTGGCGCATATTGCGAACATTTCGAGCATGGGCGGTTTCCTGCCAGTGCCTGGGCAGACCATTTATGGTGCGAGCAAAGCCGCTGTCAAGTTGATGACCGAAGGTCTGTATGCTGAATTATTGGATACGAATGTAAAGGTCACGGTGGTATACCCCGGCGCGATCGGCACAAACATCACCGCCAATTCCGGCGTTGCCATCCCGGGTGGAGAGAACCGCTCTGCAGAAGAACAGAAGTTCAAACCGTTGGCTCCCAGCAAAGCCGCCGAGATCATTGTGGATGCCATCGAAAACGACCGCTACAATGTGCATGTGGGCTCAGATTCCAAGATGATGGATTTCCTCACCCGCTTAAATCCCAAAATGGCGGCTGAGTTTATCTACAAACAAATGAAGTCGCTGCTGTCGTAGTCAGTGAAGTAAAAACACAGCCCATCTTTTGATGGGCTGTGTTTTT
>JAFLCF010000375.1 GCA_017303735.1 Anaerolineae bacterium
GTTCGCCACCGCCATGTTAGATATTGTAAAAGGCGCGGGGGCGGTTTGGCTGGCAAGATGGATCACACCGGACGCGCCGATCATTCATATGCTGGCACCCGTGGCGGCGATCCTCGGTCACAACTACTCGATCTTTTTGGGCGAACGGGATGAGAACGGAAAATTCCGTTTGCGCGGCGGGGCAGGTGGTGCACCTTCGGTGGGCGGAGCGATGGGTTTGTATCTCCCTTCGATTTTGATTGTGCTGCCCTTGGGAATGTTGACCTTCTTCACCATCGGCATCGCCTCAGTTACGACGATGGCAGTGGCGTTGTATTCTACGTTGGCATTCGCTTATTACGCTTCGCAAGGCATCATCCCCTGGGATTATGTTTGGTACGGTCTCGGCGCGGAGTTGCTACTGATCTGGGCGTTACGCCCGAATATCAAAAGGCTCTTTGAAGGCAATGAGCGCATCGTCAAATATAGTTTGAATGGCTGGTTAAGAGCGAGAAAAGAAAAGAAAGACCAGGCATAAGAAACTTCAAAAGGGCAGGGATTTTCCTGCCCTTTTTTACTCTTGACAAATTAGAGTATTTACTCTAAACTATTAGAGTAAATACTCTAGGAGAAGCAAATGACAACGCGTGAAAAGATCCTCGATACGGCGCTGACCCTCTTCAACAACGAAGGGACTGCCGCCGTCAGCACCAATCACATTGCCGAAGCCGCGGGCATCAGCCCGGGCAATTTGTATTATCACTTCAAAAACAAAGAAGAGATCATTCGCGAATTATTCGAGCGTTTGTTCGCCGCGAACGATGCAGCCTTCAAACTGCCAGCCAATGAGCTTCCCACACTCACCGACCTGCAAACCATGGTCAAGACCAATTACAAAATTCTCTGGCAGTATCGCTTCGCACATCGTGAACTGACCGCCCTGCTGCGTGCCGATGCAGAACTTCGTAGTCGCTTTCTTGTCATTCGCAAACGCGGCTTTGAAGGTTTTCACCAACTCTTCCATGCTTTTGCACAGGCAGGTACCTTTCGAAGCTCCACAAAACCAGAGGTCATTCAAAATCTGGCAGAAACATGCTGGCTCATTACCGAGTTCTGGCTGAACAGTCTCGAAGTCAGCGGCAAAACCGTCAACGAAGCGCACATGGAACGCGGCGTACAGTTGATGATGCAAATTCTCGAACCATATCTTCAATAGGAAAACTCATGTCTCAAACAACCTTTCGTAAACTGGCTGGTATCTTTTTTATCGTTGGCGCGATCTTGGTCAATATCCCCTACACGCTGCTCATCATGAACTTTGATTATCCCGATATTCTGCGCTTGCCAACCGCAGAAATCCTTACCCGCTTTCAAGCAGGCGGCGACGCGCTCATTTATACATGGCTCGCTTTCGCATGGGTGGGTCTGCCCATGCTGGTTGGCGCAATCATGCTCAAAACGATCCTAGCAGAAGAGCATGCCCCTTTTCTTGAAGCAGCAACAACCTTCGGCGTGCTCGGATTTATCGTCCAAGTGATCGGATTGCTGCGCTGGGTCTTTGTTGTGCCCATCCTCGCGCGCCTCTTCACCGCGCCCGAAGCTGACCCAGCCACCCAAGCCTCTATCGCCGCTGTGTTCACTGCTGTCCACCAATATGGCGGAGTCATCCTCGGCGAGCATCTCGGACAATTCTTCATCATCTTGTGGATGTCCATCATCAGCGGCATTATTTATAAATCCAAGATGTTCAGCAAATGGGTCGCCTGGCTCGGCTGGTTTGCCTCCGCTATTTACATCCTCGCGCAGACAGAACTCTTTGCCACCGCCATCCCCACCTTCCCCGTTGTGGAATGGGCAGGTTTGGTAGGCAGCCTGCTTTGGTTGGTATGGATGATCGTGATGGGTGTATATTTGGTCAGGTATAAAGAATCCTAACGAGCCCTATGCAACTCCCTGACTCATTCACCCATACGATCCGCACCGTTTTTGAAAAAGACGGCGAGACCTTCCTCGCCACCCTCCCCTCATTAATTGAAGAAGCTTCGCAACGCTGGGGGTTGAGTGAAGTGCAAGCTGTTCCCAATCTTTCTTATAACTTTGTCGCATTTGCAAAACGTCCTTCGACTTCGCCGCAAAAAATACGCGGCTCCGCTCAGGACAATGTCATTTTAAAACTTGGCGTGCCCAACCCTGAAATTATCAGCGAGATGAATACCTTGAAGTTATTCAATGGAGAGGGTGCCTGTCGGTTAATAGATTGTGACGAAGAAAAAGGGTTCCTGCTGCTGGAGAGCTTGCAACCAGGTCAAATGCTGGCAGACTTGCAAGACGATGACGAACGGACTCACATCGCCATGGATGTGATGCTGAAGCTCGCCCGCCCTGCCCCTGCAAATGGACAGTTCATTTTATTGGAGAATTGGTTCGCAGAGTTGAAAAACCTGCGCCCGAGGTTTGGCGGTGAGACGGGTCCATTTCCGCCAGAGTTGTTTGCACGAGTGGAAGCCTTGTTGCCAGAGTTATTTGCAGATAACGATGTTCAACTGATCCACGGGGATTTTCATCATTACAACATTCTTTCGTCTGAACGCGGCTGGTTGGTGATCGACCCCAAAGGCGTCATCGGACCGGCAGGGTATGAGATCGGTCCACTCATGGTCAACC
>JAFLCF010000376.1 GCA_017303735.1 Anaerolineae bacterium
GGTGGGGTTCATCAAGCGCGTATAGATGTTTCCCAACTCTTTGAGCGCGAACAAATTCGCAGCATGTTCGGTGCTCTTGAACTGATAGCTCGTTGTTTGATACAACGGCACGGCGCGGCTCCCCGTGGTGGGGTCTGGTGAATAGCCCGCATGAAGCTGGCGGGTGGCAAAACCTAACTTACGATCTTTTGTGGACATTTGAGTTATCTCCTCTTGAATAAAGTTTTTATTAAATTAATTCCGCCCGTCAGAAGAGATAATTTTGTCAGGTGTCATCCTGAGCGAAGCGAAGGATGACATTGTGCACGACTTAAAAAAATTACCTCTTCTGAAAGTACAAGAAGAGGTATACGTCTACACCGTCCTCTCATCTTCCAGATATGAATGACTCACGTCATTCGTATTTGCCGAATTTGGCACCTGAACTTTCGTTTGGTTGCCGAAGCTTCAAAGGGTCGGTCCCTCAGCTTCTCTGGATAAGAGCGAATATTTAATTTCGCGTGTTTATATCAGGCGAAGTTACACTTGTCAAGTGTTTTTTGAATATTGATTCATAGAGTACCCATTTGGGTAACTCTTATAACAAACCTTCTTTCACCAACAACTCGGCATTATAGATCGATGCACCCGCCGCGCCGCGAATTGTGTTGTGGGATAGTACAACAAATTTAAGATCAAGGATGGGATCTCGGCGCACGCGACCGATCACGGTCGTCATGCCTTTGCCTGCCATGCGGTCAAGTCTTGGCTGAGGACGATCCGCTTCATCTCTGACCTCGATCACTGGTTTGGGCGTCGAAGGCAAATTCGCCGCTGACGGTTTTGCTGCATAATCACGTAACGCTTGAATCGCAACTTCTGGCGCAACAGGTTTATCCAATGCCACGCTTGCACACACAGTGTGACCATCGATCACCGCCACACGGTTGGTGTGTGCGCTGAATTGAATATCCGCCATATCAATTTTGCCGTTGTTAAATTTGCCGAGCATTTTACGTGGTTCCCATTCCACTTTTTCTTCTTCACCGCCATTGCCCACGTTGGGAATGACATTGTCCATAATGTCTAACGACGGCACGCCAGGATACCCCGCGCCTGAAAGTGCCTGCAATGAGACCATGAAAACTTTCTTCACGCCAAAAGATTCATCTAAGGCTTTGAGCGCAATCGTCAGACCTGTGCTAGTGCAGTTCGGGTTGGTGACGATACATCCGCTCCAGCCTTTGTTAATGCGTTGCTGCTTCACGAGTTGAATATGTTCCGCATTGATTTCGGGTAACAACAGCGGCACATCTTCACCTCTGCGATATGACGATGCATTCGAGCAGACTGCCGCGCCTGCTTTGGCAAAGGCGGGTTCGAGTTCATTGGCAACTTCTGTATGCAATGCTGAAAAGACGATCTTCGCTTGCACCGCATCCGTATTGGCGGGCACGATCACCATGTCACGGGCATAGTCTGGCATGGGCGTATCCAACACCCAGCGTGTGGCTTTCGCGTATGGCTGCCCCGCTGAACGGTCAGACGCGGCGAGTGCCACCACCTTGAACCAGGGATGATTATCCAACAACGAAATGAACCGCTGACCGACAGAACCTGTCGCGCCGAGTACGGCTACGGGGATTTGAGATTGGGACATGAGAAACTCCTAGTGTTTGAAAGTTTGAATGTTTAAAGGTTTGAAGGTTTTGCAACGTTCTAACGTGCAAACTTTTTAACTTGCAACAATCAGTTCATGCAACGCCTTGACCGCATTTTCTGTATCGGCAGCTTCCACCACCAGCGAAATCGACACTTCCGATGATCCCTGTGCAATCGCGAGGACGTTCACACCGTCATTGCCGAGCTTGCTAAACACACGACCCGAAACGCCAGGCGTGTGCCGCATCCCTGCACCGACGACGGTGATGATGGACACATCTTCGGTTGCCCAGACACGGTCAATGTCTTCGTCTTCGATCTCGCGGGCGAAAGATTTTTCGAGCGAAGATAAAACAGTGGGGGCGAGCTCGGATGGCACCGCAAAACAAATTGACTGTTCGGAAGATGCCTGTGTGATCAATGGCACGCTCGTGCCCGTGGATGCCACCGCACCGAATGCCCGCGCTGCCACGCCTGGTACACCCAACATACCACGACCTTCAATGGTGATGAGTCTTTGCTTGCGGATGGCGGTCACGGCTTTGATGACTTTCCCTTCCACTTTGCCATTACTTTTGACGCTGGGGATGAGCCGTGTGCCAGGGTGACTTGGATTGAACGTATTGCAAATACGCAAACCAATCCCTGCATCTAGCACAGGACGAATCGTTTTTGGATGCAGCACTTTCGCGCCATAGTAAGCAAGCTCTGCAATTTCGTTGTAGCTGATCTCCGGCAGGGTTTGCGCCTCTTTCACAATGCGCGGATCGGTAGTCATCACGCCGTCTACGTCTGTCCAGATCCAGACGTCATCCGCAGGGAGAACGGCACCGATGATGGCGGCAGAATAATCCGAGCCGCCGCGCCCGAGCGTGGTGATGGCGCCTTCAGGGGTGGCGCCGATAAAACCAGTTGTAATGGGAACAATACCTTTATCCATGAGCGGATTAAGTTTCCCCCGTGTCTTTTCGGTTGTGACTTTGAAATCAGGATGT
>JAFLCF010000377.1 GCA_017303735.1 Anaerolineae bacterium
GCTCGCATCGCTCAAACTACCTGTGGGAGAACCCGCACTGATCGCTCCGTGATAATCACAGCCATTCGATTCGCCGGTGTAGTTCAAAGAAACAGAAGTGACTTCGTTATTCTCTACTGTAAATAAGATCTCTTTATCATCTACAGTATTCGTGCCGACCCAATCACCATCATAGGCTCCGCCCGTCTGTGCGGACTCTTCTTCAGTATCGGTAGAGTCAGAAGGCAAGAGCGGGCTGCTCTCTTCTTCGGTCACTGCAATTTCTGGCGGCAGGCTGGCGGGTTCTTCTGAAGGTGCCAGGCTTTGGCAAGCCAACGATGCCAGTAATACAACGGTTAATGCCAAGAGGATGTTTCTTTTGTTGTTCATGAATTCTCCAATAAAACTATTTTTTAGAATACGAATAAAGCAGCCGTCATTCTACTCAAGCCCAGTAGGATGAAAATCACCTAAAGGTAATGGGATTTTCGATTTGAGCATTATGCTTTACGATTAGTAAAACAGACCGCCTCAGGAGAACCCCATGCAAAAGTCCCGCCTCGAAGCCTTCAGTGATGGGGTCTTCGCCATTGTCATCACCTTATTGATTCTCGATATTCGCTTTCCTGAAGTGGAGTATGCTCAATTTTGGCAGACGCTTGGTTCCGTCATGCCGCGCATATTGGCATATGTCTTGAGCTTTATCATCATTGGGTTGTATTGGGTCATTCATCACAACTCTATGCATGCCATCAAAACCACCGACCGTGGCTTCCTTTGGCTGAACATTTTATTATTGTTATGCGTGAGCTTTATCCCCTTCCCTACTTCTCTGGTTGGGCGCTATCCCTTTGAAGCCGGTCCGATCATTGTCTATGGAGCGACGCTCATCACCTGCAATCTGGTCGTTTTTTTTGCCGTGGTGTATATCCACTATCATCGGCATTTGGCGACGGCAGAGTTCAGCGACAAGTATCTACGCCGCCATATACCAAACTATATCTTCGTCAACGGCTCGTATCTCGGGGCGATCTTATTAGCGAATGTTTATCCGCTTGCAAGTTATCTGATCTACATTGCAGTTGTGCTGCTTCTGATCCTCTTCCTCCCCAAAGTGGATGATGGCATTAATTACCAAGCCCATTAAACGTAAAGGAAAATATTCATGCACAAATCACGTCTGGAAGCCTTTAGCGACGGTGTCATCGCCATCATCATCACCATTATGGTGCTCGAATTACGCGCCCCCGAAGAAGGCACACTTTCCGCGCTCCTGCCGCTGTTGCCCAAGTTCCTCAGCTATATTTTGAGCTTCGTCTTTGTCGGCATTTACTGGAACAATCACCATCATTTATTACAAGCCGCGAAAAGCGTCAACGGCGCGATCTTGTGGGCAAACATGCATCTGCTCTTTTGGCTCTCCCTCGTCCCTTTCACCACCATTTGGATGGGCGAACACTTCGAGACGATTCCCGTCGCTGTTTATGGCGGGGTGCTTTGGGTGGCAGGCTTGGCATATTACATTCTCAGCCGCGCGCTGATCGCCCACCACGGCACCGACTCGGTCATTGCCAAAGCCATCGGGCGGGATGAGAAAGGGCTGCGCTCCCTCTTTCTTTATACTGCCGCAATCGCCCTGGCTTTTGTCTCCCCGTGGGTCTCGGCTGGTTTATACGTCGTCGTCGCCATCATGTGGTTCATCCCAGACCGGCGCATCGAAGAAAAGTCGCCCACAAAAAGGAATAGCACCAAAGAGCGATAGCACTTCGCCTCTGTCAGCAAGTATGATTGGAAACATTCTTATACGATTTATTTATTGGAGCTAACTATGGAAAGCCAATCTCTCAAAGTGTTCAAATGCCCATCCTGTGGTGCGCCGCTCGATCTACAATCGAATGCCTCCACCATGAAGTGCCCCTACTGCGGCGGGACGGTTGTCGTGCCTGAGTCCATGCGGGCAACCAAACCTGCCAGCCTGTCAGACGTCACCCGCCTCGCCAAAGAAGGCAAGCTGGATGAAGCCGCAAAGATATACAGCAAGATCACAGGGCTAAGCCATGAGAACGCCATGTTCAGCGTCAAATCGATGGCAGGCATTCGCGACGATGACCCTGTTGCAAAAAGCAGCTACCCGCAACAGGTAAGTCCCAGCTATCAGGTGCCACCCATGCCCCAGCCGGTGTACCAGCCCACAGTCCGCGTGGGAGGCGGCTCTTGTATTTCAACCGTGATTCGCCTGGTGGTGTTCATCTCCATTTTGGGCTCCGCCATTCCGGCGATCTTGGGTGCATTCCAATTCAAGTTGCCGTTTGATCTGCCTTTCCTCACGGGAGAAAACTCCATCCTGCCGACTCCTTTTGCCGAAGAAGTACTAAAGGTCAGCACAAGTGTTTTGAAAGACCCGCGCGCCATTGGCGTGGATGGAAGCGGAAATGTACTTACTCTTAATTACAATGACTCGAAGGTGCAGATCTTCGACTCGCAGGGCAATAACCTTTCTGAATTCACCGCCACCGAAAGTGACGGCAGAGACCTCAACCCCGATAACATGGTCGTCGGCAGTGATGGAACCATTTATATCCCTGGGTTCAATGGCATTTTAGTTTACAACCAAAACGGTGAACTCTTAAGAGAGCTTGTCAATGAC
>JAFLCF010000378.1 GCA_017303735.1 Anaerolineae bacterium
GGCACGATCACCATCTTCCTGCTCATCGTCATTTTGCTAACCGGCATCTACCTGACGATGTTCTATCCGTTCGGGTTCACCTTTTCGTATCTTGCCGTTTCAAAAATAGAATCGAATCTCATTGGGCGCATCATCCGCGCCTTGCATCGTTATGCATCAGATGCGGCGGTTATCTTCGGTTTATTACACGGCTGGCGTACTTTCTTTCAAGATCGCTTCCGCGGACCGCGCTGGCTGGCATGGGTAACCGGTGTTGGCATGGCGGTTGCAGTCTGGTTCATTGGCATCACCGGCTACTGGCTCATTTGGGACGACCGCGCCGGACTCTTGAACCAAAGTCTCTTTAAAATTCTCGGCAATTTCAAAGCCGGTCAAACCTTCATCGTAGATTATCTCGTCGGCGATGCCGCAGGCTCGGGCTGGGTCTTCATGCTGATCGTCATCATATTGCATGTAGGTCTTTCAGCATTGACAGGCTACTTCCTCTGGCTGCACCTCAAACGCATGAGCCGCGCCAAATGGATGCCGCCCCGCTATTGGATGATTATTTCCACTGTGGTGCTATTGCTTGCGGCGGCGCTCTTCCCCATCGGCATGCTGCCCCCACTGAACGAAACCCAATTGCCTGCCCAAGCTCCGATTGACTTATTCTATTTATTCTACCTACCCACCTTCCTGCGCGGACCTCAAGCCCTCTTCTGGAGCATTTTGCTTTTCATCATTGGTCTGGTCACAGCCCTGCCGTGGATCATGCCGCGTGCCAAGGAACTGAAACCCGTCAAAGTAGACCTCGCCAATTGCGATGGTTGCACCCTTTGCGAACGAGATTGCCCATACCTCGCGATCAAAATGATTCCGCGCACCGATGGCGCGCGTCCCAAATTCCAGGCGGATATTGACCCGAATCTTTGCGTCTCTTGTGGCGTGTGCATTGGCTCCTGCCCCGATAATGCGCTGACCTTCGGCGATATTCCGCTGGACCCGATGTGGAAGAACACACTCACACAGGTTGCCGAAAAGAAAGATATCAAAGTCGTCTTCACCTGTGAACGGCATGCCATGCATGGGGTTGGGGCGCACTTCAACGACCCGAATGTTCATATCGTTCCGCTCACTTGTATCGCGATGGCGAATCCCAACCTTGCGGCGCAGGCATTGGCAGCAGGCGCAAGTGACGTGCAATTCATCGGCTGCCCGCCTGAAGATTGTGCCAATCGTGAAGGCAACACGTGGTTGAATGACCGCGTCACTGGCGAGCGTTTACCCAAGCTAAAGCCCAACTTCATTCCCTTGGTTCACACGGCTTGGGCGGCGCCCACAGATTTTGGTCGGGCACTCAACTCGCAGATTAAGTCTGAAGCGAATGCTTTTACTCTTAAACTCAATCCAAGTCACGTGCGCTTCATCCTGCCGTTGTTGGGCATCATGGCGCTTGTGATGGCATTCCAACTTTGGTTAAGCGATCGTCCCACACAATTCTATGACAAGACTTCTGCCTCGCTCATGATTCAGATGACGCATCACAGTGGGTACGCCATTCATGATGTGACGCCTCCTGCGACCATTGAGCCGGATCTTGACCAGCCGATTCGCATTACGCTGGAAGTGAACGGCGATGTGTTGCTCGATGAAACGTACAACGCGCAGGATAATCACATCAACCAGGGCGCACGTATCTTTGAGCAGATCTTTTTGCCGGTTGGCAAACATCATGTAACGATCAAGATGTATGACCGCGCTGATGCAAGCTATGAACAAGTCATCTTTGATGACACCATTACTCTTGACCCTCAGCAGGCACTCACCATCAACTTCCGCGATGTTCATCTGCCAGACCCGAAAGCAGGCGAGCAACTTTATTACGAAACGACCTCAGGCGTGAATGCCGGTTGCCGCATCTGCCATTCGTTGACAAAAGATGAGCGCATCATCGGTCCTTCGTTCTACGGCATTGCAGACCGTGCAGGCGAACGCATTCCTGGTATGAGTGCCGAAGAATATTTACGCCAGTCTATTTTGGAGCCGAATGCTTTTGTCGTCTCGGGCTACCCCGAGGGACAGATGATCCAAAACTTTGGCGATATTTTGACAGAAGAACAAATCAACGACTTGATCGCATTCTTATTGACATTGGAAGAATAGACCACTGACCACAGACGATAGACGATGGACAACCATGGTCAATGGTCTATCGTCTATCGTCTGTGGTCTACATAAAAGGAAATCCATGAAAAAACTTTCGCTCCTACTTTTACTACTTTCTCTCACACTTACAGCTTGTTTTCCACGCCGCACGCCTGCTCCGCTTGGGGCGGATGCTCCTGCAGACAATGTGCCGAGTATCATCGGTGAATATGGATTAAATGCCGAAGATGCCACAAAAGAACGCTATGGCGGCTCTCTCTTTATAACAGCAGGCAGCCAGCCCAATGAATACAACCTTCAATGGTTGGTCTCTGGCGATATTCAAGAAGGCGTTGGAACATTGGAAGGGAATCAATTGACCTTTACCTGGAAAAGTGTGGAAGGCACAGATCAATACCTTACTGGCTATGGCACATATACCGTGACCGTGAATGGTGAGCTGTACGGCGTCCGC
>JAFLCF010000379.1 GCA_017303735.1 Anaerolineae bacterium
AGACGGGAACTTTATATAGGATAGCACATAACCCACACAAATTCCGAAAGCGATCAGGTTGATCGTCAACATAAAATGCGCTGGAAAACGCACCCGCTCCACCGGGTACGACTGTCCATACGCGCTAGGGGCAAAGGATGCAAAGACCAATCCATACAGCAGGATGGGAATCAGCAGGAACAACCAATAGACGCGCGCCTCAACCTTAAGGGACGGTTGATTCTGCAAAACAAGCATGGTCATCAGCGACGACATCGCCAGCAAACCCACAACAGGTAATGGAAGATTCGTAAACGTGATGCGCAGAAAGAGGAAGGAATATTCAAATGTACGTAACAGCACCGTGGTAAATGGCGGCGAACCATTCTCATCGTTAATGCGCACTTCATTCGCGGGTGCAAGGAACATTACAACCAGCGCCAACAACGCACCAATCAAAAGAGCCATCAGCAACGTCTGAGCGGGTTTGCGGCGCGGAGATTTATCAAATAAGAAGATACACACAAGCACCAAAGAAAGAATGGCAATATGTAAGGCACCCAGCGTTTCAGATAGCCCACCTACGAAGAATGCCATAAAACCGAAGAGGAATGCCAAAGGCAGGGTCACCTTATCTCTGCGCACAAGGTTGACCAGCCAGGCAGCCATAAGCGTGAACATTACGATCGGCGTGAGATACGAAACCTGCCCCGGACGCCAATATAGAATCTGAAAAACATTCGGCGCCATAAAGAATGAAAAGAGGGCTAGTGTCTCTGCGGTAAATAGCACAACCGGCAAGGGCAGTGCCAGGTTGAAGGTTTTATTCAACTCGTTCAACAGCCAATATAAACCGCCAACCCAAAAGATGATATGTAAGATCGGCATAAAGGCGATGTTGTTTGGGAATAATTCCCAAAAGCCTAGCACGAACAAATTGGTAAAACGATTGGACTTGAAAAAATATTTATTGACGCTATTAGTGAGAATATCGCCAAACTTCAAATCCACAAGCAGACAGTAGTCATCTGCCATGTAACGAGAAAAGAAACCGAGATACGCATACACGGCAAGAGCGGCTGTCACAGCAAAAACGCCAAACCAGGCAAGATAGATTAATGTTTTTTGATTGGAAAATTTCATGGATAGTTTATTTCATCAAATTGTAGATCACATACCCATCCCCTTCGGCAAAGACGGGGTAGGTACTGAGTTTTTCTTTAAGATAAGGCTGACGAGCGAAGTCGTCAAAATCGGTTAAGACGAACAGATCTTTCTTAGAGGCGATCTCTGCAAATTGTTCTTCCAGGTTTTGCTTGCCGCCGCGTTCGTCGGCGTAGCGCAGGTCACCTGAGGTGGGCCAGGAGCTGATGTTCTGCCAGCCCCAATAAGCGAGACGGGCTCCGTAATCTTGCGTCAGCCCGGCTAGATTATACCCGTCTGTGATGGTGCGGATCTCTGCCCACATTTCGGCTTGCGGACGATAGTCTACGGCGTTGAGGGTGTTGCGGACGCTCCATGTGGAAGCGATAAGCCCGAGGAGAAGAAAGAAGAAAGAGGAAAGACGCAGGAAGTTTGTTGTTGTGAGTTGCGCGAGTTTTGCTAGAAGAAAATCCGCGAGCGGAGCAATGGATAATGCCACGATGGGAATCAAAGGCAGGGAGTAGTAGTCGTGGGTGTGAATGTGAAAGTTAAAGTAGAAGCCAAAGAGGGCGTACCCAGCCCAAAGTCCGAGAAGGAGGCGCCGATTTTTATCCTCAAAGAAAAAGAGACCGAGCAAGGCAAGCATCAGAGTGAATCCGCCGATGACGAGATTCAACATGTTGAGCAAGCCCACATAATAAGACAGGCTGAGAAAAAGGCTGGGGATGAAACGCCCGCCAAATTGTTGACCGAGAAAATCTTGCACGAAGATGCCGTAGATGAGATAGCCCGCGCCAGGGAGGATGCCCAGCAACGCCATGACGTAAAGCTGTGGGTCCTTCAACGCCTCTTTCATGGACCTGTGGCTGAGTACCGCGCCCAAGCCTCCACCAATGACGAAGAAGGCTGCCGGGAATTTGATGAAGATGGCAAGCCCGCCAAAGAGACCAGCAAGAATGGCAAATAGCCAGGAGCTTTTTGAACCGCTAAGAGCGCGAAGGTCGCTAAGAGATTCTTTGTTTTCCTTCGCGCTCTTGGCGTGCTTTACGGTTAATGCACTTGACCATTCCCAGACCGCCCACAAAAACATGATGATGAGCATCGTCATGAGCGGATCGGGTTGGAAGCTGCGGCTGGCGATGATGGCGTAAGGCAACAGGAGATACACAGCGGTTGCAGCAATGGCGCCATCTTCTGAGGTGAGGCGACGTGCCAGCAGATAGAGGAAGATGCCGCCGATGACCCAAAACATGGATGAGTACAAACGCGCCACCCAAATTTGCTCACCGGTGAATTGATATGTCCATGCGACGATGCGCTCGAAGAATTCCGGCTCGACGGACGCGCGCAAGTTCCATTGTTGGATTGCAAAGGCGCGTTCTTCGGAGGGAAGGTCTACCCGGGTTTCGTAGTACATGCCGCGGGCTT
>JAFLCF010000038.1 GCA_017303735.1 Anaerolineae bacterium
CGATTCCGTCTGACCATCATTGGGCTGCTGAGTATGGCAAGCCTGATCTCAGTGACCTTGTTCCGCATTCGCACCTTGTTGAGCGGCACGGATGATTATGCATTCTTGATTTGGAATCTCTTCCTTGCCTGGCTGCCGTTGGTTATGTCTTACCTGGCTTCCAGCTTCGCCTCAAAACGTCGCTTCGTGGCGATCACCGTTCCTGTGGCAGCCATGCTTTGGCTTTTATTCTTTCCAAATGCGCCATACATCATCACAGACTTGTTCCACTTGCGGCATCCACGTGAGACCATTCCGATCTGGTTCGATACTTTGCTTATCAACTGGTTCGCATGGACGGGCGTGTTATTGGGAGTTTTCTCGCTTTTCATCATGCATGATATTGTGCGAAAAGCATGCGGTCGCATTACGGGTTGGCTTTTTGTGCTTGTGGTTGGCACCTTGAGCGGCGTTGGCATTTACATTGGGCGCTTCTTACGCTGGAACTCGTGGGATGTCATTCTGCATCCGTATGACCGGCTGCGTGAAATGCTATACTACGCATTGCACCCCAGCTTGCAATCGGTTGTATTCATCAGCATATTTTCTTCGTTGTTCATCTTCATTTACATCACCACCTACGCCTTTGGTCTGTTATTTCAAGATCATGCACAACCCGTTAAACAGGACATTTCATGAATCCCCTCATTCTCATCCGCGGCGGCGGCGACCTGGCAACGGGCGTTGCCTTGCGTTTGCATCGCGTTGGCTTTCAAATCGCTATTTTGGAATTGGACAAGCCCCTGGCTGTGCGCCGCACGGTCTCTTTTTCAGAAGCGGTCTATGAGGGCACACAAAACGTTGAAGGCGTCACCGCAAGGCTTGTTTCGGCAGACCAGTTTCAGGTCACGTTGGAGGCGGGTGAGATCCCGGTGTTGATCGATCCGCGGGCGAACATCCTCAAGAATCAATTCATGACGAGTCCAAAGTCCACGTTTGTGATCGATGCGCGTTTGATGAAAACGGAGCCGGAGCCGCTGCCGGAAAACGTCGCGCTTCATATCGGGCTCGGACCTGGTTTCACTGCCGGAGCCGATTGCCACGCTGTGATCGAAACCCAACGCGGACATGCGCTTGGCAGAGTGTATTGGGAAGGACAGAGCGCGCCGGACAGCCGCCAACCCGATGGCGATACACGACGTGTTTTGCGCGCACCCGCGGCAGGCGCATTGGAGCCGTTCAAATCCATTGGCGATTCTTGCAAGCAAGGTGATGTGATCGCAAGCATTGGCGGCAAAGACATCCTCAGTCCCTTCGATGGCATCTTGCGCGGATTGATTCACCCGCGTGTGGATGTGACCGAAAACATGAAGATCGGCGATGTGGATGCGCGCAACGACCCAAACATGGTGCGCTTTGTTTCCGATAAAGCCTTATCAGTAGCCGGTGGTGTGCTGGAGGCTGTGTATATGAAGTTGAGGGAGATGGAAGGGTAGGTTTCATGTAAAGCATTGGTCTATTAAATGTTGTGATTCGTTTAAGGCATAAAATGAAAACTACTAGTCAAATCATTATCTTTTATATATTTTCACTTGCAATAGTGTTGCTTAGTTGCTCATCTGCCAAGTCAGAGATTTCAGACACATTGGATGCTAAATTCACCGAGCTTGTTAAAAACGAGGAGTTGAACAAATACTTTGAAGTGCGATTAGTCTCAGATCAGGAAGTTTATGAAATCGGTACAGTCATAAGAATATTCTTATATAATGTTTCAGACGAAAAAATATTGTTCCCAGTCGGATATGGGATAAGATTATTTATAGTTATCGACAATGAGTGGATCGAAATAGACAATAAAAGTAATTTTTCTGGTGAAGCTGTTACATTACCAAGCATTAGTAATCAAGAGTTAGGTGCACGGTTGTCCTTTGGGGTATTACCAGCCCTGTCTTCGGGAATTGAAATACATGAAAAAATAGTCCTTAGAATATTAATTCAAGGGACATTAATGTCAAGTTTGGATACAGAAAATACATCGACCGGGGCATTTGTCGATGTATTTATCGAGCCATAGTAGTAAAAATTAATCGTAGTAATATCTTGGGTATCATTACGCAAGAGGCGAGCATGAATTCAAATCTTACTTTCTTAGGCTATATAAGATTATTACTCACTGTTTATTTACAGATAACAGTAGTTTGCATAATCTTAATTGGAATATTTGTATTATATATTAGGTATTCTGAAGAACCTGCGAAGCCAGTATCAATAGAAGATATTGCTTATTTGTGTTCTAAACTTGAAATTGAAAAAGAAACTATTTGCAACTCTACTGAAAATATTTATCCAGAAGATTTCTCAGACATAATGAAAGAAATATTTCAGGAAGGTTCCCATTCTTATAAAGAGGTTCAAGGCTTATTTCTAAATTTCAAATCAAATTAGACACTGATACTACTGATTCTGCCTCGAAACTTTTTATAAGTTACTATGATATAAATAAAGATGGCTCTTTTGATTTTGCAATTTATTTTGAGGGCACACCAGAAAATAGCTTATCAGATGGCATTGTGTTTGCAGTAGATTTGGAATATTAGAAATTCTACTGACCGATGCGAACAAAACATAAATCTAACAAGATAATCAAAAAAGGGACAGCCTCTCGGCTGTCCCTTTACCATTTCCAAATTCACCAATCTACCCCCATCACCCACCCTCATACAAATACCCCGTCCCGCGCACGCTGACGACCTTCTCCGAAAGCGAAGGGAAGGCTTCCAGTTTGTGGCGTAGGCGGCTGACGAGCGGGCGCAAAATTTCGGGGGCTTCGCGCGCCGAGGTGTCGTAGCCCTGCACCAGCAGCACCAGTTCGCGGTGCGAAAAGACCTTGCCCTCATTCTCCATCAGGATGCGCAGCAGGCGTCCCTCGGCAGGCGTGAGATGCTCGATCTTACTCTTATGTTTGATCTGACGACGCGACAAATCGACCATGGTGCCGTCTTTGAGCGTATACACTTCCTGGGTGGATTCTGACCCCGTCACCGCCGCATTGCTGACCCGAGACTTGCTGCGCCGACCCAAGCCTTTCTTTACGCTGGCAAGGATCTGCGCCGGAGAAGCAGGCTTGAGCAAATAATCATGGATGCGCAAACGCAAGGCTTGAATGGCGGTTTCAATCGAGCCATGTGCAGTCAGCAAAATAATTTCAGTTTCAGGCGATGTCTGGTTGACGACCTGAATCACTTCAAGACCGTCCATGCCGGGCATTTTCAGGTCCACGATCATCAAGTCTACGGCGTGGGTGCGGATGTGCTCAACAGCCGCCTGTCCGTTCGGGACGGATGATACGATAAACCCCTCCAGCTTTAGAATATCAGTGAGGGATTGCCGGGCTACAGGTTCGTCATCGACGACAAGGATGTTCGACTTCATTGGTTTCCTCCGGTGGGCAATAGGATTCTAAAACAGGCGCCGGGGGCGCGGTCTGTGAGCAGTTCGAGCGAGCCTCCGTGTGCAGTAATTATATTGTAACTTACGGTTAAGCCCAGCCCCGTGCCTCCATCTTTGGTACTAAAGAAGGGCTCAAAGATATTGGCTTGTTCCTCACCAGAAATGCCCTTGCCGCTATCTTGAAAGAGCAGTTCCACGCCGTCTTCCCACGTCCGCGCGGTGATGCGCAAATCTCCGCCTTCAGGAGCCATCGCATCGGCGGCATTCAAGATCAAATTAAGGAACACTTGCTGGATCTGACTCCCCACCGCCGTGATAAGCGGCAAGTCATCGCGAATATCTTTGATGATATTGACCTTTGCTTCCGATAACTGCTTCGCCATCAGGCTCAACACATACTCGAGCATATCCACCAAGCTGACTTGGGTTTGTGTGGAAGCATTCGGGCGGTAAAAGTCTAACATGCGGCGGGCGGTGACCATTAGGCGTTCGAGCTCGGTCCGTGCCAGGTCGAAATATTCTTTGCGTTTTTCGGCGGGCAAATCCTCGCGCCCGGCAAGGTGTAAACAGTTCTGCACAGCCTGCAGCGGATTATTGATCTCATGTGCAATGGACGCGCTCAACCGTCCAGCCGCCGCCATCTTCTCAGCTTGGATCAATGCTTTTTGCGAGGCTTCGATCTGACGCACATACTCCACCTGCTCGGCATATAGGCGCGAATTTTCCAACGCCGTCGCCGCCTGACGCGCCAGAATTTGGAACATCTCCAAGTCTGATTCGCGGAAGGCGGGTTCGCTTTCATTGCGAGCCGCCAGAAAGACCGTGCTCAGGCTTGGGTGATGAACTGGCACGAGAATCGCTGAACCTAGTTCGAGGTCAGCAAGAAGCGCTTTCAAGGCGGGGTCACCCGGTCCGGCGGAGTTGATCAGCACCGGCGAGTCAGAGGCGTCGGCGCGGGAAATTAAATCCAATAACGGCATCGACTCGGTTACACCGCGACCGGCGAGGCGGGAAAATTCCTTCTCTGCATTTTGCTTTTGATAACAAGCCGCTTGCGAGCAATTGACCTGCGCCGTGATGGCTTTGATGATCAGATCAAGCAAAGGCGCGCGACGGCGTTCGGAAAGCAAAGACTCGGTGACGGCAAACAGCGGGCGCAACGCCTGCGTGCGCGCAGCGTCGCGTTTCTTTTGATTATCAGCGAAGGCAAGCTGCACGGCATCGACAAGCTCCGCGCCCTGCTTAAACGGCTTGAGGATAAGACCATCCACCCCCTGACGCAGCGCGTGAATGGCAGTATCTACCGTGCCATGACCGGTCATGATGAGAACAGCGGCATCGGGCTGCCAACGTTGCACATGTTGAATGACTTCGAAGCCATCCACATCGGGCATGCGGATATCGACCAGCAACAGGTCGATGGGGTTGTCTTCAAAATAATCGACCGCCATGCGCGGGTTGGTTTGTGTGGCAACGCGATACCCCGCACGGGTAAGCACCCGTTCGCAAAGCATGGCAATGCCGGGTTCATCATCAACGACGTACACAAAAGGTGCTTCCATGTTTATGTTGGTGTCACTCTGAGGGAGCGTTCTTCGCGACCGAAGAGTCTCTCAGGTTATGTAAGAGACCCTTCGTTATCACTCAGGGTGACATTATCCTTTTTATATTAAAGTGGCAACCAAACCTCAAAGACCGAGCCGCGCCCGGATTCACTTAATACTTCGATGGTACCGCCATGGTCGGCAACAATGCCATAGGTAACAGAGAGCCCGAGCCCCGTTCCACCGCGATTGCCTTTGGTGGTGAAGAACGGCTCAAAGATCTTCGATTGGTCTTCTGTGGAAATACCCGAGCCCGTATCCTGCACCGACAAGACCACCCAATCTCTGCTTTCACGCTTACCCAGGAAGGTGCGCACCTGCATCTCGCCGCCTTTGGGCATGGCTTGCAATCCATTGTGAATGAGGTTCAGTAAAACTTGTTTCATTTGATTTGAATCAATCGAAACCCAAGGCAGAGACTCATCCAGATCAAGAATGAGCGCGACGTTATTGGTTTGGATCAAGTGCCGCGTCAATGCGATGACATCGTTGACGACTTCGTTCAGATCGGCACTGGCGCGGATGCGCTCTCCCTGCCGCGAGAAATCGAGTAAACGCCGAACCACCGAGCTTGCCCTCCGCGCCTCCTGCAGGACCATGAGCAGTTCCTTCTTGTGAGGCGAACCTTCAGGCAAATCTTCGAGCACCAACTCTGAAAAACCCGTTACCGTGGTGAGCGGATTGTTCAATTCATGCGCCACGCCTGCCGCCATTTCACCGACGGCTGCAAGTTTTGCCGCCTGCAAGAGTCTTGCCTCGGCAGCACGTTGGGCTTCCATACGTTCTTTTAATTCCGTCTCAGTCATACGTAATTGCCGGACAGTCTCTTGCAGTTTTTGGTACTGGTTCGCGCTGGTGACCACAGAGGCGAGAATACCCGCCAACGCCTCCATCGCGATCAGGTCATTGTGAGTGAAGGCGTTAACGTCCCGGCTTTCCACATCGATGATGCCGAGAATTTGTTCGCCATCTTTCAACGCTACACAAATTTCTGAACGCGCATCCCAGCCTTTTGTAGGACTGTATAGTTGGCTTTGAGCTGTATCGTTAAGTAGAATGCTTTCGCCCGTGCGCGAGACGTGCCCCGTCACCCCTTCGAGTACAACGAATTCTTCGCCGCCAAGCGATTTGGTAAATGTCGCCGCCTGTGTACCGCCAATACCACGAATGGAAAAATCATTATCCTCGCTTAAGAGCAAGATCGCCGCAAGTTCATAACGGAAATATTGCGCCACCAATTCTGCTGTGATGGAAGCAACTTCTTTTTTATCGTTCAAGCCAATCACCTGTTGAACGACTTCATGGATCAAGCCCAGGCTGCGCGCACGTCCCTCCGCCTCTTCACGCAGACGGGTATATTCGATCAACCCGGCGAGATGGCTGGCGATCACGACCATAAGATGTTCATCATATTGACTGAACGCCTCGGCATGTGAGTTTTCGATCACTAGCACGCCAGTAGCCTGTCCGCGATAGCGTAGCGGAACGATCAACTCAGAGCGTGCGGTTTGATGAATTCCAACAAAGCCCTCACGCGAAGAATCGGAAATACGGCGCACACTGCCCTCTTTCAACAGCGGCTGAATGGGATGGTCCACGACCGATACGCTGATGACATTCAACTTTCCGTCAAATAAGCGATAGTCACGCAGGATGCGCCCGTCACTGGAACGTAGGAAGAGGGCAATCAATTCGGTTGTAAATGCGCGAGAAAGCAAGCCGAACATGCGGCGAGCGATCTGGTCGAGGTTTTGGGCAGAAGATACAGTCAACACAAAATCATTGAGCAAGCCAAGCCTGCGCAAATGTGAAGACATTTCAGAAAAGGTGACGACCACATCCACGGTTTGCGGAACGCCCGCCGCCAATTCACGCAGTTGACCGCGCTCGCCAGTAGTGAATTCCTTTTGCCGCCACATGGCTACGATGCCAATCAAACGCTGTCCCACAACGAGCGGCAGGCAGATCCAGCATCCGCTATTGGCTTTCAACGCCATGAATGGAAGCTGGTCAAAATTGGGTTGTCCGTAGGTGAGTAATAGATCTGATAAAGAACGGTTCACACGCCGGAAGATCGGGTTGTCATCTACCAGCAAAGATGCCCCGCGTGCTTTGGGCGCGTTCCACTCGGCTTGGATCTCAAGCGTGTCGCCGCGTCGGATCGCCAACCAGGCTCCCTGGCAGGTGACCGACTGAACGAAATTGCCAAGCACTTTCTCCAGCGCAAGCGGAAGATCGAAGGCGAGACCCGATTGCAAATCCGGCAGGAGCATCTGCGCCTTTGGAGTGAACTGCCCCGAAAGCAAAGAAGCCATCAAGCGCCAGGTCCGTTGCGCCGCGGGAGATTGTTCTGACTCAGCGCCAACCAAGATCAATCGTGATGTACTGATAATGGGGTAGGCAAAGAAGCGTCCCGTTCCAACCGAACGATTCTCCGGGATTTCTGCCGAACGAGTATGCCCCCCGCTTAGCGCTCCGCATAACCAGGCATCCGTGGAAGATGCTGCCATGATGCCGGTCAATTCGTTTTGAGCGGATTTGGTTAAACGATGAGATGCCCGCACCAGCCAGACGCCGCCAACCCTCTCCGCCAGCACAGCCCAAGCCGCGCCAGTGAGTTGAACCGCTTCCTTCAGTTGGGTGTCGATGCCTGTTTCAGTCTGCATGCCGTGTGCACGAAATTATACCCTTACCCCGTACCATGCCGTTCAATTGTGGGTAGGTTTTATTAAGAGATAAACCCGCCATTCAAAAGAATTGCCGGACCATAGATCGCCGCCATAATACCAGCCAATACTACAAATATGTAAATGGCAACAGAAACATAGAACCAGGCACGAAAATTCCTTTCACTTTGATCAACAACATCCCCGGCAATCCGTTTTACTCCTTCTTCAGTCATTTTCCCCACAAAGCGTTCAATACGTCTTTTCATACTATCGCTCAATATTTTGTACTGGACCCATTGATTACGCATGTTATATATAAAAGGAAATAATAGCACATAAAGCGTGTATAAACCCATGCCGATGGAAAAAATAAACGGATTGAAATTGTTGCTGCCAACTCCGGCTGCAACAATGGAACCCAAAAGCGCCGCAACAGCCGTCAACATCGAATCGGAGACTGATTTTGTCATAGCCGCCAATTGTTCCGAATACGAATCCATTGTTTTTGTGACGGATTCTTCCAGTTCCTGTTCTTCCTCCCAATATCGGTCTAGCTTGGTATAGATGAACTGCACCCAATGTTTTTCCAGGTCGGCTTTCAATGACTTGGACTTTGCCAAAAACTCCTGATAAACATCGCCATCTAAAATATGCATCAACTCCTCGGTAATGGTGGTCCGCACAAACGCCATACGATCTTGAGGGAATTGCGTGGAATATGCCCATGTAAAGAATTCATAAAAAGTGTCTGCCATGGCAGTGCCGCCTGCAGTTAATTGCTTTTGCGCTGGGGAATATAACGTCATGGTCCTCTCGGCATCATGGCTGGAGTAAGTGGCAATCCAATGAGAGACGTGACTGGAGACACGATTGGCTGTGTAAAGCACAACAAGGTTGAATAAATGGACCTGAAGCGTGGAAACAATTGGGTCATTGTCTTTCCATGTTCCCTCCTTGATAGCAAGAAGCGGCGGAGTGAGACCTTTCAGCCAGCGGTCATCCCATACCACACTTGCTCGACAATCGGCGTAGATTTTTTTCAACACTGCGATATCCGCTCGTTTTTCAGGGGCGGCTTTTTTCCAGCAAGGGAGATGCGACCCTCCGATAAAGGTCAAGAACTCTCCATTAAAATAAATATCATGGTCAAGGACAAATACGATGGCTTTATGCCTTTCTTCCCTAAAGTCAAAGTTGCCTTCAACATCCACCATCTGCCATAATGTGTCCTCAAACACTGCCAGACTGTCGCGGATACTACCCACTTCGCCGCTGGGCGATGCGCCTGCGAGGAAGGAGGTTAATGCGGCTGAATACAGGTAAAGAAAATAGTTGCAATAATCCGAAGAAATGCCACGGTTTTGAAGAAATTTTTGTTTATAGAAACAAAAAGTGAATTCAACAGTTTCAACTTCCGCAATTCGGTCATGGAATTCATCAATCTGTACCGACGTGATACCAGGTCTCACATTTAACACGATGGGGTCTTCGTCGGAATGTTTCAAGTCCAAATGATGCAATCCGAAGTGGCATAAAAAACTACCGTTAAGATTCTCTAAAAGAGACTCAAATTGTTGCAGGGAAATATTCAGCGCAAACTCGATGGGAAGCTCGAAAACATCGAGTTTTATCGTATCAAAACCCTCCTCTTCCCAAAGTCTTTTTGGGTCCAGCCCTACCGCACTGCTCAAATCCTCCAATATGGGAGCTAGCATCTCGAACATTACTTGACCTCCTCGCGCCAGTTCGAGGTATTTATCACGACTCGATAATGGTCTTGTTCACCGGGCTTACCTCTAACATATTCAACACTTTGCACCACTGCGCCATAACTCTCTGTCGGGATGGAAAAGTGGGATGAAAACTCGCCGCTAAAGGATCTCTTTCTAGTGTATTCCTGAACCAACGAAAGGTCGATCTGGATTTCTGTAACTTCATCAAACTCATCTTGAAGGTCTTGTACGAAACGATTCCGGACCAGTTGAGGGACTTTAAGCTTTTCTGCCCATTCGCGAAGATTAAGTTTTCCAATCCTCGTCAGATTCTTGATGCCATTTTCAGTAAATATTTCATATATCTGTCTGCCAAGTTCCATATCTTGCTGAGGCTGGAGGTTTTTCCTTAGTTCATTCAAGGTCTTTATCAGGCATTGATAAAGGAGCAGTGTCAGTTCTGCCGGATCTTTTAAGAATTCGAGTTCCAGAAAATCCTTGAAGAACTGGGCAACTTCCCCTTTTTTGAACTGCTGTCTGTCAAGGAGCAAGGCATTGGATGTCTTGTCGTTGATAATTGCGATCTTCTGCACAACATTCTTATTATCTCTAGGAAAGACGAACGTATCAATCTCAAGATCAATATACATCTCACCGGAGCCAGCCTTCCCTCTTTGAACATTTCGAAATACCCCTACCGGGTTCAGTTTCATGATACAGAGAAAATCGCCTCCAGATTTTGCGTCAGCTTTGAATCGGCAGGCAACTAAATCCCCATCGCCGATACGCCCGTCATTTTTCATTAGATCATAAAATTTATCGCCAAGAATTTTAGACCCAGCCGTAAACCCCGCACCTCCAGAGAACATCTTTTCGCATAATTTCAATGAAGCATTTTTTGTCGCGCCCGTCCCGGAAAAGAGCGCTGCCCGGGCGCCATCACTTTCGGTGGATCCGGCGATTAGTTCCGCAAAATATTCTTTTATATCCGTGTTATTTTCTAGGGGAATTTTTCGTTCTGAAATGAGTTTCTTTCCCTCTTTCAATTCCAAAATATGGACGATCGCGTCCGTTACCTCGACATTATGCAAGAAACGCATGGCGTCCTCCTTTATTATATTACTGCACTAAAACGGTACATTGCAGATGTATCGTCATCAAAAGAGTAACCATCCTGCAAACAGCAATTCAAGTGTCATTTGTAATAATTATATTCGATGCGATTTATCCTATTTGTTCGGTACTGGTAAAATTGCGGACTATGAATATGAATGAGATTATCGTAATCGGCGGCGGATTGGCTGGCAGTGAAGCCGCATGGCAGCTCGCACAGCAGGGCATTCACGTAAAACTTTATGAGATGCGCCCCGCCAACCCGACTGGCGCGCATGTGACGAGCGACCTGGCGGAACTGGTCTGTTCGAACTCGCTCGGCTCGAACCTACCCGACCGTGCCTCAGGCGTGCTGAAAAATGAGTTGCGCCGATTAAATTCCATGCTGGTCGAATGCGCCGAAGAAACGGCTCTGCCCGCCGGGGCAGCCCTCGCTGTAGACCGCGAAGCCTTCGCACGCCGTGTGACAGAACGAATCTCTGCCCACCCAAACATCGAACTGATCCGTGAAGAAGTAAAAGAGATTCCAAACACGCCGGTCATCGTCGCCAGCGGACCTCTCACCTCAGACAGCCTATCCAGATCCATCGCAGCCTTGAGCGGCGATGAACACCTTTTCTTTTTTGACGCCATCTCCCCCATCGTCCGCGCTGATAGCATTGACATGAACATCGCCTTCCGTGCTTCACGGTATGACAAAAGTGAGCAAGAGGATGGCGATTACATCAACTGTCCATTTACCAAAGAGCAATACTACGAATTCATCAACGCACTACGAAGCGCAGAGCGCATCGAGTTACGTGCCTTTGAAGACGCGATCAAGACCGGTGTGAAAGCCGGTCAATTCTTCGAAGGCTGTCTACCCGTTGAGATCATCGCCGAGCGCGGAGACGAATCACTGGCATATGGTCCCATGCGCCCGGTCGGCTTGCGTGACCCACAAACGGGCAAACGTCCATACGCGGTGGTGCAGTTGCGGCAGGATAATCTCGCAGGGAGTTTATATAACATCGTCGGCTTTCAAACCAATTTAAAATTCCCTGAACAAAAGCGCGTGCTAAGAACCATCCCCGGTCTCGCGAATGCTGAATTTGAACGCTATGGTCAGATGCACCGCAATACCTTCATTGCTTCGCCAAAACTTTTGCGTCCCACCCTTCAACACATCACCCGCGACGATCTTTTCTTCGCAGGTCAGATCACAGGCGTCGAAGGCTACATGGGCAATATCGCCACGGGGCTGCTAGCGGGCATCAACATGGCGCGCCTCGTAAAAAACCAATCGCTGTTGACTCTGCCAAACGAGTCTATGCTCGGCGCGTTGTGTCATTACATCACCCACGCCGATCTCAAAGACTTCCAACCGATGAAAGCCAATTTCGGCATTTTGCCTGATTTGAATCTTGAAAAGAAAATTGGCAAGCGCGAAAAGGGACAAGCCTACGCGGCGCGCGCCGCACAAGCTTTGGATGCCTGCCTGCAAGAAACCCCATGATGAATAAACGCGCTGTTGTTGTCTACTTATCGTTAGTGACGGGCTTGCTGTTGATCGTTACAGGATGGTACGCCGCCTCTTTTATGACCATTGAGTCTGAATCAGCTGCCGTTACAGTACCTGCCACTGAAAGCGTTCCGACGGCTACGTCAACCCCAAGCCTCATGCCCGCAGTCTTCGATGGTTCGCGGGCGTATCTCGATGTGCAGACTCAAGTGGATATGGGGCCGCGAACGCCCGGGTCGGCGGGACATGCCCAAGTCCGCGAATGGATGCGGGAGGAGTTGGAAAAAGCCGGATGGTTGGTAGAGGTCCACGAGTCGGAGCGGTTGGGAAATCCCATTTTTAATATCATTGCCAAACGAAATGACGAGCCGCCGCAGATCATCCTTGCTGCCCATTACGACACCCGCTTTTTTGCAGACAACGATCCCGACGAAAGCAAACGCACACAGCCTGTGCCCGGTGCCAATGATGGCGCTTCGGGTGTGGCAGTCTTGCTTGAATTGGCACGCACCCTGCCAGATGACATTCCCCCTACATGGTTGGTGTTCTTTGATACTGAAGATAATGGGCGTATCGAAGGCTGGGATTGGATACTCGGTTCGCGTGCCTTCGTGGAAGAAATACCAGTGACGCCGCAAGCCGTGGTGATCGTGGATATGATCGGCGACGCGGACTTGAACCTATATTATGAAATGAATTCAAATGAAGCCATCCGCGCAGAGATCTGGGGTACGGCGGCAGAGCTTGGCTACGGCAACGTGTTCATCCAAACCGAAAAACACAGCATGTTGGATGATCACACGCCTTTTCTTGAAAAGGGCATCCCCGCAGTAGATATCATCGACTTCGATTACCCCTATTGGCACACAACCGAAGACACCGCTGACAAGGTTTCAGCAGAAAGCCTTGGCGCGGTGGGAGATACGCTCTGGCATTGGCTGGTCGAACAAAATTCCCGATAGTATGGTCAAAAGCAAAAACTGGGCGTACACTTAAGACAATGACAGCACAGGCATCGCTGAAGAAATTACGCACGATCTGGGTGGAGCGCATCTCCCGCGAATTAGCGGCGGGAGAAGGTGTGCGCACGGGTTTTACCGAAGAACTGGAACGCTTCTACGAATTGCTCGAGCAGGCAGTCGCTACGGGCGATATGGCATGGCTCGATCCGATCTTATATGACTGGGGGCGTTCTCCGACCGAAACGAATCTTGAACAGGCAGATTACTATGTCTCTTTCGTATTGAACCGTATGATCGCGCTCACCATTGAAGTAGCACGCGACCATCTCAAGAATAAGGATGCGCTTGAACTGCTCACTTCGGTGACCCCGGTGCTGGCGCACAGCCTGAGCGTGGTCGTGCGTTATGAAATGGAAACCCGTGTGGCACACATCTCGAAGGAACTGGGGGCCGTGCAGGAAAAATTACAAACCCTCGACCAGAACAAATCCAAATTCATTTCGGTGGCGGCGCATGAGCTGAAAACTCCGCTGACCCTGATCGAAGGCTACACGTCCATGATGGTAGATATGGTGCAGAACTCGGAAGAGGTTCAAATGCAAAGCTATCTGAAGGGAGTTAACACCGGCATCCTGCGCCTGCGCGATATTATCGACGACATGATCGATGTCTCGTTGATCGACAACAATTTGCTAACCCTCAACATCCAACCGATGTGGATCAGTCACTTGTTGAATTTGGTGCGCAACGAGTTCAAAAAGCCCATCGCAGAACGCAAACAGACTCTGGACATTCATGACTTTGAAGGCAGCGATCTGATGATCTATGGCGATTCAGAACGACTGTATCAGGCGCTTAACAACGTCATCACCAATGCCATCAAGTACACACCCGACAAAGGCACGATCACTCTCGATGGACGCATGCTTCCCGGTTTTATTGAAGTCACCGTCAGCGATACCGGCATCGGCATCTCACCCGACGATCAGACATTGATCTTCGATAAGTTTGGTCAGCTCGGTCGGACGGATCTGCACTCGAGCGGCAAGACCAAATTCAAAGGCGGCGGACCCGGGCTGGGTCTCTCGATCACCCGCGGTATCATCGAAGCCCATGGTGGCACGATTTGGGTCGAATCGGCGGGATACGACGAAGTAAAATTACCAGGCTCTACATTTCACATCCTGCTGCCCACCCGCACCGAGCCAAACAACCCGGTGATGCTCAAATTCTTCGGAAACTCCGACCCGCAAAAAACAGAAACGGAAACAAGTGGCAAAGAAAATTCCCCAACCGACAACCCCTCCGCGTGAACGCGCCTTTTTAGCGGGCGTCGAATTACGCGACCAAAATCAACTCCTTAATCTTGAAGATTCTCTTGCAGAACTCGCCTTGCTGGCAGATACCGCCGGTGTGGATGTGGTTGGCGAGATCACCCAAAAACTGAACCGCCCGCATGTCGAAACGTACATCGGTCCCGGCAAGGTGGAAGAGTTAAAACTTCTTGCAGAAGAAACCCTTTCTGAGGTCGTGATCTTCGACAACGAACTTTTGCCGCGCCATCAACGCGAGTTGGAAAAGGCGCTCGGCAAGAACATTCGCGTCATTGACCGAACTGCTCTTATTCTCGATATCTTCGCTCAACATGCCCACACCAAGGAAGGTATGTTGCAAGTGGAACTCGCCCAATATGAATACAACCTGCCACGCCTCACCCGCGCTTGGACTCACCTTGAAAGGCAGGCAGGCGGCGGCGGCGGACGTTCCGGTTCATCGGGCGGTGTCGGCTTGCGTGGTCCCGGCGAAACCCAGCTCGAAGTAGATCGTCGTTCGATCCGCGCGCGTATTGCTCACATCAAAAAGGAACTGGAAAAAGTGGAGGCGCATCGAATGAGCTATCGCGCCCAGCGCAAACGCTCGCGCATCCCCACTGTTGCACTGGTTGGGTATACCAACGCAGGCAAATCCACGCTGCTAAATCGCCTTGCCAAAGCGGATGTGTATGTGGCAAACCAATTATTCGCCACGCTAGACCCCACCACCCGCCGTGTGCAGCTCCCCGGCGACAACATTGCATTGATCACCGACACCGTCGGCTTTATTCAAAAACTTCCCACGGCTTTGATCGCAGCATTCCATGCCACGCTCGAAGAGATCGCCGAAGCCGACCTGCTCCTTCACATCGTGGATATTTCCCACCCGAATGCGTTGGGACAGTATCAAGCTGTCCTTGAAACCCTGGCAGAGATCGATGCCGGTCACATCCCGATGATCACCGCACTCAACAAAGTGGACCAATTGAAAGACCCCGAGAACGCTTCACGCGTTCTGGAGAATTTCCCCAAGTCTGTTGCCATCTCTGCGTTGAAAGGTACAGGCATATCAGAATTGCTCAAGCTGGTTCAAGAAGAACTATTCGAAGCCTATGAACAGATCGAAGTGCGCCTGCCCTATAAAGAAGGCGCTTTGATCTCACTCTTCCATGAGCTGGGTCAGGTCGAACGCGTGGAGCATGAGCGCGGCGGTGTTCGCATTCATGGGGCAATTCCCGGCAGGCTTGTGGCGCAATTCGCCCCCTGGAAGTTCAAATCGAATGGAAACACGCCTCACAATACAGAAGAAGAGACCGACTTGGAGGAGGAAGTATGATCTCAAGACTGCTCGATTTCATGTCCAACTATCTCGCCCATCGCAAGGGACTATTGCCGTTGATCGGTATTGGGTTGATCTTCCTAAATCTACTATTGGCTATTTTCATCCCCGGCTCCTTCCTTGTGACGACAAACCTATTCCTGCACATCGGTCTGGTGGTCGCCATCTTTGGTTTGATGCTGGCGTGGGCGCTATAAAACAGGTGCAATGAACGATAATGCCTGCTCCGATCACGATCAAAACCCTGCTCAATCAATATCGGATCGAAGAGTTCATCGCCCTCACTCCGCTGGGTGATCTGTATCGTGCCACCGAAGAACGCAGTCAAAAAGCAATCGCACTCACCATCCTGCTCCCTTCGATTACAGAGAATCCAGAAGAACTCAAAACACTCGAAGCAAATTCCGTCCGCTTGCAGGGCATCGCACATCCCAACCTCAACCCATATCATGGGATTCAAAAAACATCCACACAAACCTTTCTCATCGAAGATTGGGTCGATGGTCCTTCACTAAAGACCGTCCGTGAACGAGGGCGGCTTGCAGCGGAAGAAACACTCTTTATCGCCAAATCCATTGGCGGCGGGCTCGAGGCGCTTCATAAACAAAACCTGCTGCATCTGCACCTCGCACCTGAACTCATCCGCATCAATCAGCGTGGAGAAGTGATCGTATGCGGTATTGCAGGCGCAAGAAACGCCCAGACAAAAACCGAAAAACCATCAGGAAAATATCCCCCGCTCTACGCCGCACCGGAACAATTTCTCGAAAGCCCGCTCACCCCAGCCGCCGATATCTATGCGCTGGCGGTCATGCTATACGAAGCCATGACCGGCAATTGGATCAACGGGAAAGCCGCGCCACGCGCACGAGACGCGATTCGCAAAACGCATCTCACGTCTACGCCGCCTGCGCTAACCACCCTTAGCTCTGGCATCCCCGATAATTTTTCACGCATGATCCTGTGGGCGCTGCGAAAAAACCCAGAAGAGCGCCTCAAGACCAACACCGAATTGCTCTCTTCACTTGCGCTTTCCATTCAAGTGCCATTGGATAAAGTTCCGCCTCGCGCCACCCCCGAGCGGACTCCCATTCTCTCGAACATTCTCAATAGCTGGGAGTTTCTCCCGCCACCCAAAACCACCTCTGTTCTAGCAGATGCCCTCCCACTGGAAGAAAGACTTGCGTCCATTTCAACGCCGAAGAAGAAAACTGCTTCTATTGGTGTTGTGCCCATCTTTCTATTTATACTGATCGCGGGGTTTCTTTCGCTTTTCTTTTTCGTCCGTCCTGCCGATGAGATCGTGCTGCCCACGCCGATAGTCTTCACCTCCATCGTCGTAGACTTTACACCCGCGCCGACAGATACCCCCACCCCACGCCCCACACTGACGAACGGCGGGCGCATCGTTTTCACCTGCACCCGCGGCGACTATAACCAGCTCTGCATCATCAACCGTGACGGAAGTGACCTCAATCAACTGACGGACATGGCGGCGAGCAACTACTATCCCATCTTCGCCCCAGATGGAAGCTCGGTCTTGTTCGCCTCCAACCGCAACGGACCTTTCGATTTCTTTCTGTTGAATTTTCTTGAAAAGGAAGTCTTTCAAGTCACGAACAATGTTGGGAATGTCATCGCGCCAGATTTTTCGCCAGATGGTCGCACCCTTGTTTTCGCCAACCGCGTCGGGGACGGTCCGACCGCGATCTGGATGGTAAATGCCGATGGGTTGAATCCGCGGCTGGTGTACACGGGGGCGGGCGATATTGTTTCTGTGACCTGGTCGCCAGATGGCGAAAAGATCGCCTATGCCATGAATACAGGCGTTCCGCAGGAATACGAGATCTTTACCATGGACGCCAATGGACGCAATCATTTGAAGATCTCTCAAGGCTTGCAAGGTATCGGCGGCAGTGTCGATTGGTCGCCGGATGGAGCGTCGCTTTTGGTACATGCCGGTCCGTTCGGGGATAAGGATATTTTCAAGATCGATGTTGCTACAGGAAATTTCGTCCAGTTGACGGATGGCGGGAATAATGCAGGCGCATCCTATTCGCCTAATGGGGAGTTCATCGTGTTCAATTCATTGCGAAATAACGATCAGGCAGATTTGTACATCATGGAAGCAGACGGGTCTGGGATGCGGCAAATCACGAATGATCCCGAACCAGACTGGGGCGCAAACTGGATTGAATAAGGTTACAGGTTTAAAGTTGAAAGTTACAAGTTAGTGACTGGCAGCGAGAATTTTTCGGAAAAAAAAGAGCAAAATGATTGGGATCAATTTCGAGTGAGAATGAAGCGAGAATCGGTTTTGAATCCGCTATAACATTTATGCACCCAAAAAGTTTATGCAGTATCGAATTTGATTTGCAAGGGATTGTGCAATACCGATTCGTCATCACAGAAAAAAGAATCTGCGCGGCTTAAAACCTTTACATGCAGGGTGTTTGATGTATTATTGACAAATCAATGGCGTTTTTCGCGGCTCGTCCACCGCGGGAGGCGCTGTTCATCTTTAATCCACAAAACGAAAGGTATTTATATGAATGTCCAAGCAACCAAGTTCCTATCTGTCTTCTAAGTTAGAAGGTCGCCTGAAAGCCGATGAAAGCGGAAACAGCATTTTTGCCATCGAGCCCATTAAGAAGGGTGAGTTGATCGCTGTTTTCGGCGGCGTTGTGTATGAATGGGAGACCTTTATCCACCTTCCCGAGATTGAGCGCATGTTATGCCTCCAGGTTGAAGATCGTCACTTCCTGGTACCGCGCCCGATTGGTGAGGGAGATTATGTCAATCACTCGTGCAACCCGAATGCAGGTCTTTCGGGCCAGATTGGACTCGTTGCCATGCGAGACATCCAAATCGGCGAGGAAGTTTGTTTCGATTATGCCATGTGCGATACCATGCCCTACGATGAATTCAATTGTTTGTGCGGTGCAAGCACCTGCCGCGGCAAGGTTGGCGGCAATGACTGGCAGAGACCGGAACTTCAGAAGCGCTACGCGGGGTTCTTTTCTCCGCATGTGCAGCGCCGCATCGATGCCCAGCGTGCAGAACGCCGTGCATTCGAGCGAGCCATGCGCAATGCCAAGACGGGCACGCACGCCAAGCCCGTTGCAGCGACAATGTACAAATAGGTTTATCTAAACAGCCTCGTGAAAAATCACGAGGCTGTTTTTATTCTGATCACCACTGAGGTTTTGCAGACCTCGGTGGTTTGACTCACATCACACCTTCGGTCCCGCGTCGATGACCTCTTGCGGGGTACCATCGGTGAATTTGGCGAAGTTCTGTTTGAAACGCATCGCCAGGTCTTTGTAACGCCGGTCGTATTCTTTTTTATCAGACCACGAAGCGCCGGGATCCAAAACTTCATCAGGCACGTTCGGGCAGGTCATTGGAACCTCAAAGCCAAAGATGGGGTCAGTCTTAAACTTGACGTTACTCAACTGCCCATCCAACGCCGCATTGAGTAAGGCACGCGTGTACTTGATCGAAATGCGCTTGCCCACGCCATACGGTCCGCCCACCCATCCAGTGTTGACCAGCCAGCATGTCACGCCGTAACGCTCGATTTTATTCTTGAGCAACTCCGCATACTTATATGGATGATGCACCATGAACGGTCCGCCAAAGCATGCGCTGAAGGTGATCTCCGGCTCCTTGCCCAAGCCGACTTCTGTTCCGCCAACCTTGGATGTATACCCGCTGATAAATTGGTACAGAGCCTGATCCGGCGTCAGCCGCGCGATCGGAGGCATGACACCGTTTGCATCACACGTCAACAAGATGATGTTCTTCGGATGCCCAGCCTTTCTCTCCGGGACGGCGTTCGCAATGAATTCCAACGGATACGAAGCGCGCGTGTTCTCGGTCAACGAGTCGTCGTCAAGGTCGATCATGCGCGTGATGGGGTCATATGGCACATTCTCAAGGATCGTCCCGAAGCGGCTGGTGGTGGCGAAGATTTCCGGTTCCGCCGAAGCCGATAGACCGATGACCTTGGCGTAGCATCCGCCTTCAAAGTTGAAAACGCCTCCGTCGCTCCAGCCATGCTCATCGTCCCCGATGAGGCGGCGTTTGGGGTCGGCGGATAAGGTCGTCTTGCCGGTGCCGCTCAAGCCGAAGAAAAGCGCCACGTCGTCATTATCCTGCGGGTTGACGTTCGCCGAGCAGTGCATCGAAAGCACGCCATCCAGTGGGAGCAGATAATTCAAGATCGTGAAGACAGATTTCTTGATCTCGCCTGCATAGGCGGTGTTACCGATGATGGCAAGTTTCTTTTCAAACGAAAGGCAAATGAAGGTCTCGCTATTGGTGCTATCCACTGCGGGCGCACCCTTGAAGGACGGCATCGCGATGATCGTAAACTCAGGCATGAAGCGTTTGTATTCCTCCAGCGACTGCGGCAGGATGAACATGTTGCGCACGAAATGGCTATGCCACGCTAATTCAGTCACGATGCGCACAGGCAATCGATAGGCTTCATCCGCACCGGCATAGACATCTTGCACAAAGATATCGCGTCCCTGCAAGAAACCCAACATGCGGTCATACATGACTTCGAATTTATCCTGCGCGAACGGACGGTTATACACGCCCCACCAAATGTTATTTTCCGAGTCAACATGCCGCACGACAAATTTATCGTTCGCACTTCTCGCGGTGTGTTTGCCCGTGTTTGCTACATACGCGCCGCCTGCAGTGATTGCGCCTTCCCCACGGAAGGTGGCTTCTTCCACCAATGCCTCGGTGGTCAAATTCCAATACGCAAGGCGTAAGTTACCCACACCCTGTTGGGAGAGGTTGTAATCTGCCTTGCGGGTCTGCGCAATGGATTCGGCGGGGGTTTTGATATTCAATAAATTATTCATGCCAGTCTCCCTACATCCAATCCCGGATCATTTTCTTATCACCAATATAGATCTCGTTCGGCGAAGTGGCATCAAGCGCCCATTTGATGCGGGCGATGCCGTCTGTCAGGTCTTTGATGCTCCCAGCGAACGAGATGCGGATATGACCTTCCATGCCAAATTCCTTTCCGGGCACGGTCACTACCATTGCTTTTTTCAATAAGAATTTGGATGCTTCAACAGAATTGTTATTGAAGGCGCGGATATCGGGCAAGGCATAGAACGTCCCCTGCGGCTCGATGAGACGCACGCCATTGAAAGTCTTCATCTCTTGTAACAGCACATCGCGGCTGTTCTGGATCTGCAAGCGCAGCGCCTCGACCACAGACTGCAAGCCGTTCAATGCGCCCTCAGCGGCTGCCTGCGCGATCGGCGAAACACAGGATGTCGTCTGCGCCAGCACATTTGTCATGACGGTCACCAGTTGACGAGGCGCGACCACCCAGCCGATACGGAAGCCTGTCATGCCGTATAACTTTGCTACTCCATTGACCACGATGATATGCGAATTCTCAATATCTTTATCGGTAAAATGATAAGCAGGCGTTGCCACATTTCGGTCAAAGGTCAACTTGTGATAAATATCATCACAGATCATGAAGATGCCTTTTTTCTCGCACAAGTCCACGATCTTTTCGATCAGCGCATCCGGATAGATAGCCCCCGAGGGATTGTTCGGGCTGTTGACGATGATCGCCCGCGTGGAGGAGGTCACTGCCCGTTCGATATCCTCAAAGCGCGGGGTGAAGGTTCCATCTTCCGGCGTGACAATGACCGGAATACCCAAGCACATCTTGATCATCTCCGGATAAGAAACCCAATACGGCGCAATGACGATGACTTCATCTTGCGGGTTCAGGATGGAATAAAAAATATTGTATAGCGACTGCTTCGCTCCGTTGGTAATGATCACATTTTCTGGAGCAACCAGGCGGTTATACGCTTCTTCGGTATAACGGATAACCGCTTTTTTCATCGAAGGCAAACCGTCTGGCGGGGTGTATTTCACTTCCCCACTCGTCAACTTGGCGCCCGATGAAAGCACCGCGGAGATAGGCGTCTTATTCTTGGGTTCGCCAATGCCCAGGTTGATGACTGCCTCCCCCCGTTCACGTAAGAGACGCGCTTCTTCATTCAAAGCGAGGGTCGGAGACTCAGCGATATCACTTGCCAGTTTACTAAGCTTCATGCAACTCTCCTTATCTATACATCTACCAGACGTGCTTAAATAAAATCTGGTCAGCGGATTCTCTCCTCTGACCAGATACATTTATTCGACCGCGGCAGTTGCCACGCTGACATTTATTCATGCCAGCTATTGGTTTCATAAGCAAATTATACTCCTATTCGCAGGTGAATGCCCCAACCGGGACGCTCATGCTGGCATCCCATATTTTTTGATATTCCTGCAAATACAAAGATGCAATTTCGGGGTTATCGAGAATGATCACATTCTCCTCATTCTCCTCATCGGCGCTGGATGAAAAATTCAAAGAGCCGGTCACCACGATGCTGTTATCTACAATAATGACCTTGTCATGCAGAAAGCCAGAGTTACCATCCTGCCGCACAGGCAGACCGGCGCACCAAAGCGTTTTAAGTTCAGAACGCGTACTATTACTGCCGAAGGTCTCGAACACGCCTTGTACATCCACTCCGGCAAGCGCACGGTCGATCATGGTTTGCGCCATGGGGTAATCGGTAAAACTAAATGCCAGAAAACGAATGCTGACTTGCGCATCACCCAGGATTGCGATCAGGTTATCTACTACATCGTCTTCGGGCGAAAACAACACTTGTATCGGTGTGCCGTCCAGAATTGCCCATTGATTGTTACGGGTCGACGGCGCACGTGGTCCCAATTGGGCTGCCCATAATTCTTCCCATTCGCGTTCATAGATCTCCGAAATTTCTGGCGAGCGAATGACGATGACATTGTTATTCTGTTTATAAATGCCATTGACCGTGATGTTCGTGGAGCCTGTCCATGTAATTTGACGGTCGAAGATCCAGAATTTATTGTGCATCAAGGCAGATCGCCCCGCATCATCCTTAACCTCCACTCCGCCCGCCATCAGACGGGTGAACTGCCCCCGGTTCGGATTCGCATCTATATCCAACCCGTTCTCATCGTCGGTTACCCAGCGCACGTCCACGCCGCGGGCTTTGGCTGCGATCAAGGCGTCGGCTACTCGTGGCAAGTTGAACTCAAAAGAGGCAATATGAATGCTCACCTGTGCGGCGTCTATGAATTGGATCAATCTTTCTTCTATCGAACCTGCTGGGTTGTTCGGGTCATTGATAAGCAGCAGATCCGTAAAATATACCTCCCACCATGCTTCGGCAGGGATCGCCAACGGCGTGTCGGTTATTGGAAGCGGCGGCTCACCCACTGGGGTTTCAGTCACCGGAAAAATGATCTGAGGCGTCTCAGTGACGGGGATGATAAATGGTTCGGGGGTATCACTGGCATAAAATGGGATCTGCGTGACAGGCGCGTAGGGCGTCTCAAACTCAAGCGGCGCACATGCAACGATAAGGACGAACAACAGGGAGAGTGTGAATTTCTTGTTCATGGTTGGTCTCATATCTAGAATCAAAAGTGACGGTCGCTGTATTGTACCGGAAAGCGACCGTCACTTTGAAGAGCAGGTCACATTGAAAACGTGACCTGCGAGTTTTATTTGAGCGCCGTAAAATCCTGCGGGGTTCCTAGCGGATAGTTGACGCCATCACTGGCAATGCGCTTGATCAACCCGCCAAGCACGGTGCCAGTACCCACTTCTACAAAAGACTTAATGCCCATCTCGTTCATAGCTTTGACAGTATCCGTCCAACGCACTCGCGATTGCATTTGAGCCTTGATGTCGGCACGGGCATCTTCAGCCGTCTTCAAGACAGTTGCCTGAACGTTGCCAATAACCGGAATTTTCGGCGCATTCATCGTCACTGCGTCCACGGCTTGATTCCATTCTGCTTGAATCGATGCCATCAGTGGTGAATGGGCGGCGATGGAAACCGCCAATGGCATGGCACGTTTGGCACCTGCGGCTTTTGCGCCCGCCATGGCTCGCTCCACAGCTGCTTTGGCACCAGAGAGAACGACCTGCCCGGGGCAATTGTCGTTTGCCACTTGCACGATCTCATTTTCGGCGCTGGCTTCCGCACAGACTTTGTCGAGGGTGGGGATGTCCACGCCGAGGATGGCTGCCATACTGCCAGGAGCCAATTCGCCGGCACGCTTCATGAGCTCGCCGCGCTTGCGGACGAGGCGCAAACCATCTTCAAAAGATAAGGCTCCAGCCGCGGTCAGAGCCGATAACTCGCCAAGTGAATGCCCGGCAACAGAAGCTGGCTCAAAGTCAGGGAAGAGGCGGGCAAAGGTTTGGAAAGAGGCAATGGAATGAAGGAAGAGAGCCGATTGAGTGTTGAGCGTGTCATTTAGGTCGGTATCCGGTCCATCCCACATTAAGGCGGAAAGTGAAAAGCCAAGAATGGCATCTGCCTGGTCGAATAATTGTTTTGTTTCAGCATATTCGGCTGCCAGGGCTTTGCCCATGCCAACAGCTTGGGAGCCCTGCCCCGGGAAGACGAATGCAGTGGTTTTTGAGTCCAGTTTCATAAATACTCCTTTGCGGTGTTAAACACAAACGGGTCGTGATTGTCACGACCCGTTTTGATTATTCAGCGGACTTCTTTTCTTTTTTGACCTGGTAGACTTCGCGTCCTTTGAAGTATCCGCAGTTCGGGCAGACCTGGTGTGGCAGGCGCTTGTTCCCGCAGTTGGAGCAGGTCACCAGGTTGGCGGCGGTCAGCGCGTCTTGCGAGCGGCGGCGGTCACGGCGTCCCTTCGAGTGTTTGCGCTTTGGATGTGGGGTCATGAAACGTTCTCCTTTATACATACATCAGACGGGCAAATGCCCGTCTGGATTGGTTTTTATTACGAAGCCCGCTGATTATATATGCGGGAGGCAGTGACGTCAAGGCGAATTCGATGTAAAATTCTGGGTATGGAAATCCAGATTGCGGTCGCAAAAATCAATAAGTATGCGGTTTCCGAAAGCGGGGATACGCTCGAAGTGATCGAACGTCCCACAGGCGGGCTTTCGGTGGTGCTGGCAGATGGGCAAACCAGCGGACGCGGCGCAAAAGCCGTCTCGATGATGGTGGTGCGCAAGGTCATCAGCCTGATCGCCGAAGGGGTTCGTGATGGAGCCGCCGCCCGCGCCGCCTCAGACGCCCTCTTTACCGACAAAGCCGGGAAGGTAACCTGCACCCTCAATATCGCTTCGGTGGATTTACACAGCAAGACGATTGTTTTGACCCGTAATAACCCCGCCCCCATGTTCATTTGTAGAGACGAAGAGATCGACACCCATGCCGAGGAAAGCATCTCGTTGGGCACGTCGCGTAATGTGCGCCCGATCATCACCGAGTTGAATATCGAAGCCGGGCTGACGGTGGTCATCTTTTCGGATGGCATTAGCCATGCCGGGGAACGGCGCGGAACTCCCATGGACATTCGCCAGACGATCCGTTCGGTGCTGGAAGACCAGGACCCAACCCCGCAAGAGATGGCAGATGCCTTGTTAAGAGAAGCCGTGCGCCTTGATGATAACCGCCCAGCCGATGATGTTAGTGTATTGGTGTTGCGCGTTTCTCCGCGCACAGGCGATGAAGTGCGCCGTATGACTGTTCGACTCCCGATTCATGCATAAAACCTTTGGAATAGATAAACATCGCTGGCGTCATATTCTGGCATCGATTCGCGATACCGGCATTCTATTGCGCGAGTTCCAAGCCCCGCTCTTCTGGTTCACATTTGCCATTTTGGGCGGCGGAATTTTATATGAATATCTGTCAAGCCAGGTGAATGAGCCGGTTAATAGTTTGATGGAAGCCATTTATATCGTGCTAACCGTCACCTTCCTCCAACCGCCCAACCGTGACTTCCCCAACCATATCTCTCTACAATTATTTCACTTTGTCATGCCGATCATTGGGCTGATCTTTCTGGCGCAAGGGCTGGCAGATTTTGGAAGTTTATTCTTCAACCGAAAATCAAGAAACAAGGAATGGGAAATGGCAGTCGCTTCGACCCTTAACAACCACATCATCCTCGTCGGGCTGGGACATCTCGGTTACCGCGTGGCGCTCAAACTGCACGAAATGGGTGAAACCCTGGCAGTGATCGAATTTAATGCCGATGCTGACACGGTTATTGCTGTAAAAAATATGGGCATCCCCGTGATTCACGACGACGCCACCCGCCCTTCCATTCTTGAAGGCGCAAACATCAAAAAAGCGCGCGCCATTATCATGGCAAGTCAGAACGACGCCATGAATTTACAGATCGCGCTCAAAGCCCGCACGCTCAACCCAAAGATCCAGATCGTCGTTCGTATTTTTGACGATGATTTTGCTCATGCTTTGCAGGAACAATTTGGTTTCATTGCCTTAAGCGCCACAGAAATGGCAGCCCCTGTCTTCGCCGCCGCCGCTGCCGGAGTGGATGTGACCAACCCGATCTCGGTCGAAGGTCAACTGCTCAGTCTCGCAAGGCTAACCATTGCAAAAGAAGCACCTTTCGCAACGAAAACAGTCGGCTATGTGGAAGATACCTATCACCTCAATATCGTTCTACATCGCCGCAATGGCGAATCTGAAATGCACCCCACCGATAACACCCGCATCCAACCGGGCGATGTGCTCGCCATCCTTGGCGGACCCGACCAGTTGAACCACATCCTTCACGAAAATGGACAGTGACCCCGCCTCTCCTCTGATCGGTGTTGTCGGTCCGTGTGGCGCGGGAAAATCCACACTGATCGCTGGGCTCGAAAAACATGGCTATCGTTGCCGTCACATCGCACAGGAACATTCCTTCGCCAAACAAATGTGGAAGATCATTTCCAAGCCAGATATTTTGATCTTCCTAGAATGTTCTTTTGAAAACTCCACAAAACGCCGCAACCTAAATTGGCTACCCGCAGACCACGAAGAACAACTTCGCCGCCTGAGCCACGCACGCGAACATGCCGACATTGTCATTGATACGAACACGTTGAACCAGGACGGAGTCCTCGCCCAAGCCCTGACCTCCCTAAAAAGCCAACTCTAACCCCAAGCCTTGCCCCGCTTCAGGCGTGGACCCAGGCTTGGTTGCCAGACCAAGCCTCGCTCAAGCCCGAGCCGATTCCTTTTCTCCAAAAATCAATCAACGGGAGTATAATGTCGTCCGCGTGGCGCAAAAAGCGCCACATTTTCGTGGATGGAGATATTGACCGTATGATTCGTAACTTAACCAATCGCATCATTCTCATTGTGATGATCATTGCACTCGCTTTGTGGGTCGACCTGAGCGATGAGATCAAGATCATCAACCCATTGAGCAATGAGCCCCTTTTTCTTCAGAACATTGAGCCAAGGCTTGGGCTCGACCTGCAGGGCGGCTTGCAAGTGTTGCTTGAAGCCGATATTCCCGCCGACCAACAGATTGATAGTGAGTCGATGGAGCTTGCCCGCAGTATCGTGCAGCAACGTACCGATGCTCTGGGCGTGAATGAAAATCTCATTCAGCTTGCAGGCGACCGCCGCATTGTTGGGGAATTCCCCGGCTTGGCTGATACTGAGTCTGTGCTGGCGATCATCCAACAGACCGGCTTGCTTGAATTCGTAGACACCGGCGATTTCAACCCTGAAGAAGGTGAAATCCTTTTCACCGACTATAGCCCGACAGGCGAAGCAGTAACCCTGCCCGAAAGCGGCGAGATCATGTATCACACCATTATGACCGGCGCAGAATTGGATTCTGTCACTGTTGGCACCGATCAGCTTGGGGCAAACTATGTGATCAATTTCACGTTGAAGTCTGAGGGTGCCAAAATATTTGCCGAACATACATCTGCAAATTCGGGTAAATTCCTTACCATCCTTCTCGACAAGCGGGTGATTTCCGCACCGATCATCAACGATCCGATCACAGGCGGACAAGGCACGATCAGTGGAAACTTCACCGCCGAAAGCGCCAATTCTTTTGCGGTTCAGCTTCGCTACGGTTCGTTGCCGGTTCCGTTGAAGGTCGTTGAAACCCGTATCATCGGACCCACCCTCGGCGCAGACTCATTGAACAAGAGCCTTGTGGCGGGGTTGATCGGTATGGCGATCGTGGCAATGTTCATGATCCTGTATTACCGCATGCCCGGGTTGGCGGCTGTCCTTTCGATCTTAACCTATGCAGCGATCGCATTCGCTATTTTCAAATGGTTCCACTTTACGCTCACCCTTCCGGCTATTGCGGGCTTCTTGCTCAGCACCGGTTCAGCGTTGGACGCAAACATCCTGATCTTTGAGCGCATCAAGGAAGAACTCCGAAACGGACGCAGTATTGTTCAGGCGCTGGATCTCGGCTGGACACGTGCTTGGTCCTCGATCCGCGACTCGAACCTCTCGGCGATCATTACAGCCATCATCCTATTCTGGTTCGGCTCCTCCTTCGGTGCAACCATCGTCAAGGGCTTTTCTCTGACCCTCGCGCTTGGCGTTATGATCTCACTCTTCACCGCCATCTATATCACACGCACATTGCTGGCGATCTTTATCAACGCCTTCAAGCCTAAAAATCTTGACGCGTGGTTTGGTCTTTAATAGAAAGCTTCAAGGATACACGTTATGAATATTCTTGGTAAACGATACAT
>JAFLCF010000380.1 GCA_017303735.1 Anaerolineae bacterium
GCAACTCATCGAGACAGGCATTCGTCACGGTGCGTAGAATCCACGCTTTGAAGGAGCCGCCGCGAAACGATTTGATGCTTTGAAACGCAGAGATGAAGGCTTCTTGGGCGGCGTCTTGTGCCATGTCTTCATCGCCGAGTACGCGCAGGGCAGTGTTGAAGACTGCATCTTGATAATGCAGGATCAGCGTGTTGAACGCGTTCAGGTCGCCTTGTTGTGCAGAAGTGATAAGGGCAGTTTCGTCCATGGCTTTATTTTACCCTTTCTTTTTAAGTACTTACCTTCCCTAATTTACAAAGGCAATACTATCTACTATAATTTGAATATGTCTGGCAAAAGATCGTATCTAGGGTTGATTTTATTCACAATAGCATATCCGGTAATGCATTACTTTGTGGGTTATATTCCCAATCCACTTGTTCCACGTGCCAGCCTTGCTATTAATATGATTTTCCCGATTCTAGCTGGATATTTTTATGGTTCGCTTAGTGGCGCATTGGCTGGGTTGTTGGGTACTGGGCTTTCGGCTTTGCTTGCCCCTGATATTTATGATGCCCTGGCTGTTTTGCCGCATACGGTTATGGGTTTTATAGCTGGGCTTGCCGGAAATTCACGCAGTCAGTTCCTTGCGGCATTATCGGTTCTGGTCGGGCATGCTTTAAATATCCTTTTCTTTTGGCGATTTGAATACCTTTCCATAGAGAGTCCATTTATTCTCTTTCTTGGGCTTCTTACCGAAACGACCGTAGATATTGTGGCTGTCATCCTCTTTATTGTTTTATTCCACAAAAAACTATATCGGGATGATGACCAACGATGGTGAAAAAGGATTTTGTTGCACTTTCAAAACCTTTGGTTATCATTGCCATATTCGTCTGGATGGGAACCGCCGCGCTTGGAACGGTCTTCCTACCTGGTGAGACGGGGGAGATCCGCGAGATGTTCGCGTTTTCGCAGATCATTCCAATTTTGGTGGCGGCATTTTATTTTGGGCAGGCAGGTGGTTTATTGGCTGCCTTTGCCGCGAGTCTGGTCAGCGGTTCGCTGGTCATTGCCAACATCGAAGAGATCGATTCGATCTTTGTTCAGCGCGTCATGTTCCAGATTATTTCGTTCAATTCGGTTGCCTTGCTAACCAGCTTCTTATCGGATCAGTCCAAGTCACACCGCCATAGTCTTTCGCGACAATTGGATCGATTAAGTGCGTTGCGGGCAATTGACAAGGCAATTCTTTCGGGCGGGGAGTTAAAGTCTACGCTTTATGTTTTGTTGGAAAGTTTGATAAGACTTTTGGATGTGGAAGCATCAGCGATTTATTTATTTGACTCAAAAACTGAAACATTAAAATTAAGTGCCAGCCTTGGTTTTTTCGGAGAATATCCTCATCCAACCACCTATGCTTTAGGAGAAGAGGTGGTTGGCAAAGCTGCTGTAGTCTTGCAGACCCTCTATATCCATGACGTTGAGAAACTTGACCTGAAAATATCTCAGGCGATTAAAGGCACAGGTGTGATCGATTATTATGTCGTCCCTTTATTTGCGAATGAATGTTTACGGGGTGTGCTGGAAGTGTACGACCGTGCTCCACGTTTGGATGCGGAATGGAAGAGTTACCTCGAAACATTAGCCGGGCAGGCAGCCATTGCCATTGCGCAATCCACCTTACTTGCAGACCTGAAGACAGCCAACCTTGAGTTATCGGAAGCCTATGAAGAAACCTTGAAAGGCTGGTCTCGTGCACTAAGTTTACGTGACCGCGAAACCGACGATCATACCCAGCGGGTGGTGGAACTTTCCCTTCGCCTAGCAGAAAAAATGGGACTGCGTGGCGATCAGTTATTGCATTTTCAACGCGGTGCGATCTTGCACGATATCGGCAAGATGGGCATTCCCGATGATATTCTACTGAAACCTGGTCAACTCTTGGATGGGGAATGGGCGGTTATGCGTAAACACCCGCTGTACGCCCAAAAATTGATCTCTCCCATTCGGTATCTCGAATCAGCCATGTCGATTCCTTTGTATCATCATGAACGCTGGGATGGTAACGGGTATCCCTTGGGTTTGCGTGGCACAGAGATTCCATTGGAAGCGCGGATATTTGCTGTTATTGATGTTTGGGATGCGCTGCGCTCGGATCGTCCCTACCGCAAGGCTTTATCTGACCAGGAAGCTCTTGGCTATATTGAAGAGCATTCTGGGAAACATTTCGACCCGGAGGTGGTCCGGGTTTTTGTTGAGTTACTAAAAGATAGTGACGAGGGTTAAGGGGTTCGCAGGAAGATTGCCCGATACAACCAGCGCCAGAGCAGCATGCCGAGAGCATTTGAGCCGCCGAAAATAAGCGTGAACAACGGCAGAACGGGAGCATTCAGCAAGGCACCGCGCAAGATCACTGCAAGTGGAGCGGCGAAAAGAAAAGCCAGCGGAATTCTTAAAAGCTGTTTGGGAGAGTTGATTACAGATTCATCCAGCAGACCCAACCAGGGTGCCAGCACGAACCAGGCGAAG
>JAFLCF010000039.1 GCA_017303735.1 Anaerolineae bacterium
TAATTCTCCACATAGATGAGTTCTGTACATAGTGCGCCTCCGAAAAGTTTCTGTCATTGCGAGGGCGCTCTTGTTCTTTGCCCGAAGCAATCTCCAATATAAATCATGAGATTGCTTCGTCGGGAAGAGCACCCTCCTCGCAATGACGGGGAATGATGGTATAAAAAATCGCCCTGCGCTTTCGCGTCGGGCGATTTGGTTTCGACTTTTGTTATTCGTCAACCAGCAAAGCTTCGCCCAACGATTCTGCGATCGTCATTATCATTATTATCGTTATTATTGGCGAAGAAATAGCTGTTCAACATTGGCGGCATTATAGCACAGAGTGTTCAAGGTGTTCGGTCCATTTGCTTTTATTCGTCCATAGACTTTTGTGCTGCGCGTAGTCATTTTAGTATATTATCTGGGAGTGAATTAGTTTTTTTGCTGTACGTGTGGTAAATAGAGAGGAGGGAACCCTCAAATAGAAGCAAATTTCAACGAGGCAGAGCAGAACCCGGTTACGGAAAGAGGCGGGAGGGGGGATGTCAACAGAATTGAAAATAGAGATTTCACAAACGTTAATCAGAATCAAATCATTTCGCGGTACTATCTATTTGACCTTAGTTAAATCAACGGCTGTGATGCCGGGAATGGAGTATCAAAATGGTAATAGGATTCATTTTTACCGCGATCTTGCTTTTTGTGCTGTATGGTTTGATCGCCTCGACAGAAAAAGTATTGACCGACCGTCAACAGCATGTGGTGATCGATGAGCGGATGATAGAGCACCGCTCGCGATTGTAAAGAATAGTATGCTCTTAAATCAAAAGAGGTCTCGCTCAACTGGCGAGACCTCTTTTAGCTTAATTAGCGAGCGATTCGACGATGGTCTTTGCGCGCGAATATGCGGTCCAACGCCTGTTGACCTCGTCTCGTGCTTCGATGCGGGTATACCCATACTTCACCTGAAGGATGGTTAGGAATTTATCAAGTTTATCGTCAGCTTTATCGACCTTCTTAAGGTCATGCTCAGCGATGAGACTCCACCATTCCATGGAATGCCCGCGGATGAGTTTCCATTTTTGGTCGAACTTTGTCTTCGGTTTTTGCATAATGCGCTCCTAAAAGAGTATATGAATGATTGGACTCAGTTGGAGTTTTCAAGATTTCGTTTCTTGCTTATTCCCCCATGAATAGGCAAAACAAAATTGTCAAACTCTTTCGTTTCCATTGTACTACGTGATGCATAAAAAAGCAGTGATTTTGCAAAAGTGTTTTCAGAATTGATAATCGATGGATGTGACGCTAATGTACCATTGCGAATTATCTTGAGAGAGATAAAAATAGTTCATAAGGAGAAGCACTTATGGAAGAACAAAAGTTGATGGAATACTTCAAGTTCGACGCCAGCGACTTGAGCGCCAACAGGAATGGAGTTCTTACTGAAAAGCAAAAGACAAGGCTGAAGGCAGAGCTTCGAGATGCACGAAAAAGTAGAACGCGTTGGGCGTATTTTCTTTTCTTTCTGGCTTCCATTGGATTTGCCATTGCGATCGGCATTTGGTTTATCCCTGATTCGGGTTTGGGAATGCGAATCGGATTTGGCATTGGCTTTGGGCTGGTGTGGCCCGCTTTATATGGGTTGGTGGGCTTTGCGCTCTTGCCGCCCGCCTCATACACAGACCTGGACCTTGCCAGCCAAACCGGGCGGGTCAACATTGTGAGAGTAGAGTCGCGCGACCCAGATACCCGCGCCGTTAGCTCTCGCTATGACCTGTACATTGGTCCGCGCAGGTTTTTGGTGGATTCAAACATCGGGTATGTGCTGATTCAGGGGGATGAGTACACCATTTATTATCTCAAGAATTCGAATAAGATCGTTTCTGCTGAGTTTATCTCGAGAGCAAAATAGAGTGGATAGAGATGTAATGAAAAGGTCTCGCTTAAAACAGCGAGACCTTTTTTTATTTTCTTTTGAGAATATAAGGAAGGATGAACGGGTCAAGCTTTTCGGGATACCTATCGGCATGATAGGCGACGAGATAGCCGCGATATTCATCCACAGAGAATGTCCAAGGGTTGACGTTGATCTCACCGTTTTCGACATGATATTCGATGGTCATTTCTTTATCCTCTGCGTTGCGCGGAAAAAGGGAGATGCTGCCTGAGGCGGGCACATCAAAACAAAATTCATAGGAGAGGCGGTCGAGAAGATCGGTGATCCTGTCCATTCGGTCAAAGAGCGGACGGGAGAGATCGTATTTCTTTAATTGATCATCAATTCCTTTTGAAAAATCAGCATGCAGATTTTTGCGGATCTCGGTGGTGCCATGACTCGCCAGCCGCCGAAAATGGTATTTGACGATGGTATCTGCGTGAATGTCTGAGCATTCCATGTTGAAGCCGCGGCGTGCGATGACTTCCCATTCTTCATCGCGCATCCCGCCAACGGGGGAATTGTCGAGATAGCCGTAGCCGCGATCGTGCAGTCCCATGCCCATGATCATGGAGTTGCGCTCAATGGGCGGGGCATCGAACTGGTCATTGCCCCAGAGCATGGCAAGGGTGCCGACAAGTTTCAGATGCTCCGATTGCGGTGTGACGATCTGTCTGCGCTTCGATTTGAACATGCTGCATCTCCTTAATTCATAAGACCATTGTCGTACAGATTTTACCCAGAAAGCAGATGGATTCCATCTTGTTTATCCTTCGCTCCTTTAACCACGTATGAACTCAGATTTTTTTGATGAAATTCACAGCGACTTGCTTCAAAACCTACCCAACACCCTTTTATTTGTGTTTATCTGTGGTGATTTTTATTTATAAAACAAGGCGATAGCCCGAATGGGTGATGTGGATTTGCTCGGCGTGAAAGGCAGATGTAAGGTTTGACGGGCAAAATTTCTTTGCCGCGAATTCGGGTCATTGTATAGTTAGTGTGCTGTTGAAACCATTATCGTATAAGGAGAATACAATGAATTACAGACTTCTATCTACCATCAATGCCGCCCTTCTTGCTGTGTTTGGGGTGGTGTTCTTCGTCATGCCGGTGGTTGCTCTCGAATTTTTCGATAGCGAAACCTATACGGCGACGATCTTTGTTGCCCGTTTCTTCGGCGCTACCCTGGTTTTGGCTGGGATGTTCATTTGGATGTCTAAAGAGTTGGCAGGGACGGGTGCCGAAAGGACCATGTCGATCATGCTGCTGGTCAGCTCGATCGCCGGGTTCGTTCTGACCTTGATCGGCATGGTTGGCGTGGATGTGCTCCGCGCAAACGGATGGATCCCTCTGGTCATTCATATCCTGTTCGCGTTGGGGTATGGATATCTGATCTCGGGAGTGACCATCACTGCCAGCAAGCGGAAATAAAACACGGAGTAGAAGAACAAAAAAGGTCTCGTAACATTATGTTACGAGACCTTTTGTTTATGCCTTGAGAACTTCCTGCAGACTTGGGTCGGGCATCCATTTGTTGATGAGCCTGCCGAGTAATGGATATTTGAAATCATGTCCGCGTAAAGTGCGGACCGTCGCCACCGCAGCCATGATGAGGTAGGCTGGGTAGAGGATCATCCATGCGAGCCAGAAGAGCATGAACAATGCCATGATGACGATGAAGATGATCTCAAATACAGGGGACACTGCAGTTTGGGATGGGTCGGAGGCAAATCCACTGGCGGCGAGGATGGCGATCATAGCGATGTATACGGCGAAGAAGCCGATATATGAGATGATGTATGCAGCCATAACGATCACTTGATAAACAAACGCCTGCATCGACTGGAACTTGAGCCGGGCGGAGCGATCCTTTTGGGAGAACCAGACAATGATGGGCATGATCATGCCCCATAGTTGCAGGATGGCGGTTGCGTGACAAACCCCTGCCACCCAGGCGTCTTCCCACTTTTCCGCTTCTTCTTCACTGGCGGCAGTGAGAACATTTTTCTGCAGCCAGTTTCCGATGAGTGGGTAGCGGAAATCTTTGCCCATCATACAAAACACGGCGGCGATGAAGCCAAACAAAAAGAGCAGCCCCCATAACCCGAAGATGAAAAGCATGAACAAGGGTTGAATGAAGAAGATGGCATCGGGCGGCGTGCTGGAGGGTGAATCGCTGGTGATGGCTGTAAGCAGAATGATCACCCCAAAAAATAGGAGCATGAACAGGAATATGACCACCATCCATACCCAGAATGAAAATGTTTGATACCCCATGGCTTGCAGCGCATGGTAGCGGACATATTTTGATTTGGTGCGTTGGATTGCCCAAATGATCACCGCCCCGAGCGGACCAAAAAACATAAGCATGACGGAGCCATGGGCAAGGGCGGCAAGGACTTTTTCTTCTGATGTGGGGTTTTCCATGATTTTCCTCCTGAAACGGTGAAGTATTCTAATGATACTCTCTTTTCAAAATATAGGAGCCGCCTCGCAGGCTTGATCTCTGTCCGTTGTACTATGGGAAAAAACCATAAGACCTCTTGCATAAATGTGCGTAGGGCGGGTTTGTAACCCGCCATGTATCAAATTCCAAGAGGGCGTCAGGCTTTTAGCCTGACCTACAATTGATTTTTGCAAGAGGTCAATCGTAAGAATGAGATTTTCGACGACATCGTGTATTGATATGAAAAGGAGATATTTATGAACAGTGTGAACGACTGGAACAAAAAGATTATTGAGGAATTCCGTGCCAACCACGGAAAAGTGGGCGGAAATTTTGAAGGCAAGACTCTGCTGCTTTTACATACCAAAGGCGCCAAAAGCGGACAGGAACGCGTGAACCCCGTGGCTTGTGTTCAAGATGGTGATCGCTATGTCGTGATCGCTTCGAAAGCCGGGGCGCCGACTCATCCAGACTGGTACTATAACGTGGTCGCCAACCCTTTGATCACTGTGGAAGTGGGCGCTGAAACCTTGACCGTTCAAGCCGCTGTGGCAGATGAGCCCGAGCGGACCCGCCTCTACGACAAAATGGTGGAAGTGATGCCTGGCTTTGGTGAATATCGCGAGAAGACCACCCGGGTGATCCCTGTCATCGTCTTGACGCCGGTGAAGTAAGGAAATAAAAAATAGTCTCGCGGACATGATATCCGCGCAACAATTTATAATGTCCACATGATACACATTCAAACGGACAGACTCACCCTTCGGCAATTTGAATTGACAGATGCAGATTTCATGCTTGCTTTACTAAATGACCCATCCTTCATTCAAAATATCGGTGACCGTAACGTGCGGACTCGCGCCGATGCGGAGAAATATCTCGAAAATGGAGCGATGGCAAGCTATGCCAAGAACGGATTTGGTTTGCTCGCCGTCACGTTGACTGAAACGGGCGAACCCCTCGGCATGTGCGGACTGATCAAACGCGACGCCTTGGAAGACGTGGATATCGGTTATGCCTTCCTGCCGAAATTCTGGTCGAAGGGATATGCGATTGAGGCAGCTCAAGGCGTGATGAAATTTGCCAAAGAGGTCATCGGCTTGAAACGCGTCGTCGCCATCGTGGACCCTGCCAATGCAAGCTCGGTTCGCGTGCTGGAGAAGCTGGGGATGAAATTCGAGAAGATGATGAAGTTATCTGAGGATGAAATTCGAGAAGATGATGAAGTTATCTGAGGATGATATTGATTTGAAGTTGTTTGGGATAAGCTTGTAAATAAAACGGTCTCGCGGATATGACATCCCGAGACCGTTTGTCATTTGACCCCTCTCCCGTCTCCCCTGAAGGGGAGAAGCTAGTTGCTCCTCAAACCAAATATTGCTTTGGAAACTCAACACGTCTATCAACCAGAAAAGAAGACCAAAAAATGCCCTCTCCTTTAGGAGAGGGACAAGCGGACATACCGATTAGTACGCTCATCAGGGTGAGGTGATTTCATGAGGGCGGAGGGGGGAGGGTGAGTTTTTTAGGGTTGAGTAGATTTATTTATCTTTCAATTCATTAATTCGCTTTTCTGCAAAGGCTTTGAAGTCAACATTAGTAGTAAGCTTAATTACTTGATAATAATCTTCTAAAGCCTTCTCAATTTCTCCTAGTTCTTCATAAGTAATTGCTCGATTGAAATATGCATCTGAATAACCAGGGTCAATGTTGATAGCTTGTGTGTAATCTTTAATAGCCTTATCTTTGTCGCCAAGATTACTATATATATTTCCTCGATTAAGGTAAGCGCCTGTAGAATTGGTGTCAATCTTTATTACTTGAGTATAGTCATATATAGCTAGTTCTTCTCTATCAGTTTGGCTGTAAAGTAATCCACGATTAAAATAGGCGCCACTAGAATTAGGACTTAACATAATGATGCTTGTGTAATCATGAATTGCTTGTTCTTTTTCTTCGATTTCTATATAAATAGCAGCACGGTAGTAATATGCATTTATGTAATTTGGATCAATCTTAATGGCTTGGCTATAATCTTTAATAGCTTTTTCTTTTTCACCCATTTTGATGTAGGTATTGCCTCGATTAAAGTAAGCCCCAGCAAAACTTGGATCAATCTCAATGACTTTTGTATAGTCTTCAAGGGCTTTATTATTTTCTCCAAGATCAAAGTACGCATTTCCGCGATTTAAGTACGCGGCTGCTATATTTGGGTCAATGAGTATCAATTGATTAATATCATTAAGTCCCTTTTGAATTTCTCCAATTTCTATATAAGTTGCTCCGCGATTTAAATATGCTAATGTAAAACTTGGATTAATCTCGATTGCTAGAGAATAATTTTCGATAGCTTTTTCCTTTTGATTGTTTTTGCTAAATGCCACTCCTTGATTTAGGATAGCAGATGTATTTTGTGGCTCTATTTGTAGAGCCAAATCGTATTCAAGAATTGCCTTAAGGTTATCATCTGTATTTAAGTATGCATTGGCTAATAAAAAATGGAAAACTTCAGGTTTAATAATATTGGCGGTTAGGTCGCTTTGAGTTAAAGCTTGTTCATATCTTTTTAATGCTCCTTCAAAATCTCTAGCATTATATTGAGCATAACCGCTAATAATAAGTACTAGAGCACTCATTTCTTTTCCAAGCTTTTGTTGTATAACGAAACTTTGTAGGTCTTCTGTGGTTGAACTGGGTTTTAAGTTAGAACTCTGGTTTAAGATATTTATGTTTCTACTATCTAAGTTTTCGATGTGTAAAGTGATATTTGGGTTTTCCGTTGGGCGATACCACCCCCAGATTACTATGTCGGCTAGGTAGCGTTCGCCTATCTTAAATGCTTCTTCACTACCTAACCTTGTATCTATAGTTTTGTCTATTGGAATAACTAATATTTCTTTGTAGCCACCAAGCGAAGTTCTGAGTTGTTCAATTAATTCATTAGTTACTCCGTAAATATCTTCTGGACCATCAAACTTTGCTACTAGAATAATAATTTTTGATTTCAATTCTTGTTGCTGTATGTAAATAAGCCTTGCCCCAATTAGACAAAATAAAAGACTTAAAAATAAGCCAATACGCGCTATCTTGTAATACCGAGGGTAGCGCCATTCTTGCTTTAATTTTGTATCCCGTGAATTTAAAAAAGATGGAACTGAAAAAGTGCGTTTACTGAAACTTACCCAAGACAAGCCAGAAAAAATAAAAAATGCCCCTGTTATTGCTGTTACAAAAGTTACAGTAGATTGATCGCCTCGCCAGAGCTGTATAAATTGCACAATTAAGGTTATTAGACCCATTATTCCAAATAATGGCGCCCACATTGTTTTCAACCAATCTTGAAATTCAACTTGACTATTTGGACTATTACTATTTGACATAGTTATCCCTTTTATGGAATTAGATCCGGAGATACTTAATGATTAGTAAATTACTTTTCCTGCTAACCCATCAACTCAGACAACGCCAGACTCGGCGTCGCGGGCGGACTAAAGTCCTTCCTCAGTTTGTGAAAGTCGAGTGAACTCGACTCGTTGCGCCAATTCATCATTCCGCATTCATCCTTCATCATTTCCCCTCCCACCAGCCCATTAACTCACTAAACGCCAGACTCGGCGTCGCATCACCTTGCCTGCCGGTATTCCATGTCACGATCAAATCGCGCTTGGCGCGGGTGATACCCACGTATAACAGGCGCAATCGCTCTTTGACATAATCCAAACGCGAACGGAACGTCGCCGCGCCTTCTTCGTACCAGTCATATTCACTATTCGACTTGAGTGCGGTCAACTGCGCCAGCGCCTCGGCTTCGAGGTTCAGCCCCTGCCGCACGAACCACTTCTCCGAAATGAATCTGTCATTCGGCATGTTCGACGGGAAGTCATAATTACTCACCGACATCATATACACGCGGTCCCACTCCAGCCCCTTCGCCTTGTGCATCGTCGTCACCACCACCCGTCCGTGATGCTTCTCCGGGTCAAAGCCCGAGTCGTCATCCGAGAACCCAATGAAGCGCCGTTCATTCTTCGCGATCACCGCCAACTCCGCGGTCAGCTCGGGCAAACGCCAATCCGCATGATCGTCCGCGGCGGCGCGCAACACCAGCGCCAACTTATTCGCCAACGCCAGGTCAGACACATTGCTGAACACATCCTGCGCCAAAGTCAACACCAACTGATCGATGGGCAGAGTCACCGCATTCAACCAACGCTGCACATTGACTCGGAATTGAGTCAACTCTTCGATGACTTGCATCGGCTCCGACTCACTCAAGCCTGCCAGCCAGTCATTGGCATTTTGTGGTGCGATAAAGTTTTCCACATTCGCCATGCGGCGAAGAAGAGACGGTATCTGTTCAATGTAGGTACGACCCGCCACGCTCTCATCAGAATCACCGTCAGACCCAGACGGGTCGCCCTTACGGTTGCTTCCAAATACATCTCTTCGATAAACCTCATACGCCTTCGACAACTTCCGCGCACTGCCCGGCTCCGATAGATACGACAGCAAATAGCTCAATGCTCCCGCCGCCGCGCGCGTCTCCGACGTGGACGAGATCAACTCGATGGGTTCAATCCCACGCTGACGCAGTGCATTGACCATTTCCACGCCGCGTTGGTTGCGCGGAACGAGGACCGCAATGGTTGGCTGTTCTTCAATGGGGAAGTCCGCGAACGAATCGACATAGCCCTTAATGGATTTTGCCACCGCTTCCAATTCCTGCTCGGGCGTGTACTTCGTCGAAATGAACTTGATTCCCTCTGGGTTATCCGGCGGATTCTGCTGCGGGTCACCGGCGGGCACGGGCACAATATGCGGAACGGATAATGCCGTCCGCACATTCGGGTCGGGGTGGGCGGACATGACCCAGTCAATGAGATGATTGGCAACCGCCAACACCGCAGGCTGCGAACGCCCCGACTCGGGCATGTCCACGCTGGGGTTCTCGCGAATGAAGGCGCGCAATAATTCAGGCGATGCCGTGGTAAATGTTTCAAAGATTGCCTGGTTCGGGTCACCCACGCGCACCCAATTCCCTGTAACCCCGCTGGTTGAGTAGCCCTGAGCGTTCGTTGCGAAGGGCGTATCGAAACCAGCAGTTCCCTGAAAACCTCTGGTCTCGATACGGTCTCGGCTGTCGCCTCGACCTACTCGACCAGCGGAGCTACCCGATAACAGACTCAAAATCCTCTCCTGCGTCTGACTCGAATCTTGCGCTTCATCTTCCAAAATGAACGGATAGCGATACTGCAAACGCTCGCGGAATTCATCGTCGCTTTCGAGCAAGGTCAACGCCAAACGGATGAGGTCGTCAAAGTCCACAGCGCCGCGATAGGCGAGCGCACGTTGATAGTCCGCATAGATGGCATGTCCAAGCTCCGCCAAAGGCAACGGCGCAAACGAAGCATCGAGTTGCAGACGCAGCTTTTCCGGAGTCAAGAGGCGGTCTTTGGAGGAGCGGATAAAGGCGAGGGCGATGGAGTCCAATAGATCGGGCAGTTGCTGACGTTTGACCCAATCCCTTTTGGAGTTATCAAGCGCCGGGTCGAGATAGTCATCAATCGAATGACTCGCCAACCAGGCATTGACCGACTCGCGCCGAATGAAGCCCGCCTCGCGCTCGTCGATGATGCTGAAACGTTCCTCCAAACCAACCTTCGCAGGTTTCTCGCGGACAATGTCATGTGCCAGCCCATGCAAGGTGCGCACGCGATATTTGTACAACGCCTGCAAGGGGTTATCGAAGAAACGTTTGATGCGCGTCTCGAAATTGTCCACCGCCGAGTTGACAAGGGTAACGATGAGCACTTCCTGATCGTCACCCAGCCGCCCCTCTTGAATGAGCTTCGCCGCCAGCGCCGAAAGAATGTGCGTCTTGCCCGCACCAGGCACAGCCGCAATGCCAAGCCTCCCGCCGGTGTAGCGGAGGATTTGTTGTTGTGATGGACGAGGGGTGAAGGATGGTGTCATGTGATTAGGTATCAGGTGTCAGGTACTTAGAAACAGAAAGTATTGTGTGTTTATTTTACTCTTTTAGCATTCTTATAATCGTTAGCAAACACCTGACACCTGAAACTTGAAACTTGGCACCTAATTTTTACTTCGCCTCTCCCGAATCCACATCCACGATCATGCCCGAAGCATCCACAGCTTCAAAATCATTCCCGGTCAACACATCCAACAAATGCAGCATGTCATTATCCCAACGTTCATCGGGCGCGCCGCTCACGTACCAATCTGAGCCGTTATCTGCCAAAAACATTCCGTAGGTTTTTAGCGCTTGCAAGATCACTTGCATCTCAGGCGGGAAACCGCTAATGTCGTAATCTGCTTTCAAACGAAAACGCGAGCCCAATGGAGGAACACCGTCCTGCGGATCATCGGTCAGATGCCGACCGGGCCAGAGATAGCCAGCGCTCACTTCGACAGTAAATCGCAAAGCATGGTTGATCTCACCTGCAAGCACCTCATCATAGCGAACCAAGCCGGGCAAGATCGGCAACCCTGCCGCGTCGGCAGAGGTCCAGGTATCGGGGCGCAAAGCATTCGAGTTCAAATCCCAGATCGCGCCTGAACCGCCGTTCCAATTTGTGCCATCGAAACTCGCATCGAAGATCTCATAGAGCACACAAGTCTCTGTATCCACAACAAGAATATGATGATCCGAACCGTATTCAATGCTTGGATTATCCGGAATTGGATACGAACCCGAGTCTGACTCATCAGGATAATAAAACTCCGGCTCAAACGTCGGGACAGTTGACCCTGCCACGATGTTGAATGGGATTCCGATCAAGCCTCCCTCCCACGTCCCCGAGCCGAAGTCCATGCGAAGCTCTTCGTCCCGCCCAATCGAGTCGACCCATGCATCAGACATTTCATGAACCGGAAGCGAATCAATTGGCGTATTCCAGACATTATTCGCAGGGAACATCGGGCAGCCCGCAAGGCTCGGACCATCCCCAATGGGTTGTTCCGGAGCAGAAGCTGTGTCTTGAGTCGCTGCCTCTGTAGGTGGAGCCGCTTCCTCATTTGGTGTTGTGGGAGCTTCAGTGGGAGGCGTGAGCGCGAGACATGCAAAAAGAAAAAGCGAAGTGATAGTGAGTAAAAATTTTATTTTCATGGATAAACCTTCCTTTTACCGATAATGAGCTTTCTTTGAATGCTTCAACAGAAGATCACTACTGTGAAGCGACGACTATAAATTTGTGCGGCGAACTTATATTTTTTGATCTGTCATTTTCCATTGCCTCCAAAGCAGGAAGAGGATAATGCCCGTATTGATGAAGAAGGCAGTTGGAATGAGAGTTTTTGCGCGGATGTCGAACAGGTATGGCAGATATGAAATGAAAGACATGACCTGATAGGCTACCGGCACGAACCAAAGTTTTGGAAAAAAGAAAACCATGATGATCGAGAAAACATCGGCAGGATAAAAATATCGGTCATGCATTTTTGGTAGGACGTATGGAACAATGGCAAATGAAGTCAGGGCGCTGAAGATCAAGATCGGGTTGGTTAGCTCATATTTTTTGAACCCATAGATGAGCACCCAAGCTAATAAGATAATAACTGCCAATGCAATCCCTACATACAGCGCAGTCTCGTAGCCGCGCGGACCGACAAAGAAATACGGGTTGGCGGCATTCATCGAAGCTTTTGCGAAGGTCTCGCCTTGCGCTCCATAGGTGGACAATAACGATGAGACCGGTCTACCCGCGAGGAGGGCAGGGATGAAAGAGGCGGCATAAACGAATGGCACGATCAGAAAAGAATGGAAGGGAATCCGTTTCTTGAAAAAGAGAATCCCCAAAAATGGTGCGATCAAGACCGCCTGCGCTTTAATCGCAAATGCCACTGCGAACGCGGCGAGGGCGAGGGTTGGCTTTTCCTTCAAAATCAGGAGGACGGTCAATAAGAGGAAGCAGGTGAAAAGCGAATCGGTTTGTCCCCAAAATGAGCTGTTGATCATGATGGTTGGTGCCACCCAAAAAAGGAGTGACGCCAGCAGAGGTTTTGTCCCTTCGGGTTCCTGTACGCGCACAATGCGGTAAACCAAAATGGTATTCAGAATATCGAAGGTGAATGGGATCAGTTTGATGGCGATGACCGGGGGAATGAAGCTGCGGGTGAGCGTTGCAAGCGCCAACAAATAAATAAAAGGCGGGTTGTAGCCAAAATAATCGCTGCCAATCGATGCGGCAATGCCATTCTTTGCGATATACGAATACCACAACAAGTAGGCATCCATGTCGAGGGTTTTGGCAGGCAGGAACATGACCCGCAACAGCAGCCCAAAAGTGATCAGAAGCGCGAAGGTCAGAAGCTGTTTGAAGTTGTTGGATGTTTTCACGTGATGCCTCGCAGTTCTTGAAATGAAAAAAAGATCAGAGTTTACGTAACTATGGTATTTTGACCGCGGTCTGCCGTCGGCGGTCAATTGCTGGAAGGATTCATGATTTTGCGCATGCCCCGTTATTGCTGTTGCTGCAAGACCTTCTGAAATGCCCGCAACAAAGTGCCGCGTTGTTCGAAGCCCGCAGCGCCGAGATCTGATAAAGCCAAAAATATCTTTTCACGGCAGCGCGCCAATAATCCGCCGGTGAGCCGCGCCAGTGTTTCGACTTCCATTTCCATTTCGTCCGTGTCGAGCCAGACCCGCCCAGGTGAAGCATCCCAATCTCGCGAGAGCACATACGGATGTGTCAGCGGCTGCGAAACACGCTGTGCCCAGCCATCAGAACCGGGGTCCAGCCAGAATTGAAAAGCGGCGGGGCGGTTCATCATCAGGAAGGTGTAGGCAGGGGCTACCAATACTGCATTCTTATTGTCACTGCGCCATGATTCAAGATACTGTGCAGCGATCACGCCGTCTTGCAGCATGGTGATGTATTCCAAACCTATATTAAGACCTGTCAGGTTTAACTCAGGCTCCATCGCGTTGCGGAATTTTTTGATCGACTCGATCAGGCTGGCAGCAATGCGGACTGCATCCAGATTGGTGTGAAAGCCAAACTCGGGCTGTGAGATCACTTCACCGAATAGTTTGCGCAAAAAGAAATCCAGCGGCAGGGGCGGGTTGGCGCGATAGTCTTCAAGCCAGGTACGAAGCGTGGTATAGCGTGCCCCAAGCGCATAGGTGATGCGTTCCTGTGTTTCGGGGTTGATCTGGTCAAATGCTGAAAGCCGCAGGTCACGCTGACCATAGATAATGTCTGTCAGTAATTGCGCGCGGATGAGGTCGGTGTTCAACGCGAACATGAGCGCATGCGCCACATCGAACTTTGGCGGATGCACATTCCATTGCGGGTGCGCCAATGCAGAAAGGGTCAACAAGGATTTGCTCGCGGGTTCATCGCGCAACGAACGCGAGGGGCGGTTGCTGCGCCAGGGAATTCCAGCAGCCTCTAAACGGTTCGAGATCGAGAAGCGCAGTGCATCCGAAAGATAAGGCGCGAGGATGACGATCTCTTCTGGTGGTACGCCGGCTTCGATCAACGATTGGATTCTTTTCACAACCTCATCCAGCATCTCCGGGTGGAAATGCGTCATGATGAACTCCATGGCAGGTTCACTGCCTTGTGCATCAATGTCTCCTTCACTGGTGATTGCAGAGACCAGCGCGTTCGATAATTGAATGACCTGTGCCGACGAGACGAAGGATTCGTTCAAATCAATCACCTGATCGCAAATGCGGCTCAGTTCCAAGCCGCTGGCTGGGTCGCCGCCCAGAAATTTTCTGTACCCTGCAGCAGTGTCGTACAACAAAAGCGCCGAGTCGAAATCTGCCATCCACTGGTTGAGAATGTCATGTGCACAGGAGATATCTTCTTCGACATTGTCATACACCAAATGCCGATACGAGTTGGAAAGGAAATTACGTACCTGCTCATTCTGCCAAAGGATGGTGTGAAATATCTCAAGTTGTAATGAAAAGTCGAGCATGTTGTGATCGAAACAATGTTGCCTGAAGAGATTGGCACATTCCTGTACATCCTGATATACCCTTCGTTGAGCAGGGTCGCCAAACCAGGCAGAGTCCAGCCGGGTGCCGATCTCGGTATGTGGAAAGCCAACGATGGCGGCTTTGTTGAGCCCATCGATGATCTGCGAATACAAACGATTGCGGCTGATGGTGACCGAGTCGAAATAACCCCGTTCTTCGATCAAGGGACGCACAAGGTGCGCCATATAATATTGTGCCGTTTCAAGGGTGAGGAAGATCGGTGGTTGATCGGGGTTTTTGAACCCTGCTTGTTCTGCCGCCAGTGACCAGAACAGGTCACACATGCGCCTCGCAAGACCACCAATGGTGGCTGGGGTCACTTCACCGCCCGCCATGCGAGATGGGCTCTCAAGCAATTCGAGATAGGGTTCCTGTAATGTCCGTTGAGGGGTGAGGAGCAGGATCGTATCTGCGGGAACGCCTTGCTCCAGCAAATAATGAATGCGTTCCACGCCTGCCGTCGTTTTGCCTGTGCCCGTCACGCCAGAGACGAAGAGGCGCGTATTCAGAGGAGATTCGATGATCTGACGCTGAAGCAGGCTGAACGTAGTCATGAAGCGAATGTAAAGTATCGCGGGGGTTTTGTCAATGAAAAGCCTCCGAATCAGCTTGTGATTCGGAGGCGATGTCGATCATTTCATTGAGCGGTTTAGCCGCTGGGTGTTGGGGCTACTTCTGGCGTGGGCTCGGTTGATTCATCTGTTGGAGATTCCTCGCTTGGATCTTCAAACGATTCGTCAGAATAGAAATCATCCGCACCGACGCTGCAAACTGCAACCTGATCACTTGTTAAGCAGGACCCGAGGCTGCCATACCCAAGTGAACCGAGCAGGGTGAGCAGGTCCTCTGATGAGTTTGCAGCAAGTACAAGGGTATTGCCTTTTTTGTTCGCGTCAAAAATGACGAGGGCATTCCCTGAACGGCTGACTTCGCCAAACTGGGTTGTGTTGATCAAGTCGAAGTCGATCTCCACATCGGCTTTTTTCAAATAGGCATCGTACTCGTCTGTTACGTCGAAAGTGCCGATGATGATTGTATCGCCAGAGGTGGGTGCTTTGTCTACGAACTCAAGTTTGTAATTCAACAGGCGCATCGAAGATTGCAGGTTTCCAAGCGCTGCCACCAGGCTGGGCACCTTTTGAAGATCGGGCGAAACGAAAACCTGCACCGTCTTCTCTTGGAATAAATACGGGAAGTTGTTGAGGTTGACGGCTCGCTCACCAGAAAGGGCAAAGTCTGCCAGATTTTGAATGAGGGTGGCGTTGTCGGTATAGGTGCTATAGGGAGCCGAGAGGAAGGTGAAATCACCGAAGACCGCCACACTGCCGTCTTCGCTCACTACTGCGCCGCCTGCGTTGGGATCATGCGCATCATCCGCCGACGAGAGATTGGTCTGTGCGCCTTGGAGCAGAACCTCCCCCGAAGCCGATTCAACCGAATGCGAGCCGTAGAGCGCCACTTCGCTTAAGCCAAAGGTCAACTCGCTTTTGGCAAAATCATCGAACAGCACGTTGCGGAAGTTGCCTTCATTTTTTACGGTGTTGTAAAGGTAATCGTTGTTTACAGAGATGTCCCATAGCTTGAGCAGGGTGTTTGCTGCGTTGGCATCTCCAAGGGCGATCGGATTGCCCGAAATGTAATCGTAGCTGAGGAAGAAACGAGTCGCATCGGTGAAGACGAGGATTCTGCCGCCGCGTTCTGTGAAGCTCTTGAGCAGTTGGGTATCGTACTGCGAAAAGATCGCACTCGGCGAAATAGTGACAAAAGCGCTGGCAGTTTTCAGTTGAGATTCCAGCGAGAGGGCATCGGTAACAATTTCCATCTTCCCGCCGCGCGCTTGAATGGCGGATGTCAGTGCGTCGATCTCGTTCAAGGCGAATTGGTTTCCGTGATAGCCGTCCACCAAAACCGTCCCGCCGAATTGATCGACATTGTCCAGGTCGGGCGTGCTGACCGCCGCTTCGGGTCTTGCGAAGGAAGCGTAATCAGGCGTGGCGATCTCAGGTCGTTGTGCCGGGATGCCGCGGTAGAACCACAGTCCACGCAGGAGGGCTGGCAGGAGCAGGGCAAGGATCGCAATGTAAAGATATGAACGTTTCATGGCATCCTCCTATTGTTTAACCGGTAGGAGCGGAATATACAGCATGTAGAAACCCGCTTCTTTGGGATAGGGCAAAATGATGCCATCAGCGCCTTCCATAAAGAAGAAACCGCTATTTAAGACCACACCGGCAGGCTCTGCGAGGTCGAGCACTTTGTAATTTGCAACCTTCGCAAATTCGGCGGCTTTCTTCGCACCGTCTGTTTCGGTGCCGAATGCATCCACGATGCCCAGCTTAAGCGCATCCATGCCAGACCAGATCTGTCCGCTGAAGATCACCCCATCGTCTGCTGTGAGTTTATCTCCGCGCCCAAGTTTGACAGCTTCGAAGAAACCCTGTCTCATCATGTCCACCTGGCGCATGTCTGAATCGCGCGGCGCGCCCCATAACTTATAAGGACCTGTGGTAATGATGTCTTCGATCACGAAAGGGGAGGGAGGCAGGTAACCGATCACGCCGATATTTCCCACCAGCGAGGAAGACTTGGAGAAGATGTAATCCGTGTTGACCGAGAGATAATACCCGCCGCTGGCAGACATGCCGTTGACGACGGTCACAACCGGCTTCTTCTCACGCAAGCGGGTGAGTTCCATATAAATGGATTCTGTGTCGACGACCGTCCCGCCGGGGCTGTCGATCACCAACACCACTGCCCGCACTTCTGCATGGTCAATGGCGTATTGGATCTGCTTGATGGTGTTCTGCGCCGAATAGGTATAGATGGCATCTTCAAGCCGTATCACCCCAATGATCGGTTGCGGCACGGCTGAAGCCGCAAGTAACCCAAGGATCAACGGAATCGCCAGCCAGAGCAAAAGATTGCGAGTTCGTTCCCAGCGTACATCTGCATCGCTCATAGTCGTCTCCTTTTTGTTTAAGGTAAATCGTTATCAGCATATACGAGAAAACGGGCTTTGTCAACAAGGTTGTTATGTAAAACGAATCAAAGTATATTTGGTTCAATCTGCCGCGCGGCGGCATCATTTTATTTTTTTCTGGAGGATTCTTCCCATGCCAACCCCCATCAAAGGTGCAGTAAAAGCCGGTTCCGCTGTTTCCAAATCTGGCGCTGTCTCGTACGTCAAGTTTTCAGACAAGCTGACCGCCTCGATCACGGATATTTCCAAGATCATTGAGCAGCACAAAGAAATGATCGACTCGATCCAGGAAGTTGCCATTGAGTTGACCTCATCGATCGGCTCGCTTCACACCCTCACGGTCAAGTACGCCCGCACTGCCAACCAGATTCTGGATGTGCTTCTGCCCATTCTTAAGAACCTGCCCATCATCCCCAAGAATGTCATGCAAATGCTGGTCAGCATGGAAAGCATCACTCAGAAGATCATCGATAATGAAGTTGCCACTTCCAAAACCATCACAGACGTTAATTCAGGTTTGAAAACTGGTGATGCGAATAAGTTGAAGGCGCACGCGGGTCAATTGCAGGCAGTGACCAGGACCATCACCTCCATTATCCCCAAAGGATAAAAACGCCTCTTTGTGGACCCGGAGCTTGCTCCCCGATCTGGCGGCTTTCACAAGCCTAAAACTCGTTGACAAGTCCGCAAGTCTGCATGTATAATACCGTCCGCTTCCACCCCGGAGGTCAAATTCCGGGGTAGTTGTTTGTTTACTAACCCAGCTTCCCCAGAAACAGGCGAAGGGTGCAAGATCCCCGCAGGTTATCTTGGCGAAGTGAATGACTGGAGAAAAAGAAAATGAAATTTGCAATCGTTGAAAGCGGCGGCAAGCAATACCGTGCCGTCGAAGGCACCACAGTGGATGTGGATCGCCTCGCCCATGAAGTGGGTACATCGTTTGAATTTGAACGCGTGATGCTCATGGCAGATGGCGATGCCGTTCTGGTGGGAACTCCCACTGTCAGCGGAATCATCGTCTCTGCAACTGTGGTGGATCACACCAAAGGTCCCAAGGTTCTCTCCTTTAAGTATCGCCCGAAGAAACGCATCCGCGTTCGCGGCGGCAACCGCGCTCACTATACCCGTTTGATGATCGATTTCATCGGCAAGCCGGGCGACAAACCTGCAAAGGCTGAGGCGAAACCCAAGGCGAAAGCAGAGAAGCCAGCCAAGGCTGAGAAGGAAGCGGCGAAGCCTTCCGCAGAGAAGAAGCCTGCCGCCAAGAAATCCACTACGACCAAAAAGACGGAAAAGAAGTAAAGGTAGGTAGACAATGGCACATAAAACAGGTGGCGGTTCAACCCGCAATGGTAGAGATAGTAATTCCCAGCGCTTGGGTGTGAAGCGCTACGCCGGTCAGTTCGTGCTTTCTGGTAATGTGTTGGTGCGCCAGCGCGGAACCAAGATCAAGCCGGGTCTCAATGTGATGGTTGGCAAGGATGATACCTTGTTTGCAGTCGCAGACGGCGTTGTGATGTTCGATGTGTATCGCGGACGCAAACGCGTCAACATCGTTCCTGCTGAGGCGGTGGAATAATGAGAGCTGATATCCATCCCAAGGTTTACGATGCCAAGGTGACTTGCGCTTCCTGCGGCAACACCTGGACGACCACTTCCACCAGCAAGGAACTGCGCATTGACGTTTGTTCCAACTGTCATCCCTTTTATACCGGCGAATCTGCGAAGCTTCTCGATGTGGAAGGTCAGGTAGACCGCTTCTATAAGAAGCTTTCTGCCCGCCAATCGTATGTGGAAGAACAGAAGACCCGTGAAGAATCCACGAACGTTAATAACCGTTCTGTGGACGATCTCGGTCTGACCCCGCGCGCTACCGAAGGACTCAAACGTGCTGGTGTTCTGAACATCGGTCAGCTCGTTGAGAAATTCGCTGAAGGTGAAGCAGCTCTTCTTGCGATCAGTGGCTTTGGTCAATCTGCATTGACGGCTGCCAAGAAGAAACTGCGCGCTCTTGAGATCGAACTTCCTGAACCTCCCAAGGTTGAGAAGGTCGAAAAAGTGAAAGCCGAAAAACCGGCTGAGACGACAGAAACAGCCGAAGCAGACGAATAATTCCGTTAGAGGCGGCTCTTTGTCAGTCAGCTTTTATCAGGTAAACTAAACAGGCAGATGCAAAAGCGTCTGCCTGTTTTTACGCAGTATCGCATAATACAATAAAAAGTAATTCGATTTCCCTTCGTAATTTTCAGCACATGGTCGTTTAGTTAGTAGATGCGCGATAAGATAAACCCTATCAATTGTTCCCCGCATGGAGGGGGAGGAGAGTTTCTATGATGCACACCCATGGTTTGATCGAAGTTGTCTGTGGTTCGATGTTTAGCGGCAAGACCGATGAACTGATCCGCCGCCTGGTTCGGGCGACGATCGCAAAACAAAAGGTGCAGGTTTTTAAACCCGCCATCGACGTGCGCTATGCAGTGGAAAAGGTCGCTTCGCACACCGGCTCCACGTTCAATGCGATCCCTGTACAAAAAGCCGCCGAGATCCGTGATCGGATCGAAAAAGATACCACGGTGGTTGGTTTGGATGAAGTGCAATTCTTCGACCCCGAGATCACTATCGTGGCACAGGAATTGTCCGAACGCGGCATCCGCGTCATCGCCGCCGGGTTGGACATGGACTTTCGCGGTGAGCCATTCGGCTCGATGCCTGAGTTGATGGCAAAAGCCGAAGAAGTATTGAAACTCCACGCTATTTGCATGGTCTGCGGCGGAGATGCCTCCCGAACTCAACGTTTGGTGAACGGCAAGCCTGCCCGTTATGATGAGCCGGTTGTTATCGTCGGCGCATCTGAATTGTACGAAGCCCGCTGTCGCCAGCATCACGAAGTCCCGCGCTAGTGGGGCGTTTTGTAGTTTGATGAGTGTGTAGTGAAGACATGAAATTTGATGTAAACTAATAAACAATAAAACGAAGGAACGACATTCATGCAAAACTATCAAGACGTACTCGCTGAGATCCTTATTGATGCCGATTCTTTACAGAAACGCGTTGCTGAATTGGGCAAGCAGATCAGTGCCGATTATCACGGACAAGACCTCCTGCTCATCTGTATTTTGCGCGGCGCTGTGCCCTTTCTGGTGGATCTGAGCCGGCACATTACCGTTCCGCATATGATGGATTTTATGGCAGTCTCCTCTTATGGAGTCGGCAGACGAGAATCCAGCGGGTCGGCTCGTGTCACCCTCGACTTGCAAATGGATATCCGCGATCATAACGTTGTGCTCGTTGAAGACATTGTCGATAGCGGTCATACCATCGCCGCGGTCTTGCAAATGTTGGGAACCCGCCAGCCCCGGTCCCTCAAAGTCTGCGCCTTGCTTGATAAGCCCGACCGCCGCGAAGCACACGTACCCATTGATTACCTCGGCTTCACTATTCCCAATAAATTTGTCTATGGTTACGGGCTCGACCTCGATGAATATCATCGTAACTTGAACTTCGTTGGCGTCGTGGATCTGAACAAGTACAAGCCTGCTGAATAAACGCCGGTGCTATGGGGATATTATGAGTGAAGAGAATCATGCAAACTCACCGTATGCCGGGCGCTGGGTCGCCCTCGTACGCGGACGTGTGGTAGCACAGGGCGGCACGCCCGAACAAGCGTTGCGAGCCTCACAAGCCAGCCGCCATAAAGAAAGAACAGAGATCCGTTTCATGTCCGTTCCGTTTAACTTCCCACCCTTACTGGAAAAAATAATCTCACTGCTCCCGCCTGATGAGGAAGTGTATCTCGTTGGCGGCGCGGTGCGGGATTTGTTGAAGAACCGCCTCTCTCCCGACTTTGACTTTGCCTTGCCTTCGAGCGGCATTTCCCTCGCCCGACGCATCGCCAACTCTCTCCAAGCCGACTTTATGGTGCTCGATGATGAACGGGATACGGGGCGCGTCGTCCTCACGAATGACGATGGTACCTTCACTTATCTTGATTTTGCAACCTATCGCGGCGCTACCCTCGAAGAAGATTTGCGAGACCGCGATTTCACCATCAACGCCATTGCTTTCAATCCGCGTGACATTACCATCATCGATCCGCTCAACGGGGCGACGGATATCCGTGCCGGAGTGATCCGTGCCTGTTCGCCAACTTCTCTTCTGCATGACCCGGTGCGGATTTTGCGAGGGGTGCGTCAGGCTGCCGCTTTCGGGTTTGGTATTGAGAAGAATACACGCGAGCTCATGAAACAAGCCGCCGGAACAATTGGCAACGTTTCCATTGAACGCTTGCGCGATGAAGTTTTCAAAATGCTGGGCGGACCCAAAGCCAGCGCTTCCATCCGTGCTTTGGAGATGCTGGGGGTATTGCCTCACCTCATGCCCGAACTGTTGAAGATGAAAGGCGTTACCCAATCTCCGCCGCACATCCATGATGTGTGGATGCACACCCTTGCGGTTCTCGATCAGTTGGACGATCTATTGACCTCATCCCTGCGCATTGATTTTGACCCTGAAAAGACCAGCGACATGTTCATGGGATTGGTTAGTTTGAAGATCGGGCGTTATCGCGACCAGATCGCCAAACATTTTGCCAGTCCGCTCAACCCCAACCGCTCACATCGTTCGCTTCTATTTTTCGCGGCTTTGTATCACGACATCTGCAAACCCGATACGAAGACGATTGACGAGAACGGACGCATCCGCTTCTTTGATCACGATATTAAGGGCGCGGATGTCACCGCCGCGCGCGGACGTTCCTTCAACTTGAGTAACGATGAAGTGGAGCGATTGCATGCGATCATTGCCAATCACATGCGCATCCACTTCTTTGCAGATCGGTTGGAAAATGCCCAGCAGCCTCCTTCTCGCAAGGCGATCTATCGTTTTTTCCGTGACAGTAACGGCGCGGGCGTAGACCTGATTTTGCTTGCCCTCGCAGATGTGCGCGGCACCAAAGGCAATGAACTCACCCAAACTACCTGGACGGCGTATCTCGACATTGCGCGCATTTTGCTCGAAAACTATTGGGAACGACCTGAAGAAGTAGTCGCCCCGCCGCGCCTGGTGGATGGCAATGACCTGATGAAGGAATTAAACATCAAACCTGGCAAGCTCGTCGGGCAATTGTTAGAGTTGATCCGCGAAAATCAGGCGGCTGGAAAGATAACCAATCGAGAAGAGGCGATTGCCTTTGCCCGTGAAGAAGTAGCGAAAGGAGCAGGTGAATCATGAACTACGTGTTCTTTGATCTGGAAACCCAAAATTTGTTCGATGATGTCGGCGGACGTGACAATGTGGATAAGTTGAAAGTTGCCTGTGCTGTCACCTATTCGACTGAAAAGAATGACTTCACTGTTTATTGGGAGCAGGATGTCCCTGCTTTGTTGCAGGAGTTGAAATCTGCAACCAAGGTGATCGGATTTAACTTGCAGCATTTTGATTACAAAGTCCTTCAGCCTTATTCGCCGCAGACCCGCCTTGCTTCGATCCCTACCTTGGATATGCTGCTTGATCTGCAAAAGAACCTTGGCTTTCGAGTAAGCCTCGATAGCCTGGCAAGTGCATCCTTAGGTGCAGCCAAAACCGCAGATGGCATACAATCTGTTGAGTGGTTTCGAAAGGGTGAATTGGATAAGGTTGCGGAATACTGCAAAGCTGACGTGGACATCACCCGCCGTGTTTTTGAATTCGGTCGGGATAATGGGTTTGTATTTTACAGATCCAAATTAGGCAGCAAATTGAAGACCGCTGTGAATTGGAAGTAGGAGCATATGAGTACGATAACTTTTAATGGTATTGAACTTGCATTTGACCGCCGCGGAAAGGGAACTCCGCTTGTTTTGATCCATGGTTACCCGTTGGACCATTCCATTTGGAGCGACGTGGTTCCCTTGCTTGAGAACGATTTTGACCTCATCCTGCCTGATGTGCGCGGATTTGGCGAATCTGCCACGGTTGAAACACCGTATTCGATGACGGATATTGCCGCTGACCTTGCCGCTATTTTGGATTCAATTGGGATACAGAAAGCAGCCTTTGCTGGGCACTCGATGGGTGGGTATGTGGCACTCGCTTTTGCCAAAGCGTTTCCAGATCGGGTCAGCGGACTGTCTTTGGTCTCTTCGCAGGCGATGGGAGATACACCTGAACGAAAAGAAGGCAGATATAAGACTGCCGCAGACGTGAGTGAGAAGGGTGTCGGGATCGTTGCTGCAGCGATGACAGACAAACTCTCTCCAGATCAGCGTGTGCGTGATGTTGTCCGTTCTCTGATCGGAAAACAGAGCATTTCAGGTGTGGCGGGTGCGCTTAAAGCCATGGCGGAGCGTGAGGATCTGACCTCATTTCTCGCTTCGTTCAAACTTCCGTTAGTTCTTGTTCACGGCGATGCAGATGAGTTGATTCCGGTAGATCGGGCGCGGGAGATCAAAACTCTTGTCCCTGCTGCGCACCTGGTGGAATTGCTAGGTGCGGGTCACATGCCGATGATGGAACAGCCCGAGAGAACCGCCGATGCATTGCAACGGCTGAAATAAAAAATTGACCGTCCTTAACTTGAAGGGACGGTCAATTTTTATATAACGGAACCAGTGCTCGGCTAGGAGGGAAGCGGTTGGTTAGTCTGAGTGAAGGCTGTTGTTTTTTTTAACTTGGATAAATCCAATGCGCCGGTATTGCGACGCATTAGCTTCTTGATATTGGCAACCAAAACGCCGCTCGGAACGGGCTTCACGAGGAAGTCATCTGCACCGACATCAAGGACGCTGGCAACCATGCGCGGGTCGTTGATCGCAGATAAGATGAGGATGGGAACATTGCTGGTCTGGCGGATCGCTTTGCAAACCTGCCATCCATCAAGCTCGGGCATCATCAGATCGAGCAAGATCACATTCGGGTTTTCTTCACGGGCAAGCCGTACGCCCTCTGAGCTAATATTGGTGGTGAGAACTTCGAACCCGAAGGTTTTCAGAAGCATGCCCATCAATTCAGTAATGGCTGTGTCATCATCAATGACGAGGATTTTCGCTGTAGGTGTCATAATTTTTCTTTGCCCATTATCACTTATTTAATCGTGAAAACACTTTGCAGTGTGTTTACAGGTTTGGTTGCTTAATTTTGCAATATTAACTTTTACAGGCTACTCATCCTTACAAAAAAGAAGGTTGCCATTTGTGTAGCCAACCTTCTTTCTTGCGTAGTAATGTTTCTTAATTTCACATCTTTTATCTTCGTATCGTCTCATCCCTTGCCGGACCCACCCCAATCCACTTCACAGGCACACCTGTTGCATCTTCGATCATCTTTACATACTTCTGTGCGTTGACGGGTAACTCTTCAAATGATTTTGCCTTGCTGATGTCCTCACTCCAGCCTGGGAAAGTTTCGTACACACATTCCACCTTGTCCAAGCCATAGGCGTCCACTTCGGGGTAGGTCACAGCGTTTCCGTTCATTTTATAACCCACACACACTTGAAGTTCTTTCAATCCACTCAACACATCCAGCTTGGTGAGGCAGATCTCGGTCATGCCGCTCAGTTGCACTGCGGTTTTAATGATCTCCAAGTCTAACCAGCCCACACGTCGAATGCGCCCAGTGGTAGCTGCCACTTCGCCGAACTGTTCATACTCGGCGCTCTTGGTATCAAGAATTTCCGTCGGCAGCGGACCCGCTCCCACACGAGTGGTGTAGGCTTTGGTCACGCCGATCACGTTGTTGATGTACTTGGGCGGAATGCCCAAACCCGCCGAGGCCGCCGAAGGGATGGTGGTGGATGCCGTCACAAATGGGTAGGTGCCCCAATCGGTATCTAAGAATGTACCCATGGCTTGTTCGAGCAAAAAAGTCTTGTCCGTTTTCAAGCCTTCCTGCACGAGCGGGAACAATTCTTTGAGATACGGCTTGACCTTCTCATAATAGCCGCGATATTCATCGCACACTTTTTGGAAATCTAATGCTTCGCCGCCCAAGGCCGTGATGATCTTATTCTTCAATTCCAATTGCACTTGCAAGCGTTGTTCGAACATATCACTGGCAAAATCCGTCCAGCGGATTCCGTTGTAGCTGACCTTGTCCGCGAACACGGGTCCAATTCCGCGCCGGGTGGTTCCGGTAGCGCCTTTGCCTTTGGCTTCTTCATACAAGCCATCGAGTATCTTATGATACGGCATGATGATATGCGAACGCGGCGAAACCCACAAACGTCCGTTCACATTCACGCCCGCTTTGTTGAGCATTTCAATTTCTTCGATCAACACCGTTGGGTCCACGACCACACCGCCGCCGATCAAGCCGGTGGTGTTCTGCGCAAAAATACCCGAAGGCACAAGATGGATCTTGAACGTCCCAAACTCATTGATGACCGTGTGCCCCGCATTATTCCCGCCGTTGAAACGCGCTACATAGTCCGCGCGCTCTGCCAGAAAATCCACTGCCTTGCCTTTGCCTTCGTCTCCCCATTGCGAACCGATCACTGCGATAACTGTCATGACATCCTCCGAAATTCGGGATTTTTCCACCCGACGTGTGATTTATTTGATGAAGAGCAGCGCCTCTTTCTTCGCTCGAACTTGCCAGCGTTTCAGCGAGGTTTTCTTACTCTGTTATATTTCTACCCAGCATTATAAAATACCCACGGTCATAAATTGCCTTTTCCCGCCTTTTTAATAAAGGCAATTTATGACCGCGCTGGGTATAATTCGTGCGCGAGGAGAACGAAAACCCTATGAGAATTTTGCCCGAAACCGCTCTAACCTATGACGACGTGCTGCTGGTCCCACAATATTCCAATGTCGATTCGCGCCGCGTCCTTTCCACCAAAAGCCCACTCACAAAAAAAATATTCCTTCAAGCGCCCATCGTCTCTGCCAATATGGACGTGGTCACCGAGAGTGAAATGGCGATCACGATGGCACGTGAAGGTGGTATTGGTATCATCCATCGCTTTATGACCATTGCCGAACAAACCCGTCAGATCGAGCGGGTGAAGAAAGCCGAATCCTTCGTCGTGGAGAATCCGCTCACGATGACAGACCAAGCCACAGTTGGAGATGTGAAGCGTATCGTCGAAGAAACAGATACCGGCGGCATTTTGATCGTCGATAAGCATGAGAAGTTGGTCGGCATCATTACCACCCGTGACCTACTCTTTGAAGAAGATGATACCAAACCCGTCACAGCCATTATGACTCGTTCCGTGCGCAGCGCCCCAACGAACACCACATTGAAAGACGCCGAGCGTTTATTACACGAGCATCGCGTCGAGAAACTTCCGCTCGTGGATACGAATGGCAAGGTGACCGGTTTAGTGACATTGAAAGACATTATGAAGATCACCAAATTCCCCAAGGCAACCAAAGATGCAAAAGGACGTTTGGCAGTAGGCGCGGCAGTGGGTGTGCGCGATAAAGAAATGCGCCGCGTTGAAGCCGCTTTGCAAGCTGGTGCAGATTGCATTGTGGTCGATATTGCTCACGGTGACTCACAGCTTGAATTGGATATGCTCAAGAATATCCGCAAGCATTTCCCAGAAGCGCAGATCATTGGTGGGAATGTTGCAACTGCAGATGGAACCAAACGCCTCATTGATGCGGGCGTGGATTCAGTCAAAGTGGGGGTGGGTCCCGGCTCGATCTGTATCACACGTCAGGTTGCGGGTTCTGGTGTTCCGCAATTAACAGCGATCATAGAGTGTGCCAAAGCTGCTGTTGATAGTAAAACTCCCATCATCGCCGATGGCGGTATTCGTTTTCCGGGTGATGTCGCCAAAGCTATTGCAGCGGGTGCCCAAACGGTGATGATTGGCTCCATGCTGGCTGGCACCGATGAAAGCCCCGGCATGATCATGACCCGTCGCGGACATCGTTATAAAGCATCGCGCGGCATGGCATCGTTGGCGGCGAATATCGAACGTAACAAACGCGAAGGCAATGACCTCACCCGCGAAGAAGTAGAAGATTATGTAGCAGAAGGCGTCGAAGCGGCGGTTCCGTATCGCGGTAAAGCACGTGAAGTGCTTAATCAACTCGTCGGCGGTTTGCAATCGGGCATGAGTTACAGCGGCGCAAGAGACATTGAAGAATTCCAACAAAAAGCCATTTTCACCCGCATGACTGGTGCAGGCTTGAAAGAGTCCGGTCCGCATGATGTGGAAGTTTTAGGTTAAAACCCCACCCCCAACCCCTCCCCGACGAGCGCGGGGAGGGGAGGTTTCACTAGGAGGGTAGATAAAATGAAAGATGAATTTGCGAGATTGAGAGTTTCACCTGAAGTTCGCCGTAAAATGCTTGAAATTGCTCGG
>JAFLCF010000004.1 GCA_017303735.1 Anaerolineae bacterium
GGATGCTCAACTGCGCATCGGGAATGTTGACACCACGACAGCCACGGTGGCGATCACGATCGGGGGGGTCTTGCAGGAGACGGTCAACATTGCTCCGGGTGCCAGCTATCGGGTGAACTATCCCACCCTGGATGCGGGTCCGGTCAAGGTGGAGAGTACCGATAACAAGAAGATCGTGGTGGCGTTGCGTGAGGCTTGGAACAATCAACAAACGGGCTTGCTTGCCAGCACGAGCTTTGCGCAGGTCATGGGCATTCCTGCTGAGAAACTGTCGGATACCTATTTACTGCCCCACTACAACGATCTGTCGCCTCTCCTGGATGCTCAACTGCGCATCGGGAATGTTGACACCACGACAGCCACGGTGGCGATCACGATCGGAGGGGTCTTGCAGGAGACGGTCAATATTGCTCCGGGTGCCAGCTATCGGGTGAACTATCCCACCTTGGATGCGGGTCCGGTCAAGGTGGAGAGTACGGATAACAAGAAGATCGTGGTGGCGTTGCGTGAGGCTTGGAACAATCAGGGGACGGGGTTGCTCTCCAGTACCAGCTTTACGCAGTTGATGGGGTTGCCCTTGGAGGATTTGTCGGTTATCTATTACTTGCCCCACTATAATGATCTCTCCCCCTTGCTGGATGCGCAGCTCAGATTTGGCGTGCCGTAGTGAATGATAATGGCGGGCAATCTGCAGTAAATTGCCGCACATACAACAATCGCCACTCCCAGCGTTTATGGGGCGGTATATCTTTGTGTTGAGAGTGTTACACTGGTATCGTTTCGATTCCACATTGGTTTTACCAACCTTGTTTTGACGAGTTGTTGCTTGGTATGTTGGAGCTTCTCCGAAAATCGTGGTTTTGCGTTTTGCACAAAACCCTGATATGATTTCGGTGTTTGCCACACCCCATACTGGAGCACTTTTACTTTATTTATGGGGATGGGGTAACAAAATGACCTTATTTATGAAATGCCTGTAAATTAACATTGCTGGCTTAGAATACAAGATTGCTGTGTTTGACGGGCCTGATCTGAAATTGGCTATCCTAAACATATATCCCCCGATCTGAACCTCCAACAGTTCGTGCCAAATACCGATTTTTTTGAAAAGATGCTGAAGGTTAACCTTAAATATATGAAACCTTACAATATACACGAAACCTCGCCAATAGCAATGTTTACGAGCCTATGGCGTAATCGTCATTTAATATTACAAATGATACGCCGCGATGTTTCTGCGCGTTATCGAGGCTCTCTTTTAGGTTTAACGTGGTCGTTCATCTACCCATTGCTTATGTTGGTGGTGTACACTTTTGTTTTTTCAGTAGTGTTTAAATCCCGCTGGAGCACGGATGCGGGTGAAAGCAAAACTGACTTTGCTATTCTCCTTTTTGCGGGCATGATCGTATTCGGACTCTTTTCCGAAGGCATCAATCGTGCACCAGGTTTGATCGTTTCCAACGTTAATTATGTCAAAAAAGTAGTCTTTCCTCTTGAGATATTGCCCTTGGTATCGCTTGGATCTGTGCTTTTTCATAGTATGGTAAGTGTTTTTGTATTGCTGATCATGCAGGTTATCACTAACCACATCCTGCCCTGGACGATCATCTTCCTACCGTTGGTGTTACTGCCTCTTCTCTTTGCAAGTATGGGGATTGGCTGGCTTTTAGCGGCGTTGGGGGTTTATGTTCGCGATATTGGTCAGGTAACCAGTGTATTTACGACAGCCCTTATGTTTTTGTCTGCTGTGTTTTATCCGGTGTCTGCCCTGCCGGAAAACTATCAAAATTTAATTAAACTTAACCCGCTTGTTTATATCATTATTGAGTTCCGCAACGTATTGATCTTGAGCATCCCTCCAGATTGGTTTGTTTTGGGTACTGCCTTAATTTCAGGACTCGCCATTGCTGCGATGGGTTTTTGGTCGTTTCAGAAATTGCGCAAAGGATTTGCGGATGTCATCTGATCAAGTTGCTATCAAGGTAGATGGACTCAGCAAGTGCTACCATATTTATAACCAACCACAGGATCGACTTAAACAGGCAGTATTACCTCGTTTACAGAAACTTTCTGGAGTTGCGCCCGTAAATTACTTCCGTGAATTTTGGGCGCTGCAGGATGTTTCATTTGAGGTCAAAAAAGGTGAAACCGTTGGTATCATAGGGCGCAATGGATCGGGAAAATCGACCCTGCTTCAACTTATCTGTGGGACGTTAAGCCCTACCATTGGATCTGTAAAAACGAATGGTCGCATTGCAGCTCTCCTTGAGCTTGGTTCTGGTTTCAACCCGGAGTTTACCGGGCAGGAAAATGTATACCTGAATGGTGCCGTTCTGGGTCTCACAAAGGAGGAGATCGATTCTCGTTTTGATGCTATTGCTGCCTTTGCGGATATTGGAGATTTTATTCAACAGCCTGTAAAGACATATTCAAGTGGTATGGTTGTCCGGCTTGCCTTTGCCGTACAAGCAATGATCGACCCTGATATTCTTGTTGTTGATGAGGCGCTTGCAGTAGGGGATGAAAAATTCCAACGTAAATGTTTTGCGCGGTTGGAGGAATTGAAAAGCAAAGGAACAGCCATTTTATTTGTCTCTCATTCGGGTGGGCAGATCGTAGAACTGTGTGATGGTGCGTTGCTACTTGAAAATGGCAGGCGTTTGATGTATTCTCGACCTTTGCAGGTGGTCCGTGCCTACCAAAAATTGATTTATGCTCCCCCTGATTATTACACCGAATTACTGCAGGAGTATCAAAACTATGACCAAATGCAAGCCAATGTTATAGTTTCAAGCTCCTCTAAACAGAATCCAGAACTAGAACAACCTACAGATAGCGCTAGTGAAAATGTCTTGGGAGATTATTTTGATCCAGGGCTTATCCCCGAAACAACGGTCGTATACCCTTTACAAGGGGCTGAAATTCAATCGCTTCAGATCCTGAATATGAATGGGATTCCTGTGAATGTCTTATCTGCTGGGGAGAATTATCGATTTGAGATGTCAGGAATATTTTTATCGGATAGTAAAAGCGTTTATTTTGGCATTCACATTCGTTCGGTCTCTGGCGTAGTCATAACTGGTCAGGTTCATCCGGAAGAAGGAAAGTATATTGATTTAATACAAGCTGGACAAAAATTTAATATTGTATTCGAATTTAAAATGACATTGTTGTCTGGTGCATACTTTGTTGGTGGGGGGGTTTGGTCATATTATGAGCCTACTTGCCTGCATCGTATAATGGATGCAGGTATGTTTAGAGTGCAGTATAAGAAATCACATAACTCGTTTGGAGTTTGTGATTTACAGTCATCCCCAGTAAGTGCGAAGATTTATTAATAATATTACTTCTTTCGACCAGTTTAAGTATGTGACATTATTGGTTCATATAATATTCTGAATATATTAATGTACACTAAGGAATTCACAAATGGATCTATACAAGAATTGTCTCCAAAACTTACCTGAAAATACGCTCGATGTCCTCAAACACTGCCAATCTCAAACAGAATGCATGCTTTCGTTTGAAGAAGGTGTATTACTGTATTGTCTTGCTAAAGAGCTTACTTCGGGATGCATAATTGAAATTGGATCCTATCGAGGCGGGTCAACAGTTTTTTTAGGACGTGGTTCTTTAGACGGCGCACAGATCCCTGTCTATGCTATTGATCCGCATAAAGATTTTATTGGTGTTCTTGGAGGAGTTTTTGGTCCTAAGGATCGGACAGCTTTTTATCGGGCAATGCTTGATTTAGGCTGCAGTGAAATTGTTTCACTTGTCAATTTGAGTAGTGAGTACTTTGCTTATAATTGGAAAGAAGCAGTTTCGTTATTGTGGATTGATGGCGATCACAATTATGATGCTGTAAAAAGAGACTTTGAACTTTGGATTCCTCACGTTAAGAGTGGGTCAAAAATTGTTTTTGATGATGCTGTTGACCCTAATCTAGGTCCTCGTAAGTTATTAGATGAATTGATTGCTTCTGAAAAATTTGAGGAAATTGAAAGGGTTGGAAAAATTGTGGTCGTTCGTGAAAAAAAAACTAAAGGTAAATAAGTTAATATGTTTAACAAAAAATTACCATTTGAAGACCAGGATCTTTGGACGTTTCTTCGATGGAACTCATATCTTTCAGAAAAATATAAGTTACTTTATGTTGCTACCCCAAAGGTCGCGTGTACGTCGTTGAAATGGTGGTTTGCGAATTTAGTGGAGTGTTCTGACGCTCTAACAAAGATTACTACTAGTTTAGAGTCTGCCCCAGATCTGATAATTCATGATAGTTTTCATATAGTTGCACCATATGTATCTGGCTTATTGCCGAGCGAACTATCTGATTCAATTACAGACACTAATTATTTTCGCTTTGCTGTTGTTCGAAACCCATATAAGAGAATTTTTTCTGCTTGGCAGTCCAAATTGGTTTTACGAGAAATACAATCAAAAGCGTATCAGAAGTGTGATTTCTTAAATAGCCCACTAGAAAACAAGATAGATATTGCAAGGTCTTTTGAAAAATTTCTTGAGTATCTTTCTTATTATGAAGCTCCTAATTATATAGATAAACACTGGACACCACAAGTCAACTTACTTCGTCCAGATCTGATCTCGTATACTCATTTAACCCAGATCGAAAATTTGCAAGATTTACGATCTGCTTTACAGAAGCACCTTGGTCCTGGAGTGCCAGATCCGTTTTCATACCGACGGTCAAATGAAAGCCTGATTCCTTACATGTCTGAACTTATTACAGATCGGGCTGCAGAATTGATCCAATCATTGTATGCAGATGATTTTCGAACTTTTAATTATGACATCCAGCCGCCGGTTGTAAAAGTAACTTATTCAGACTCTGAATTGAAAGTTGCACTTCAAGCTATTGAAATGATCCGTGGACGGCACCAGCGGATTGGTGAAATGTTTGAGACAATTCAAGATGCGAACCAAACTATAGTTGATCTTAATAATACTGCTGTTGAGAAAAATGAACAAATCGTTACGCTAAACTACACAATAGTAAGTAAGAACGAGGAAATAGTTGCACAAAACAATAACATAGTTGCACAAAACAATAACATAGTTGCACAAAACAATATAATAGTAGGCAAGGATCAGCAACTTGTTGCCCTCCAAACTAAAATATCCGAATTGAACCATCAGATAGCTAACCCAAGTCTTTCTGAGATATTCCGTGCCATGATAAATCAGGATGAAAATACAGGATCGCGTCTTTCGCAAATTATCCGAAAAATTTATCGAAGAATGCGCGGCTTGTAAGGTATACGAATATGAAGATTCTTTTTATAACAGAGCTTGCAAGTATTCACGCCGCCCGGTGGATCAACCAGTTCCAAGATCAGAACTGGGATATCCACGTTTTTCAAGGTCTTCCACGAAGTATAGGCGTGTGCCCAGAATTTCGCGTTGGAAAATTTTATATCCCTTCCATTTCTCCGATTCCCAACAACCTGCCCTATCAACTGACCATCACCAACAATTTTTTAACCCAAATTGCTGGGAGAATAATAAGAAAATTCAATTTGCGCGGGCGTTTTCCTAATAACAATTTGCTCAAAAAATTATCCGGCGAGTTTGCCTTGGCATATTCTTTGGCAGACGTAATTCAGACCATAAAGCCTGACATAATTCATTCTCTTGGGTTAAATATCAACTGGGAAAACATGATGATTTCGGTATCACGCGCACGCCAGATATTAGGCGGCTTTAATGTCCCATGGGTATATTCGAGCTGGGGGGCAGATTTAATGCACTTTCCGAACATTTCTACCCTGCACAGAAAGGGGGTTGAAGAGGTTCTTTCCTTATGTGACTATCATATTTCTGAATGTGAAAGGGACGCAAATCTGGCGCGAGAGTTTGGGTTTGATGGTGAGATGCTGGGATTTTTACCCGCTTTTGGTGGAGTTACTTGGGATGCTGCCCAGTATAAGATCCATGCCCATCCTTCACAACGCCGTACGATCTTGATAAAAGGGCGTGATATCACAGGTGGTGATCCACAAGGGCGAGCTTTGTCCATTATGAGTGCCCTTGCCCTATGTAAAGAAGATCTATTGAATTATCGGATTGTGATTTGCCATGCTGCCCCCTCTGTTTCTTATGAAGCTGCAATCCTTGGGGCAGTCTCCGGTTTAGATATACAAATTATTCCGCATCTTGATTACCATTCATGGCTTCGAATTATGGGCGGCTCACGTCTATTGATAGCTGCTACTGTAACCGATGGCTTGCCCGGCACTTTGGTGGAAGCAATGTCTTTAGGTGCCCTGCCAGTACATTCCGGGGTTGATTCCGTCCAAGAATGGATACAGGATGGAGTGAATGGGCTTTTGATTCCCCCAGAAGACCCTGATAAAATTGCTCAAGCCATTCGCCGGGCAGTTAAAGATGACGATTTGGTGGATAAAGCCGCTGAGATCAATGAGAAAATTGTCAACGAAAAGCTATCTGATACATATGTTAAACCAAAAGCGGTTGAGATGTATCGCCATGCGGTCAGGCGTGGGAAAAAATACCAGCAATAAATATTTTCTGCTCGGCTGATTTCAATGAAGGACTAATAAAAAATGACAAATATTCTTGTTACAGGTGGAAATGGGTTTATCGGTAGCCATTTGGTTGACGGGCTGGCTCGCGAACCAAAGAATCACATAACCGTATTGGATTTATATCCTCGATTGTACGAATTACCAACTACAAAAGTTTCATATATTCAAGGCAATTTGAGCGATATCAATCTTGCAAGAAGGGTGTTGGAGGATGGGAATATTCAAGTTGTATATCATACTGCCTGGGCAACAATTGCAGAAACAGCGTTAAAAAATGTATTCTCCGATATTGAAATAAATCTCCAGCCAACCATTAATTTGTTAGAAGCATGCCGCGATTTTAAGGTGCAGCGCATCATCTACCTGTCATCAGGTGGAGCTGTTTATGGAAAGCCTGAAGAGCTACCCATAAACGAAGACCATCCGACGAATCCAATCAACCCTTATGGTATAACGAAGTTAACAGCTGAAAAATATGTGCAAATGTACGCACATTTATATGGTATGGAGTATGTTATATTACGCCCTTCGGTTCCCTACGGGCCACGCCAAAATCCGCATAGGCGACAGGGTGTCATCTCTACGTTTATTTATAATGCTTTGAAGAAGAAACCAGTCACTGTTTGGGGGGATGGAGACAAGATTATCAGGGATTATTTTTATATTTCAGACTTGATACATGCTATGATTTTAGCAAAAGATTTACCTCTAAACGGAAAGAAGCTATTCAATTTGAGCGGCTCAGCATGTTATTCATTGAATGAAGTTATTAATAGTATCAACTTGGTTCTAGGAGTGCAACTTGAGGTTAATTTTGAACGATCTCGTGATTTTGATGTAAAAAGCCTGCATTTGGATATTAACCTAGCTAAAAATTTACTTGGCTGGGAACCCTTGGTTACGATTGAGGATGGGATTGTGAAAACAGCGAAGTGGATAGAAAAAAATATTGAATGATAGGAATTTCAAATGGAAAAGCCGATGTTTACCATTATTATTCCCACGTACAATCATGGGAAGTTTATTAGAAAGGCGATTGATAGTGTCATATCCCAAACTTTTCCAAATTGGGAAATGGTAATTGTGAATGACGGTTCAACAGATGATACACAGGAACTCATTGAAAATTATTCGCGCATTGATAAGCGAATTCACCCGATTCATAAATCTAATGGTGGTACGGCATCAGCAATTAATACTGGGCTGGAAAATGCACAAGGTGATTGGATCTGTTGGCTGAGCTCAGATGATTGGTATGAACCTGATAAATTGGAAGTTCACAAAAAATATATAGACCAAAACCACGATTGTGAATTTTTTTTCTCGCATTTTCATATGTACGATGAATTTGATGGAAAGACGGTCGACCGAGATTTGTTTGGACCGCTCCCAGCACGTGAATACCAAATTCCGATTCTTTTTTACAGAAATTATATAATGGGAGTTGGGATATGTGTTAGCCGTAATCTTTGGAAGAAGGTTGGGGAAATGGATATTGAACTGAAGTATGCTCAAGATTATGATATGTGGTTGAAATTATTGACCATTTCTCCTGGGTGTTTTATTCCTGAACGTACATTTACATATCGGCATCATTCTGGGCAAGGTTCGGAGACATTTCAACTTGCCTGTTTATTTGATGCATCGAAATCTGGTATTCGATATGTAAATGAACACCCGTTTGAGGATTTCTTCCCATTGCTTGACTTGAACGATAGTAAGGTAGCTCGGGAGGCTGTCAATGTTTACTTAGAAGTGTCTAGTGATCCTAGTTCATATATTTATTCTTTAGGATTTCATCCGGCGCTAGTTTTTCGTTTACTCGAATGGGTGCTTGCCAATGAGAACAAGAATAAAGACGAATTGTTGCATATCATAAAATCACATGCATGGAATGTTAACCGTAAATTTGCCGGATCACAGTTTGGAGATATTTGGAAACGAGCGGAAAAAATTATTGATAACTATTCAAAAGATGGTTTTTCTTATGAGAGTGTATCTCATTTGGAAACTGGTGTCGCTCATTACATTCAAAGTCAAACTGTTGGGCACCCTATAGCACCATCCTTGAGAAAGTATTTAGAAAACTACGAAAGCATTAATGTAGATACTTTAATAAAAAGTAGAAATTCAAACAAAAACTTATCTTTTTCTGCTTTTTATGCTTATTTTATAAAAAAAATAGGAGGAATAATGAGAAGAATATTTCGGGCAATAAGAGGGAAAGAAGATTATGAGGGGTAAAAAGAAACAAGTTCTGTTTATTGGAAGAAAAATATGGGGTGGCGGTGCTGAGAAAGTCATGTATTATCTTTCTCAGCGACTGGATTCTAATATTTTTGAGCCACATGTTGCGCATATGATTAGACAAGACGATGCGCCGGTAGTGTACGATCCTTCAATTCCAGTTACTTGTGTAGATGATAGCCCCGTTGATCAACAGCCTGTACTTGCTGAAAATGCGAAATCAAAGTTTAGTCAGTATGTTTTGAATAAAGTCCCTGCTAACATCAAGTCTGTAATAAAATCAATAGTCAACAAACAAACGACTGATTTGCGAAAACGCTTAAACCCAGAAAGTGTTCTCCCTCCCGAGAAAATGGAAGTACTAGCAGGGCTTGGGAATCTTTCACAGTCGATAGCTACACATATAACTTATTCTTATGGCTACAAAAAAATCCTCTCGAAACTTCGAGAGGACACAATTATTGTTGCTTTTCAAGAAGAACCTACTGTTCAAGCATGGCTTAATCAAATAAATGATTCTTATAGTTTTTTTTCCTATTTATGCGCGCCTGAGTCTATCCATTTGCCTTTGTTGTATCCTGCCCCTCAAAAATTAAGTGTCGAAAAATGGCTGTTTAGCAATGCGTGTAGGGCAGCCAACTATGTAACGGTACCTAATACGTGGATGCGGGATGATATGATTTCTGAATTTTCGACCCCACAAGACAACATTAAAATTGTTCCAAATCCAATAGACTGTGACTTAATATTAAGAAAATCTGAACTGCCACTAGATATTGATTTGGAGCTTGGTGGTAAGACGGTTTTTGTACAATTAGCAAGGCTTGATAAGCAAAAGAATCATATCTTAACTTTGCGTGCTTGCGAGATACTTAAGGAGAAGCTAAAGAATTTTGTTATTCTCTTGATCGGTGATGGATCGGAAAGACAGATGCTTGAGAAGATGACGGTAGAAAAAAAACTACAGAACCATATTGTTTTTCTTGGCGAAAAATCTAACCCATATCCATACTTGAAGATTGCGCGTGCTTCAATACTAACATCTGACTTTGAAGCATCTCCGCTTGCATTAATGGATGCAATGTTGTTGGGTGCGGTTCCTATTTCTGTGGATTGTGTTTGTGGCCCCAGTGATATTCTTGGTGACGGACTATTTGGAATGCTTGTTCCTCCTAATGATCCGGATAAGCTGGCTACTGCAATGTGTAACATCGCATTGGATGATGAGTTGTGGGGACGGCTCAAAAAAAGTGGTATGCGCCATGCGCTTAGTTTTGATGTTTCTGTATTTGTTGATACATGGACAAAAATGTTGCTAGAACCCAAGAAGATATCAAAAAGGTCTTAATGTAAATATTCATGCCCGGTTATTTGTGTGAGGCCAAGAGCCTTAAGCAAGTATAATTTTACAAAAAATAATAGTTCTGTATTGGAGATATAATATCATGCATAGTTCTGAAAACAAAGATTTGTATACATGGCCGTTTGTTGAGCGCCGTTTCCCCAGTATCGACAACCCTGATTATTTAGGTATGAGAAGTATATCGCTTGGTTTGCAAAAAGCAATATCGATTGCTCTAAATGGGAAAAAAGACCTTAATATTTTAGATGTGGGATGTGGACATAAGCCATTCTATCCTTTCTTAAAACCATATAGTAAGGAGTATATTGGCACAGATATTATTAAGGACAATCCACTTATTGATATTGTTTGCCCTGCCGAGAATTTGTTGATTGATGATCAATGGGCGGATTTATCCATATGCCTCTCTGTGTTGGAACATGTAGATGACCCTAATCAAGTGGTGAAGGAATTAAACCGTGTAACTAAGCCAGATGGTATTGTTTTTGCTTCAACTCACGGCTGTTTTCCTTGGCATCCGTATCCTCAAGACCATTGGCGATGGACACAAACAGGACTGCCGTTATTGTTTACAAGGCAAGGCGGTTTTTCAGAAGTGGAAATATTCGCTACTCATGGAACATTTTCGGGTATGGCTTTTGTTTTGGCTCATTTCTTTAATACTTGGACAACACGCCGGGGAAAATTGCGCAGTGCCTTGAACAAGCCCTTGGTGCGTTTTATCAACAGATTTGGTCAGTTCATTGACTCAAAGACCCCGCAAATGTCAGATATCAACCGACACGTTACGGCAATTCCCGAGTTTTTTGTTATTGCAAGGAAGTAGGATAAAGAAGATCATTGTATGCCTCTTCGACGTCCCTTTTTTAGTATTCTTGTGCCAGTCTACAATGAGGAAGCTTTTATCCGCGAAGCTCTGGACAGTATCTTTTGCCAGACTGATGCTGATTGGGAAACACTCCTTATTGATGATGGGTCTACAGATGCAACCCCGAAAATTCTTGATGAATATGCCCAACGAGACCCTCGTTTTCGTGTATTTCACAAAACTAATGGCGGTACAAGCACAGCACTAAATTTGGGATTGCTGGAAGCAAGAGGGGAATGGGTTTGTTGGTTAAGTGGCGATGATTTGTTTCACCCACAAAAACTGGAATTCCATCGCCAATGTATTGAGAAATACCCTGAAATCCTTTTTTTTACTACAGGTTATTGGGTAATTTTGCCGAATGGTAAAAAAGCCCAGTTTTCTTACGAATGGTATAAGCTTGACTATCCAGCCTATCATTTGATGCAACTGCTTCATAGCAATTGGGTCAGTGGCATTAGTGTTTGTATCAAACGAGAGACTTGGCTGAAAGTTGGTGAGTTTGATGAAAGTTTACGCTATGCTCAGGATTTAGATATGTGGGTTCGTTTGTTGCTTGTTGTTCCGCATCGTAATTTCTCGGAACCGACGTGCACGATGCGCATACACCAAGAACAGGACTCGTCCCGTTTCCCTTACGAGTCTCTTTTTGATGCATCAAAGATTCTTATTTGCCTGTTAAATAGTCATTCCTTTGTTGAGTTATTTCCAAATGTAGATTTATACAATCGACAATCTGCCTTGGATATTCTAAGCCGAACGATTGATGTAGTTGCAGGCAACCCAGATGCCTATTTATATAAACTTGGAGATCATCCTCTACTTCATTTAAGAATTTTGGAATGGCTATGGGATCCTGCTATGGATACAACCCTGCGGGATGAGTTGCGTTTGTTTATTATTAAGCGTGCAGCCGAAATAATCATGCTTTACAAAGAATCAACTTTTGGTCTGATTTGGCATGCAGTATCTTCTGCCCTCCAATCTGATCAACCTAATTTTATGTTTTTTCCTTGTACTCCTGCAATAATAGGTGAGATCTGCTTGTATACTCAAGTTGATAAAAACACTGAAATTGCCCGTGTGTTGCCTGATTATCTTAGAACTAAAGAAGGGGTTTCAATTTCTGAGGCACCGACGAAAAGTGACATAGGAGGTGGGCAGTTAGTAGTGCTGCTGCCACCAGATATCTCTTTGGATGATCTAACAGACCCAAAACTCATAAAAATAAATGAAACCTGTAAGTATCTTGTTCGATTTGGTTTCTTTGTATTATTAGTTGGGGTATCAAAATTTACATTGGGCTTGTTGGATGGCTTACCATATCTAGCCGCACAAACCATGCCTGAACAAGATCGTTTGCTTGCTAAATTGGGCGAATTAGACACCGTTGTTGCCTTATCACATCCTGAACGATTAAAAAGAATATCAGCCAGGCGTCTCGTGTACTTTGAAAATTTTCACGAGAATGATTTAAGTAACATTAAACCCGAGGTATTACTTCGTAAAATTCAAGCGATTCCCAGGAGGGGAGTTTATCATTTTTTCACAGCAAAGCGCTTCCAGTCTTTACGTTCAATTTATATACTGTTAGTTCCAAATTCTATTCGTGTTCGCATACATCTTGGAAGATATTTACGTTTAATGATTTCATATTTAGTTTCGAAAAAAGAAGGATAATATAGTGGGACTTTTTTAGCCATTTAGAATGTTTATGAGTAGGTAAACCCTTTGCAAGTTACTGCAGGGAAGCAAGTCGTATTTAGCCTGCAATATTGGACGACACAATAGGCATCCTACTAACCATTGGTGCTAGGTTTATAGTGAAATTTGGCGCTACTCATCTTGAAAGCATCAACCTCAGGATGATGCAAGTGAAACAAGCCCAGAAGGGAATTGAACCTAGCGCTAACAGATTTCGTTAACACACCTCTTTAGCCACTCCCGTGCTTCGGGGAGTGGCTAATAAGAGGAGAAACATAATAAAATAGAAAGAATGAAATGTCCAAAGTGCCAAGCGAATTGGAAACAGTACAAAGCGGGCTTGAATCCATCCGGAAGCCAGCGCTATCGATGTGGTGAATGCAATCGAGTGTACACGCCAGAACCCAAACGGCAAGGGTATTCAGAAGAAACTCGTCTGCTTGCCATTTGCATGTATGTGGAAGGCAACAGTTATCGCTCGATTGCACGGATTTTGAAGGTCAATCCGCAAAGCGTGGTCAACTGGGGCAACCAATACACTGCCAAATTGCCGAACGCACCAATACCTGCGAAAGTAAAAAAGGCTGAATTGGACGAGTTGTACACGTTTGTAGGCAAGAAAAAAACGAAATCTACGTCCTGACCGTGGTAGATCGAGACACGCGTTGTGTGTTGAGTTGGGATGTTGTGCCCGAGAGAACAACCGATGCCCTGAAAGCCTGTTTGGAACGTGCGCCGCTACTATAGCGATGCTTTTCCTGTGTATGGCACCTTGTATTATGGGGCTCCTTATGAAATGCGAACCGATAAACAGGAGACCTACTCAGCTGAAGCTGTCAATGCTGATTTGCGGCACTATCTGAAACGTTTGGCTCGCCGATCTCGTTGTTTTTCCAGAAGGATACAGGCGTTGATGAAAAACATTCGTCTCTTTGTCTATTGTTACAATCACAGACAATTAACTAGTCGCCTTTTTCCAAAATACACTTTTCACCTGATCGACTTCATTTGTCCTCTATCTTAGACACTCTTGTGCTTCGTATAAACCCATAAATTTTCAAAACTACGGTAAAATTACTAGTTGAAAAATACTAGCCAATATGGCTTTATAAGTCATGTTATCTCCCTGATTGGAGGAAAGATGAAAATTCTTATACTTGGTGGCTCTGGCATGTTGGGTCATCGGCTTTGGATAAACTTGAGAAAAGAACATGAGGTTTGGGTCACAGTGCGTCAGGCGTCATCACCTTTTCCTTTGCATAATGATTTTCCTAGTGCCTATGTTCGTACCGATGTTGATGCCATTAATTTTGACCAAGTTACCCGGGCGTTAGCTTCTATACAGCCTAATCTAGTTATTAACTGCATTGGGCTTATTAAGCAAATGGGACATTTATCTCGAGATCCAATTATGTCAATTTCATTAAATGCTTTATTGCCACATCGTATATCACTTATCTGCCGAGCTGCAAAAATTCGTATGATTCATATCAGCACCGATTGCGTCTTTTCAGGAAGAAAAGGTAACTATATTGAAGAGGACCAATCAGATGCAGATGATTTATATGGAAGATCTAAATTTTTGGGGGAGGTAGCTTACCCGCCCCATAGTATTACACTACGTACTTCTATAATTGGTCGTGAGTTGAAAACTCGTTTAGGATTAATTGAGTGGTTTCTCTCTCAAAAAGATGGAGACACTATTCGTGGATATAAACGTGCTATTTTTACTGGTTTCACTACAGATGAACTTTCACGTATTATTATTGATAAAGTGATTCCAAATCCTGAACTTACAGGGTTGTACCATGTTTCCAGCGACCCTATTAACAAATATGATTTATTGCAAATTGCCAATCAGGCGTTTAGTCGAAAAATTAATATCATACCTGATGAAGATTTCTTTATGGATAGAAGCCTTGATTCCACGCGTTTTCGACAAGCTACTGGTTATCAGCCACCTTCATGGGCTAAGATGATTCAAGAAATGGCTAAGGATGAATCGATTTATAAAAAATAAGGAGAAAAAAATGTTAACTGGAAAGACAATTCTTGTTACAGGCGGGACCGGTTCCCTCGGAAAAGTATTAGTAAAACGTCTCTTAGCAGGTGAATTGGGGTTGCCTCGAAAAATAATAATTTTTTCACGAGATGAAGCTAAGCAACATGAAATGCGCATGAGTTATATGAATAAGCATGCTGCTACCGATGAAATAATATTTAGAAACTTTCAAAGGGTACTTGATTTTCGTATAGGCGATATTCGGGATTTTCATAGTATTTCAGAAGCTTTACGAGGGGTTGATGTGGTGTTTAACGCGGCGGCTCTTAAGCAAGTGCCAACATGTGAATACTTTCCGTATCAGGCAGTATTAACCAACATTGGGGGACCAGAAAATATTGTGCGCGCTATTCAAGAACTACATTTACCTGTTGAAACTGTAGTTGGTATTTCTACTGATAAAGCATGTAAGCCTGTGAATGTGATGGGAATGACTAAATCTTTACAAGAGCGTATTTTTATCCAGGCTAATATGCGTTGTCCGGATACACGATTTATCTGTGTTCGTTATGGTAATGTACTTGCTTCACGCGGCTCGGTTATTCCGCTTTTCCATGATCAAATTCGAAATGGAGGACCTGTAACTATTACTACTTCTGATATGACCCGCTTTCTACTCAGTCTTGATCAGGCAGTCGATACAATTTTCGCCGCATACAAAGAGGCTAATCGAGGTGAAACCTATATTCCACGTGTCCCATCCGCTCGGGTGATTGATATTGCCACAGCGCTTATTGGTAGCCGATCTATTCAGACTATAGTTACTGGCATTCGTCCTGGTGAAAAGCTGCATGAAATTCTAATTTCTGAAGAAGAGAGTCATCGTTCTGTGGAGCGCGGCAATTACTACGCGATTTTGCCTATGCTACCCGAACTTAATGACGGACATGAATATACTACAGCATTGGAAAATGAATTCTCATCAGCAGATGATGTAATGACATCTGATAATGTGGCGGAAATGTTGCGTCATTATCGTTTGATGTTAGACGATAATTTGCAAGAAGATGGGGAATTACTTCGATGAAGGTTATGACAATTCTTGGCACCCGTCCGGAGATTATCCGGTTGAGCCGTGTCATTGAAAAATTAGATGGTTTATGTGAGCATATTCTTGTACATACTGGTCAGAATTACGACCCCAGCTTGAACGAAATCTTTTTTCAACAACTGGCAGTGCGTACCCCAAATTTCTACTTAGATGCCAAAGGCTCATTTGGACAGCAAATCGCCACTATCTTGGCACGTAGCGAAGAAATTATGTTGACTGAAAAACCAGATAAATTTCTTGTGCTGGGCGATACCAATAGTGCATTGGCGGCATTTGTCGCGAAGAGATTAGGTATCCCTGTTTATCACATGGAAGCGGGAAACCGTTGTTATGATGATCGAGTACCAGAAGAGGTAAATCGTCGCGTTATTGATCATAGTAGTGATGTGTTGTTGCCTTATACAGAACGAAGTCGACAGAATTTGATACGCGAAGGCATCCCTAATAACCATGTTTATGTAACAGGCAATCCAATCCTAGAAGTGATTCAACATTATGATGAAAATATTGCGGCATCGAATATTCACAAAAAATTGGGTGTCCATCCGAAAAACTATTTTCTTGTTACCTTGCATCGGGCTGAGAATGTGGATATTGAGAAAAGACTGATTAATTTTAGTTTAGCCTTTCAAGAAATTGAGAAAAAGTATAACATGCCTGTAATTATTAGTACCCATCCACGGACACGTAATCGTATGCAACAATATGGTGTGAATATTGAAAATCATAATATTCGTTTTCTGGATCCTTTTGGTTTTTTTGATTTTATTGCCCTTGAAAAAAATGCTTATTGTGTTCTTTCAGATAGTGGCACTGTGCAGGAAGAATGTTCGGTCTTCAAGATACCTAATGTGACTTTGCGAGATGTGACGGAACGTCCAGAAACTTTAGAATGTGGCTCTAATATTTTGAGTGGTGGAGAACCAGAAGCCATTATGCGTAGTATTGGTTTGATTACATCACGAGATACTAATTGGAGTCCGCCAATAGAATATCTTGCTACAAATGTAAGTGATACTGTGTCGAAGATAATTTTAGGTTTTTTTTACGGGTGATAAAATACCATAATGTGCTACCCATTGAATTATGTCAACAACCCAAAACCTAAGCCGTAAATTAAGCAGATTTTCACAAAAAAGCAAGAAAAATTGCGTGAATTAGCGTGGTCTGCGGTAAATTCTTGATTTTGATTTGAATGTAGTAGCTTGGGTTAAGATAATAATTCGGAGAAAATGATGGTAGTGTTTCTACAAGAAAGAATCAGCCAAACAAATAGGGGGAGAATTTGAAAATAATATTAACTGTGCATCAATTTTTGCCTGATTATATTTCAGGGACTGAAATATTAACATACGAAACAGCTAAAGAACTAAAGAGGCAGGGACATACCGTAAGCGTCATGACAGGATTTCCATCAAGAGGTAATCTCGATGATGCTGATAGATTTGACCATTACGTATATGATGGGATCCCTGTGGAAAGATTTCATCATAGTTACGTGCCGATGGGTACTCAAACTAATGTTCAAGAGATGGAATATAACAACGCGTTTTTGGGGGCTTTTTTTAGAAGGTATTTACTTCGTGAAAATCCTGACGTTGTTCATTTTTTTCATTTATTTCGACTATCTGCTGCTGTAGTTGATATTTGTTATGAGCTGGGCATCAAGATGGTTTTTACCCCAACAGACTTTTGGTCTATTTGCCCTGTTTATCAGTTGAGATTGCCGAATAATAAGATGTGCTCTGGACCAAATGAATTGGGTACAAATTGTATACGTCATAAAGTTGAATTAATTCAATACCCTGTTTTAAGAACGATTGTGCGTTTAATGCCCAACCCCTTAATTAAGATGTTGACGCTATTGCCTAATAACATCCCTTTTATTAACAAGTATTCTCAGATGCTTAAAGCATTAACAAATAGAAAAAAATTCCTAATCTCGAAAATCAACTTAATAGATCAGGTTATAGTCCCAACACAGATAATGAAATCGATTTTAAGTGAAAATGGATTGAATCCACATCGGACCAAGTTAATTCCTTTCGGGTTGAATTTGTCTTATATAAAACACTTGCCCAGACCAAATCCCGAATCTATACTCCGCCTTGGATATATAGGCACTGTGAATGAGCCTAAAGGGCTTCATATACTTCTAAAAGCAATTAGATTACTAATAGAGGAGCCACTTGAATTAAAAATTTATGGAAATTTAGAAGAATTTCCCGAATATGTAGATAGTTTGTACGCTATTATCGAGGATGATCCGCGTGTAAAATTCTGTGGAACATTTCCTAATAATGAGATAGGGATAATTTTGTCAGATTTGGATGTATTAGTTGTGCCATCTTTGTGGCATGAGAATTCTCCTCTTGTAGTTTATTCTGCCCAAGCTGCTGCTTGCCCGATCATTGCATCGAATGTCGCTGGTATTTCACAATTTGTTACACATGAAAAAAACGGCTTCCTTTTTGAACCTGGCGATGTTAAAGGGTTGGTGGAGATTATTAGAATACTATTAGGAGACAGAACTCTTTTGCAAAAATTGTCAAATAACTCACCGAGACCTTTATCAATTGAAGAGTATGTCCTTAAATTAATAGATATTTACCATAACCTAGTCCATGATGTTGCAAGTGTGTGAAATTTAAAAAAAAACGAATTTCATCATGTGCATTATCATGGCTATAGCAGATGTGCTTGGTAGAAAACTTGTTAATACACTGATGACCCCAAAGGCTCCGGAAAAGAGTAGAATTTCGTAATAATATCCATATCGCTTGTTTCGTGTATAAAGAATCCTTTCTGTCTAACTTTGCTAAGTTTATACTGAATGATGAAGGATAATTGCCCAAAGCATTGAATTTTCGCTATAATATCATCATGTCGAATCCCCTTGTATGTCTCGTAGTTGTCTTGTGGAATAATGAAGAGCATTTGCCGTTTTTTTTTTCTGCTATTGAAGCACAGACTTTTAATGATTATGAAATAATCCTTATTAATAATGGGTCTCAAAAAAAAATTAGCGACAATTATCTTAAATATTGTGTAACGGTTAAGCGTTTTGACACTAACCTTGGCTTTGCAACCGCCAACAACATTGGCGCGCAACTCGCCCGTGGCGAATGGATCGTTCTTCTCAATGCCGATGCCTACCCTGAGCCTGAATGGCTTGAGAATCTGCTAAAGGCAGCAGAACAGAACCCGCAATACAATTTCTTTTCATCCCGACAGATTCAATATAATGCCCCGCATTTATTGGATGGGGCTGGGGATGAGTATCATGTTAGCGGGTTGGCATGGAGACGTTTTTACAACCATCTTGCAAACGGATACGGCTTGAAACCAGAGGAGGTCTTTGGTGCCTGTGCCGCTGCTGCCATGTACCGCCGGGAAGATTTTCTGAAAATTGGCGGTTTTGATGAAGATTATTTTTCTTATTTTGAGGATGTCGACCTAAGTTTTCGTCTTCGTCTTGCAGGTGGGCGTTGTCTCTATGTACCTGATGCAATAGTTCATCATGTAGGTTCTGCCAGCACAGGGAAACTCAGCGATTTTGTTGTGTATTACGGGCATCGTAACCTCGTATGGACCTTTTTCAAAGATATGCCTGGGCTCTTATTTTGGGTTTATCTGCCTGTCCATTTATTAATGAATCTCTTTTTCATATTTTCTTTTATCTTCAAAGGCAAAGGCGTTGCAATCTTAAGATCGAAATGGGATGCATTCCGAATGCTCCCGCGTATCTTGAGAAAAAGAAAACAAATACAAGCCACAAGAAAAGTAACATACAAAGAAATTCTTATATTGATGCGCAAAAGAATATTAGATCCCTACTGGGCATCGCGGCAACGTAAGCTAGAGAGTAATTGTAAATCATGACTATCCCTCTCGTCACACTCTCCATCGTTAGCCACGGTGATGCCCAGAAGATTATGCATTTACTTGCCAGCCTGAAAGAACACGAGCAAAATACTGCATCACGGTTTCAACTGATCCTTACTGATAATTTAAAAGACAAGTTGCCTGATATAGACCCAACACCTTGGAAATCTTTACACTTTTTGCGAAACGAACGCCCTTTGGGTTTCGCCGAAAATCACAACCGCGCTTTTGAACTTGCGCATGGTGATTACTTTGCTATTCTGAACCCTGACCTAATCTTTGAGAAACCTGTTTTTGAATCGTTGATTTCCAGCCTTCAAACACATAATGCGGACCTGATCGCCCCTCAGATCGTGGATGAAACCGGCGTGGTTCAGGATTCGTTTCGTACGCTTCCAACTCCTTTTGAGTTGATTCGCCGCCGTCTACCTGGATACTCTTTCAAGCCCTACCTGCCAGACTCCGACGGGATCGTCCACCCCGATTGGATCGCAGGCATGTTCTGGTTGATGCCTACAAAGACATATAGAGACTTAGGCGGCATGGATAAGAAATTCTTTCTTTATCTTGAAGATGTCGATTTTTGCACCCGAGCCCGTTTGCAAGGCATGAAACTACTCGTTGACTCGAATATTCAGATCATCCATGAGGCGAGGCGCTCCAGCCGTAAAAGTTTGAAATATCTGTTTCTGCACCTTCAAAGTGCCGTTCTTTTCTTCACTTCTGATGTATATCGGCGGGCGATGAAGAACCTCTAGTTTGCCTAAATAAAAATCCTTCGGAAGCGGGGCAAGTTGGACTCAAAACCAAACTCTGATAAACTTCTACATACTATGCCATACAAATTTGGACGCATCTCCCGGCATGCCTAATTCACTTTTACCCTTCGTTATCAGTCTGCTTCTCAGTATTGCCCTAGGGGTACCTGCATCGTACCTGGCGAAACGCATGGGGCTCATCGATGTCCCCGGCTCTGCCCCTCATAAACAACATGCCCGCCCTACACCGCTTGCGGGTGGCATTTTGTTGGCAGTTTCATTCCTGGGGCTGGCGTTTTTCTTCCGCACCTCCCTAAATCGCGACATGCTGGCTGTTCTCAGTGGGGCATTGATTATTTTTCTCTTCGGTCTTTGGGATGACCGAAAAGGACTATCCGCCGGACCAAAACTGATCGGTCAGTTGATCGCTTCCATAGTTCTCATCTCGTTCGATGTGCAGGTGCGGTTTGTAACCGTCTTATTCGATGCCGATGTGCTCCACCCGATCATTGCACAATCTTTGAATATTATGATCACATTGTTTTGGCTAATTGGCATCACCAATGCAATGAACATGATCGACAGTATGGATGGCATTGTAACCGGGTTGACCGCAATCGCTTCTGCATTATTTATCGGTGCTGCCAGCCTGGCAGGGCAGCCCGTGTTGGCATTTTGGGCAGCCTGCCTTTTTGGGGTCAGCCTGGGGTTATACTTTTGGAACGGCATCGCAGTAAAATTTTTTCTCGGCGATTCTGGCGCTCAATCTCTTGGCTTTTTACTGGCATCTTTCGGCATCCTTTATAATCCTTTAAACCGGGCTCCTGAATCGTCATGGATCGTTCCGATCATGTTATTGGGTGTTCCCATTTTCGATACCACCCTGGTAGTGCTCTCCCGTCTTCGACGGCGGCAATCCATTGGCAGCGGCAGGCGCGATCATACGTACCACCGTTTCATCAGGCTGGGCATGCTGCCGCGTTATGCTGTTTTAAGCGTTCATGCCATGGGTGTAGTTGTCAGTGCGCTGGCGTTTGCAACTTTATATCTTTCCCCGCTGGTTGCATTACTATGTTTCGTTGGCTCGATTGTGAGCGGGCTCACATTTCTTTTCTGGTTGGAGCGGCAACCCACCCTGGATGAAAACCCGGAAAAGCCATGAACAAGATTTTCTTCTCCCTTCAACCTCAAAAACGATTGCCTGTGTATGGCGTTTTCCTTTCACTGGGCACATTCATCGTTTTTTTGATTTTGATGTCTTCTCCATCAGATCCCAATAATGCCATCTTTCTTGGATACTCGCTCGAGCGGATTTTACTGGCTTCTGCGATTCTCATTCCAACCTTCGCGCTTCTTTTTGTGACCTGGAACCTGTTTCACAACCCTGAACATTCTCTGCGCCTGTGGGCTTTTGTGAAAGAACGCAGCACATTCGCAATATCCTTATCTTTTGTAGTCTTTATTCTTAATTGGCTTCTTCTTTTTATGCCATCTTACCGCCTTGGAAGCTTGGCAGGATATGTTGAAAGGTTGTATCCGATCATTGGCTGGCTGGCAGTGATCGGCGCGGTAACGAGCGTGCTTCTTCTAGTCGAAAGAAAAGATAGATCGCTTGGTTTCTTTGTAGCAGATCGAAGCGTGATAAAAATCGCATTCATTGTTATTGGGTTATTGATCCTGCTCACGTTGACCATCACCATGACCGGGCTTGGCATCCGTTACCCGGCAGATTATTGGTATGGTGCGGGGGTGCCGATCCTTGCGGGGCAAATTTTATTTTCTCTGGTTGTAGGCGCAATTTTTCTTTTGGTAAATCAAAAACTTGAACGATTCGATCTTGTTATCTTTATTGCGTTATGGATCATCGCTGCCTGGTTTTGGGCACAGGAGCCGATCTCTGCGAATTACTTCATGCCTGATACGGCAGATAATGTGATTTATCCCTACTCGGATGGAGCGACATTTGACACAGGTGCTCAGTATGCTTTGATAGGGCAGGGGATTTTCAATGGTGTCTTCTTCGAACGCTCTCTTTATAGTGTGTTTCTTGTTTATTTGCATATGGCGTTCGGGCAGGATTTCCCGCTCTTAATGACTGCGCAGGCAGCATTGTTCGCCGTATTGCCCGCGTTGATCTACCTAATCGGCAGGGAGTTGCACAGCCGGGCATTGGGTATTGCAGCGGGAACTTTGCTTGCGATGCGCGGTGTGAATGCCATTGCAGCCGCAAAATGGATCGATACTGCCAGCCCCAAAATGGTGTTAACAGATTTTCCCACTGCGATCGGCATTGCTATTTTTCTTTTGCTTGTATTGAAGTGGTTCAAGGATCCGCACCACATTAACAGGCTGGCTTGGGTGGGGGCAGTATTTGTAATGACCTTCATGCTTCGTTCGAATGTACTCACCCTTTTACCGGTCGTTGTGGTGTTGACCCCTTTTTTACTAAAAATAAATTGGAAACAATATCTTCTTGCTGGGCTTATTGTGTTGTTGGGGTTGTTCGCCGTCACCCTGCCGTGGGAGCTTCGCAATCAAGCTCGCGGCATTCCAATGTATTCCATGTATTATTCTCGCATCTTGATCGTTCTGCAAAACAGATATGGGATCGGCGGCGATGCCTATCTTCCACCGCATGATGGTCAACTTACTAGTCTGCGTGGTCTTTCAAGGCAAAGACTTGCACTGGTGGATGAATCAACTTGTGATTCTTTGCCCTGTTCTATTCTCAATCACTTTTTGCACAATACAGTTACTTCTTTTGTTTCACTTCCCTCTTCATTGGTGTTGGATGATCTTTGGAACACAATTAAAGCCGATACTCCTTATTGGAAACAGAATTGGAACTCAGGCACTATCGGGACGATGGGGTCTGCTTTGATTTTATTTAACCTTGCCATGATCTCACTTGGCACGGGCTCAGTGTGGGTGCGAGCCAAAAGACTCACACTGCTGCCGATTGTGGTCCTCGTCACCTATCTGTTGACCAATTCCCTCGGGTTGACCTCTGGTGGGCGTTACCTTGCCCCGGTAGATTGGATCGTGTATGTATTTTACATCGCAGGCGGATTGCAGTTAGTGGAATGGTTCCTGAAAGCGATGGGAATTAATACGGAAACAGTTGCGACGAAGGAAAACCTTGCAAGTGTCTCTCCGCTAAAGCAGGAAACAATTTTCAAATTACTTCCATCTTTTCTTCTTATTTTTGCAATTGGAACACTATTGCCGATATCTGAACTCTTCTTTCAACCTCGTTATCAAACCCGCCAACCCGAAGAGATTCTTGCTCGTTTGGAAGAAACGGGGATGTTGGAACAAACTGGTTTTTCTCGTGCAGAACTCTTGGAGTTCCTTTCACAGCCCAATGCCATCATTCGTGAAGGACGTGCGTTGTATCCACGTCATTATCCCAGTGGAGATGGTGAGCAGGATCGCAGCACCTATTATCGCTATCTTGACTACCAGCGGCTGGTCTTCACCCTGATCGGACCGTACTCTGTGTTAGCCGAAGGCGTGGTCATTCCTGGGTTTGCGCCGCCTGTATCTTTTCATGCTGAAGATGCAGTGGTGATAGGATGTTGGAACACGACCTATTACGCGCCGTTCATAGATGCCGTAGTCGTATTTTCTACATCAGGTGATGGATATGTTTATAACCGCGCCCCAGAAGCGCCATTGCAATGCCCATTGCCAGAACCTAAGTAGAGAACAGGTCACGCCTCAAAACGTGACCTGTTTTTTTATTCCATCTCAATACGACTGGGAACGCTTCCCGCCTCGACCCAGGCTTGGGCAGCCTCTTCAATAGTTGCCCAGCGGACGAAGTTGTAGCCATTCATCTCGTTTACAAAAGCAGTGATCTCGGCGATCCCGTCATCACTTTGGACAATGGTTAATTTTGTGGGGTCAACCATGAGTGTAAAACTGATAACCGGGTAGATATACTGTCCATTTGCAATGGCTTGAGCCAATGCCAGCCCGTCTTCCAATTGATGGGTGCCGCCGCCTACACGGATGTATTGTCCTTTCGGGTTGTGTGTTGTGTATTGTTCAGCACTGAGCGGAATCCACAAGCCTGCAGCAAGGTCATCACAGCCGGGGCGGTGACCAGGGCAATTCGTGCCGCCCCATAGCACTTGCGGCGTCCATGTGAAACCCTGATAGGTTTGCGGACCGATGCCGTCGAACTCGCTGACCAACATACCCGAAACAACCGAATTGGGATGCCCGCCCATTTGCGTGATGAGATAGGCGGCTTTGGCGCGTTCTTGCGGGCTATGCGTGTGAACGTCCCATTGCACGCCCAAAGCTTCGGCGGCTTGAATCAACTCTGCGGCACGTGATTCACCTTCGAGCCAGCCGATGTCCGCGCCGACTGACCACTTCATGCCGAGGGCGGTCACCTTTTGTAGAAAGATGAGGAAGGCATCTATATCAGGCCAAGTCTGCGGCTTGGATTCGATATGGGTGGTGCCGGAGACATAAAACAAAGTGGGCGTAGGAGAATTGGATGGTAACGTTTGTATGACTACTGTACTTACAACGACTTCCGGCGTAATATTTTGGTCAACGGTTGGCTGATTTTCCGGGTCATTTTCTGGTGTGCCACTTAGCGGCGGAGCGGTTGTGGTGTAACAAGCCAGGGAGATCAACAACAAGATAATAGAAAATATTCGTAAATACTTCATCGTAAACTCCTATTGGATCATTTCCAAAACCATCGACAAATTGACAATGCCAGTTCCGTCGCTTTGCGAAGCGGCATAGCACACTGTCTGTTCGTTTATCGCCTACATGCCATCTCGTTGATAAGTCTAATATCTAATCATACAACCAGAATGTCTGGTGTGTTCAATTCAGATGTAAATTGTTTGTAAAACTTGTTCACGGCAGGTAGAATAACCCGTTTGTAAATTCACGTAAGGAAACGAAGATGAACTTGAATAAGGATTTTCTTGCAGGGATGAAGGGTTCCCTGCCAATCTTGATCGGGGTAATTCCCTTTGCGATGATCACTGGAGTGGGGGCGGTCAGTGTGGGGCTGACGTTTTGGGAGACGTTGGGGATGTCGGTCTTGGTCTTTGCGGGAGCTTCACAGTTGGTGATCTTTCAATTGATGAGTGCAGGCAGCCCTTGGATCATCATGGTACTGACGGCATGGGTGGTGAATGTGCGCTTCACAATGTACAGCGCCTCGCTTGCGCCATATCTGCAAAAACTTTCCACAGGTAGAAAAGCGTTGCTGGCGTACATGCTCTCAGACCAGGCATTTGGGGTAAGCATGAGCCGTTTTGTTTCTAAAGATAAAGAAATGGACCACCGCTGGTATTACTTCGGCTCGGCACTGACGATCTGGACGGCATGGCAGGTGAGTGCAATAATCGGCACGCTTCTTGGGGCTCTTGTGCCTGCCAGCCTCGGTTTTGACTTTGCCTTTCCGCTCAGTTTTATGGCGCTAATGTTTGGCGCGTTGCGAGACCGCCCCACTGTTGTGGCGGCTTTGGTAGGAGGATTTGTTGCAGTGCTGGCAAAGGGACTTCCCTATAACATTGGTTTGGTGCTGGCAACGTTTCTTGGCATCGCGGCGGGATATGTTGCCGAAAGCCTAAAGATGAAGGCTGAGGTGACAGCATGAGCGCCGCATCCATCTGGTTGCTTTTTATTGCTGTTGGGCTGGGTACATTTACACTCCGCTTTTTATTTATCTACCTTTTTGGCAAAATTGAAATGCCAGTCTGGCTTAGCCGGGCGTTGAGATTTGTGCCTGCTGCGGCGCTGGCGGCATTGGTCTTCCCAGCACTCACACACCCGGCGGGTCAGCTTGATATTTCGTTGAATAATTTTCGTCTGTTGGCTGGGCTGGGTGGGGCGGTGGTTGCGTGGCGCACAAAGAATGTTTTGCTTACGATTCTGATCGGCATGATTTTATTATGGTCACTTCAAGCTGTATTTGGAATTTAAAAGATCCCCGAGATTCAATCTCGGGGATCTTTTTGTTACCGGCAGGAATATAAAGTCATTCCCTGATCTTGCAGACCTTGTCCTTGAGTTTGTGTGTTGAATTCGTTGACGAGTGCGCACGAACTACTCAACCAATTGACAATCTCTTGGTTGCCACGATTGCCGCCATACAAAATATAACGCAAGTCTCCGTTGGCAATTAGCTCTTTGAGATCATCCACGGTCACCACTTCATCGCCGCCGCTAAAGCCGCCCATGTAAAGAACTCCGCGCCCGGTTTCGATCACGTATTGCGCGCCTTGCTGGGAGGATGGAACTGCCATCAAGTATTTCATGCCTTGTGTGTTTGCTTCCAGGTACGCCAGTAATTCCGCATTCACACTTCGATCTCCGCCACGATCACCGTCGTTCTGATTCTGTGGTGGGCTGGCAAGGAAGCCATCCTGCCCATTGCGGTTTTGCCCGCCTTCATATGCGGTGGGGAGGTTATTGTTTGAGCCATTCGTAACCGTCATCACGCTCCAATAGGCTGGGATGACCAGTGCTGCACTCAAGATGACGGCATACGCCGCCCGCCTCGACACCGACATGAGCAGGATCCCCAACCCAAGCAGGATGCCCGTCCCAAGCATCCACGGTGCGAATTCGTTGTATTGCGTGGTTGCAAATATCTGGAACCCGAGTGTTAGTACAACAGCAACGATGAGCCCAACCACAACCCAGGTATTGACCTTACCCCACTTGTACAGTTGACCGAACCCAATGCCCACCATCCCTCCCAACGCCGGGGCAAGCATAATGGCGTAGTAAGCATGGAAAATACCAGAGACCATGCTGAAGAAGATAACACATGTCAACAGCCAGCCGCCCCAGAGGATGAGCGCCTTGTGAACGCCTGATTCGACCGGTACCTGAATCTTCGAGCCGAAGATCGCAAGCAGAATACTGATAAGGGCAAATGGGAGCAGCCACGACATTTGTTTGGAAAGCGGAGATGTGAAGAAGCGCAAAACGCTGGGGGAACCCGTCTCATTGCTGAAGGGCGTGCCGCCATTCTGCCCATTCGGTCCGCCAGCAGGGACTTGACCGTTCGGAGCCTGACCGTTCTGAGGGATCATCCCTTGCGGAGCGCAAGCTAATGCGGTTTGATTCGGAGGAGTAATGCATGAACCTTCGATGGTGTTGCCGTTTCGAGTGGTGAAGGAACAGGAGTCGCCTTGAGTCTGATCGGCGCAGGCTTCCAGCGCGGCGGGCGGCGGTCCTTGAGTTTGACCCTGCTGAGGTGTAGTCCCATCATTGGAAGGCTGATTCGGCTGAGTACCGGAAGGAGGCGTGTTTCCTCCTCCGCCATTGCTTTCAAGGCGTGAGACTCCGTTGTGACCGAAGATTAAACCCATTACCGTGTTGTTATCACTGGAGCCGATGTAGGGGCGGTTTTCAGCCGGGACGAGATCAACAACAACTGCCCACGAAAGCGAGACGGCAACCAGTAACACAGTGGCGATGGCAAGATTGATGATCTTTTTAAGCCAGCCTTCTTTGGAGCCGAAGAAATACAAGGCATAGAATGTGGGCAGGGGTAAAAAGGCTTGCAGCATTTTGATGTTGAAGCCAAGCCCAACGATGAATGCGCCCAACATCAGCCAACGCAAATTGCCGCTTTCGGTGGCTTTGATAAACGCCCATGCTGCTACCAGTAAGAAGAAGACCAGCATCCCGTCCATGGTGTTGTTGCGGTTGGTCGCGATGAAGACCGGTGTGATCGCCATGACCAAAGCCGCGACGATGCCTGCCAGCTCACCCATGTATTTTTTGACCATGCTGTATAACAGCCCGATACCGAACACCCCTGCAAGGATGTTGGGTAATACGACGCTGAATCCGCTTACGCCGAGGAAGTAGGCGAAGATGGCTTGAATCCACAAACCTAGCGGCGGTTTATCTACGGTGACCGAGCCGCCCGGCTCTGCGGCGACGAAGAAGAAATTGCTCCACGATTTGAGCATGGCTTCGACCGCGGCGGTGTAATACTCGTTGGCGTTGCCGATGCTTTCGATGTTGACCATGTGCAGCGCGAATGACGCGACCATGATGACGGCGACGATCAATGCACCGAGGGGTACGCCGGGCAGAATCTTTTTGCCGAGGATGGAGGGTTGGGCATGTGAGGGTAAAGTTGCTGTTGTCATAAAACTCCTTTTGAACCGCCTAGTCCGCCAAGATCGCCAAGAAAACCTTTTGTTCTTTCTTTGCGTTCTTGGAGTGCTTCGCGGTTAATTGTTCTTGAACGTCCACGTGCGATTTGCAAAATAATTCCAGAACACCACCACACCCGTGGCAATGACCTTGGCAGGAAGATAACCCCATTGCGGTTGACCGAGCAAGGTGCCCAATATGCCTTCAAGCGAAAGCACGATCAGGTTATTAAGCGTCAGCCCGATCAAACTAACCAATGTGAACTGCGCGAACTGCCTGCGCCAATCTGCTTTGACGGTGTCGCTAAACGTCCACAGGCGATTCCAGGTAAAGTTGTTGAGCAAGCCTGCTGTGAAAGAAAGCGAGTTGGCGAACAGAGTGGGAAGCCCAGCCAGTTTGAGCACGGTCAGGATGCTGAAATCAAGCAGGGTGCCGACTGCACCCACAGTGAGAAAGCGTGTGAAACGGGTGACTTCTTGTTTCTGTAGGGGAGTGGATAAAGTTGCCATGATTTTCATGCTGTGATTTTATATATTTTGTCTCAAAGAACAGAGTGCCCTCGGTCATGATTACTCCCTTCCACCCATGACAGCTGTCATGGGTGGTTTTACAAGGTCATTACACCAGTCATCCCCCTGAAAAAAACCTTCGTGATAAGATGCAACCATGCGCACAACTGACGACTCCACCCGCGTCCTCCGTATTGCCGCCGGAATTTGGATCGGCTTCCTGCTTGCTATGGCGTTGATGGACTTTGCTCTTTATATGCCGCAGGTTCAACAGATGCTTGGCGATAATGCCCGCCTTCAACAACCTGCACTGCCAAACCAGCCTTTGCTTCCTACCCCCGGTCAGCCTGCGCGCAATGGGTTTACGCCCATGTATATATTCTATTCGGCGAATGGGTTGATGTCTCTGCTTTTTCTGCTATTCACCTATTGGGAGGATATTCAAACCAATTTGGGGAAAGCTTATTACCCGTTCATGCTGGTTATCATTTCCGCCGCACCCATTCTCATCAGCGCGTTGATCGTCCCGCGCTTCCCGCAGGGTCCGCTTTCCAATGCCGAGGGTATGGCATTGCGTCAACTACCGGTGATGTTCGTGGCACTTGCCCTTGCCGCATGGAAGTATCGTTTTATACACGTCATCTTTTTCAGCCTGGCGATCACTGTCTTTGAGCTTGGTTTGATCGCGATCAACCCTTTTGAGAATCGCAATATTTCTGTGTATTCATTCATCGCGATCATCCGCACCATTAGTTTCATCGCGGTTGGGTTTTTCATCAGCGCCCTTGTTTCCCGTCTGCGCGAACAGCGCGAGTCATTGCGTGAGGCAAATGCCAATCTCACGCACTATGCGTCCACGTTGGAACAACTCACGGTGAGTCGCGAGCGTAACCGTCTCGCTCGCGAACTGCACGATACGCTGGCACATTCGCTCACGGCGATATCCGTTTCGCTTGAGACTGCCAAAGCTTATTTCGATATAAACCCCGAACAATCGCGCGAGATGATCGAAACTTCGCTCGAAGCCACCCGCAAAGGCGTGGATGAAACCCGCCGCGCCTTGAAAGCCCTGCGCTCATCTGATTTGGTGGATATGGGACTGCGGCTCGCCGTGAAGAAAGCTGCCGAATCTGCCGCCTCACGCTTCGGTCTGGACCTTGAACTGGATCTGCAAGACCCCATGCCTTCGCTCAGCCCAGACGTGGAGCAAACCATTCTGCGCGTTACACAGGAAGCCATCGAGAACATCACCAAGCATTCGCAGGCGAAGAAGTTCAGCATTCATTTATCTAGTGATGCACATACCGCACTTGTCATTCAAGATGATGGTGTTGGTTTTGATATGAAATCCAAAGATTCCTCCGGTCACTTTGGTCTGGTTGGCATGCGCGAACGCGCCGAACTTGCCGGTGGAAAGTTGAAGATCGAAAGCGAAAAAGGAAAAGGCACCAAAGTGGTGCTGACGATATGAATTTTTCGCTCCCAACGCCGTCCTCGGCGTTGGAGATTTAGAAAATACGCCGCCGGGGACGGCGGCTGGAGCCTTTATTACATGAAAATCCTACTATGTGACGATCAGGCAGTCATCCGTGATGGGCTGGAAATGCTTCTCACCCTTGAGAAAGATTTCCAGGTCATTGGTTCCGCGCAGGACGGGTTCGAAGCCGTCGAACTCGCTGCGAAAAAATCCCCCGACCTTATTCTCATGGATCTGAAAATGCCGGGCATGAACGGTATTGAAGCCACACGCGAGATCTGCAAGAAACACCCCAATATCAAAATCCTTGTGCTTACCACCTACGACGATGACGAATGGGTCTTTGATGCCATCCGCGCCGGGGCATCAGGATACTTGTTGAAAGACACATCGCGCCAGAAGATCATCGAAGCCATTCGCGGCACGGTGGAGGGCAAATCCTTCGTTGACCCAGCCGTGGCGGGAAAATTACTTAATCAGGTGGCGAACAACCAAACCCAACCCGCCTCCATTTTGACCGATAAGCTCACCGAGCGCGAACTGGATGTTTTGCGTCTACTCGCCAAAGGCATGACCAATACCGATATTGCCGGAACCTTGCATCTCTCTGAGGGCACGGTGCGGAATCACGTCAGCGCGATTTTGGAAAAGTTGGGGGTATCTGATAGAACACAAGCGGCGGTGATCGCCATTCAACATGGGCTATAAAAAGTGACAGTCACTTCTAAAGTGACTGTCACTTTATTTTATGGCTTACATTCTTTTTGTAGCAAACTTTCTGCTTGCGAAACATCCACTTCCCCTGAAACTCGAGTCCATATCGTTCTCAATGCCGGGCATAACAACGGCTGAGACTTGACCACCCGTTCACTTAATTTGAGAGCCATGTCTGGGTCTCCGGTCAAAGCAAAGGCTTCGATGAAGGGCAGATACTCCACGGGCAGAGTGGGGCTTAACTCAGCTTGTTGTGCTTCTTTATATAACTTCGCAACGGTTGCCCAATCGCCATTTTGGCGTGCGGTTTCGGCTTTTGTATAGGTGTAGCACCAGCCATGCGAAGGTTCGCTGCCGAAGATGGTTGTGTCCATTTCTGGTAATGAGGCATTTGTCAGAATTAGATTTGGATTTGATAATGAGATCGCATCCAGCAAATAAAAACTTGCGCCGGGGACGGTCTCAGCGTTGTTGTAGATCGGGTCAAGTACGCGCAGACATCCATCCGCTTCTTTGTAGATGATCACACTCTGCGACGTGTTGCCGCTAAACGTCGTGGTGCGATAGGTGATCTCAATGGGGTTATCCGCTTTGATCTCTGCGGCGCTGAATCTTGTTTTGAGATATTGCAAGGCGTAAGGCAGTTCGCGCCCAGCAAAGTCTGGTGCGTACATCCAATTTACGGCAGACATCAATTGATGGTCAGAGAGATAGTTCAGCGGCAGGTCGTATGTCAAAATTGTTGTGCCGGGCTCCAGGGCAGGTATGCGCCAAGCCATTTGCCAGAAAAAATCTTGGGTGTTCGCCCAATCGCGCCGATAGGTGTTTGCCACGGTAAATTGATACGCCGCCGACATGCCAATGATGAGACTCAGAAATACAAGTTTGGCGCGGCTCTCTTTTAGCAACCAATCTGCCAGCCCGACGATGAAGAGACTCGCTCCGAGCATGATGGAGACGAAGAACCGGTCATAGTCGAACTCGATCTTGAGGGGAAGCCCTGCCGCCCAGGAGGGGAGTCTGCCCGCGAAGATGGTGATGATGCCGATGGCGATAAACCAGTGGTGAGTGACGAGTGATGAGTGATGAGGTACGGGTTGCTCGTTACTCATTTCTTGTTTCTTGTTACTTATTACTCCAAAAGCTACTACACTGACAACCAACAGGATAACAAAAGCAGCCGCTTGTGTGGCAGAGCCATCAATGGACGAAAAAATACCGAATGTGCTAAGCCATGCTGAGAAGCCAGAGAGGGATAGTGTGGTGATGAATTCGTTGACGAGCGCCAGCGGCGATAACAAAGACGAAATGCCGATCTGATAGGAGTTATATGCATCTGAGCGATGATAGGAATATGTCCATGCGGCGTTGATAAGCCAAATGACTAGATAGGGCAGCCATTGCATGACCGTCTTTTTGAACAGGTCTTTTTTATCCGTGATGGATTCAGCGAAGATGACGAGGATGAAGAAGAAACGTAAAATTTCCAAGCCGAAGAAATATTCGGTTGAGAATAGACCAAAGATCTGTAAAAGGATGGCGAGAGAGGTGAGTGGGAGAGAAGTCTTTCCGCTTCGGAGGAGATTTATGGTGAGGATGAAAGAGGAAAGAAGAAAGATGAGGGGAATTAACTCTTGATTGATATGAGTGAGCGCGACCCATTGCTGTCCATACGCGGGGTAGACGGTGAAGAGTAGAACGATCCACAGGACCGAACGCTCGCGGGTAGGAAAAACTTTCCGAAGCAGCGACCAGACTTGAAGTCCAAGAATGAAGCGGATGAACAAGCCAAGCAATTGCCACGTGAGGGGATGTCCGCCAAAAATGGCAGTTGTCGCGGCGAAGACATATCCCAACAATGGGCGGAAGGGTTCGAAGGCGGGGATGAACTCGGCGGGACCGAAGAAGCGCAAGAACCATGCGAAAGGCAGGTCATCCCAATAGAAGCCCATCCACAGGGTGAGGATGCCGTAGGCGAGCAGGATAAGAATCGCAAGTGCGGCAGGGATCGCCATGGGCTTATTAAAGAATTCCAAAAGATTTCGTTTATTGTTTTTCATGAAATTACCGATCGATGGTGAAGAATGACTTGATGGTTTCCATAAGAGCGGGGTTTGATTTTTCCATGCGGTGAGTTTCGCTGGAAAATGAAAGTAGAATGCCTGCCATTAAAGTAAAGAGGATCAACAGGTTGGCAATATGAAGTTTGATCTTCGCTGCATTTGCTTTTTGTTTTAGTGACCAATAGCCAAGGATTGCGAGGACTGTGACTTGCGAGATCACGTCGACCATGTAGCGCATTTGAGCATAGAAAAAGAACAAGATCGTAGCCAACCCAATGAGCAAGGAGCCACCAAGCATAATGCGTGTCAATTTTAGCAATTCAGGATTTGACGTGTTTTCGATATCGTCTTGTTTGCGCCGAAACGGTACCAGGGCATAAAGCAGGAACGGCGCATAAAACAAGATGCCCGTGATCGGACCAGCGGCATACAAGCCGGGCGCAGTTATGTTAAGCCGTTGCAAAACATTTGAGAATTCAACCGGCTGAATGAAGGGAAACTGGGAAATCACTTCAAAGGGTTGAAAAAAGTAGGCGTAGATATTTAAGAAAAAATAATCAGGCTGAAACACAAGGTTCATTTGCTGGTTGAGATTGTAGATCGTGATCTGATAACGCAATCCAAATTCGAGCGGACTGTCGAAGCGTGCCCAGTTATACCAGCCGATCAATAACGCACCGAATGCCAGAGGTGTTAGGAACAAAACAATATTCGGAACAACCTGTTTCCAGGGTATGGGTTTCGGCTGGCTCTTCAAGAGCCAATAGAGGATCAACAAGGTTAGAAATAGTACTGAAAAGAAATTGATGGCTCTTGAACCAACAGAACATGCGAAAAACAACCCTGAGAAAAAAAGAAGCCGTTTATTCATGCCTTTATCAAAGGCGCAAATGGCGAAGTACATTCCTCCAAGCAGGAAAAATTGACCGGCACCAATCGCACTTTCATATACGTCCGGTATGTTTAGCGACCACGGAATTGGAAGGATGAACCCAAGCAGGAAAATGCTGACCAGCACCGTTTTGGCTGAAATTTCAGGCAAGAATAAACGGCGTAGTTTCAGAATGAGCAGGGAATTGACGATGAGCAAGCCGCAATAGAAAAAATAGACAAGAAAAATATCGGTGATTTTTATGCCGGTAAAAACTTGAATGGGGGTGATCAGTAAAGCGGGAACCGGACCCCAATATAAATACAGCTTCTCTTTGTATAACGATAAATCCCAAATCTCATCATCAAAAGCGGGTCTATTATTTGAGCTGTAGGGATCCTCTGCGTTGAGCAATGCCTCCCCTGGATGGGCATCGACATGCAGTTGGGCTTTTGCAAACGCATCTGCGAGTTGGGTATAGTATTGTGTTGTCTTTCTCCACTCTGTAAATGTTCCAAATGTGATGAACCAGGCATAGATCAAGAAGATAGCCGCCCAAATGTGAAAAATAAAAACAGCCTGTTTGAGCCAGGCATTGGTTTTTACAGACTCTAGAAAATGATTATTTATTTTTGGGGATAGGAATATTACCGATGAGAAAATTACCAGGCAGCTTCCAAGGATCATGGACCCGAATCGGAATCTCCCCCAGGCAGCTTCATGGTCGAAGCCAAATTCATATGCAAAAATTGCAAATAGGATCAGGAGTAGCCCATCGAGACCCATTAAGATAGGGATTGTAGAATCGGGGAGAAGAATGCGTTTCATACGATCAAAGGTGTTAATTGATTATAACAGAGGCAAATTTGTAAGAAAAAACCTCAACGATGCATGCTTGAAAGACCAAATATTGCGCCAGGCACTTCAAATAAAGCGATTAAGACGGCATGTTATAATGCGCCGCATGCTTATGAAAAACCGAAATGAGATCTTGATCTACATCTCTTTGATCGTAGTTTTTCTTGCGCCGAGGCTGACAGGAATTGACTCATTCGTCACTTTGGATGAAGCTTCCTGGTTAAGCCAGGGCGCAAATTTTTATTATGCGTTGGGTCAGCGCGAGTTTGAAAATACGGTCTATGAATATCAACCCGCAGTGACGACCATGTCGATCATCACATTCGCGATGATTCTGTACTTCCCTGAATATCGCGGATTGGGTCAGGGATATCTTGATTACGAAAAAGGCAGGCTCGATCCGTTTATGTATGGCGCGGGCTACGACCCGTTGGTTTTGCTGACCTACTCGCGCATCATCCAGGTTTTTATTCTATTGGTTTTGTTCTTATTGTTTTATTTTCTCCTGCAAAAGTTCGTCCCAAAATGGGTTGCCGCTTTTACTGCCGTCTTTATTTCGTTTGACCCCTTCTTTCTCGGTCACACCCGCATGATGGATCACGAAGCAATGGTGGCAATGTTCGTCTTTGTATCCATTCTCGCTTTTGCGGTGTACCTGCGCGACCGTAAACTTTTTTTTCTTTTGCTCTCCGGTGTTGCCGCGGGCTTTGCACAACTTACAAAATCATCGTCCATTGCCATGCTTGCCGCAATTGGCATTTTGCTGTTGATCCAAATCCATCAGGAACGCCAGCAGGGGTGGGGCAGGGCATTTTTCAATAACACCAAAGTATTTGGTATTTGGTTCGCGGCGCTCGTTGCCGCGTACGTTCTTTTCTGGCCCGGTATGTGGGTTGCGCCCGGCAAAATGCTTTATACGGTTTTTGGCAATGCCTTTAGCTATGCCTTTCAAGGTGCGCGTCTCACCATCACGGAAGAACTGCAACCCGCGCAGTTCAGCCTTGAATCAAACGCCGCAGGAATCTGGGACGTTGCGAAGGTGCTTCTGTATCGCATCACGCCGTTGACGTGGCTGGGCATCTTGTTTGGCTTGACCTTCCGCTTCAACCCGAACCGCGAGTTGATTCGACCCTATCAGCTTTTGCTCACACTGACGATGTCCACTGCCATTGCCTTCATCCTGATGATCGGCATCGCACAGGGACGCAACTCTCCACATTACATTCTCTCCAGTTATTTTGCGTTGAACCTTCTGGCTGGTCTGGGTTGGGTGCATGCGTTTCAATGGCTTGCTGCTCGGTTTGCAAAACAGCAATTGCAATTTATTGTGCTGGTCGTTTTAAGTTTACAGATCGCAAGCGCACTGGCGTATTTCCCATATTATTTCACCTACCGTAACCCGATCCTGTATGCAGCAGGCTGGTACAACGACAACCCTGAGTTTCCCTATGGCGAAGGCTTGGAACTGGCAGCAAAGTATCTTAAGTCCATTCCTGGTGCAGAAGAGTCAACCGCTCTTGTGTATTACAGCCGGGGTTGTTTTTCATATTACTACCCTGGCACATCCGTTGGTTTCCGTCCATTTTTCATTGATGGTCAGCATGCCGAAGATCTGATCAACAACATTCAGGCTGCGAATTATCTGGTCGTGTATTACGCGAACCAAAACCGGTTGGAAAAATATCACCCTTATTTGAAGATTCTCGAAACCGTAGAGCCTATTCATGTGATTTGGATGGACGGTTACGAATACGTCCGCATTTATGATGTGAGTATGTTCACGCCTGAGATGTATGAAGCACTGGCAGATTTATGAACCATGTGATGAATGAAAAACGCGGTAGGGCTCTTCTTATTGTTCTCCTGCTAATTTTGATCGTCCCCTCCCATTTGATCGGCATTGACCGTGCAACCACCATTGATGAGCCGTGGTGGGTGATCTCTGGCTCGAACTATTACTACGCCCTCACCAATCGTGACTTCGCCAATACTATCTATGATTATCATCCTGCCGTCACCACCACATGGATGGTCACAACGGGCATGGTCACCTACTTCCCAGAATATCGCGGATTCGGTCAGGGGTATTTCGATGTTCGCAAGCCTCATTTTGAAGAGTTCCTGCGCGAGAATGGCAAAGATGCATTAGACCTGCTCCGCTATAGCCGCTGGGCACAGTCCGCATTAATTCTGGCACTTGCGGCTTTGGGCTTCTTCCTTTTGCAAATGGTGATGGATTATCGCATGGCGTTTCTGTCCATTTCACTGGCAATGACCGCACCGTTCTATCTGGGGCACTCGCGCCTGTTGAACCATGAAGGCATGCTGGCTATATTTGTTATCGTCTCGTTGATCGGAATGTATGTTTATCTTGAGAAGAGGAAGAGTTTGATTTTCCTTCTTATTTCTGGCGTAACATTTGGCTTGGCGCAGCTGACCAAGTCTACTTCGATTGCGTTGATCGGCTTGGTGGGGCTGATGCTTTTGGTCTCTTTGTTCAAACGAGACGAGAAAAAGCTGAGCGCAAAGATCCTGGAGGCGCTAAAGACCATTGGCATTTGGCTGGTATCTGCTGCACTGGTGTACTTCATCTTGTGGCCCGGCATGTGGGTTGCACCAGGGAAGATGCTTTCTGGCGTATATGGCAACGCTTTTAGTTATGCCTTTCAAGGTGCCCGCCTCGATGTGACCGAAGAACTTGAGCCTGCCACCTTTGACCTTGTGACCCGCTCTGATGGTTTGTTGCTTTACTTGAAGTATTGGGCGTCTGGCACCACTTTTGTGACCTGGCTGGGAATGGCGTTTGCCTTGTTCGCAGCTTTTTCGAAGAAGGTGGACTGGGGTATTCGGTCTCTTTTGATCTATCTGCTGATTCTCGGCAGCGGATTTATTCTGATGTTTAGCATTGCGCAGGGACGGAATGCGCCTCACTACATCATGACCAGCTTTGTCTCATTCGATGTCATCGCAGGGATCGGGTGGGGATGGGCATTGCTGTGGGTGCAATCTCGTTGGCAGAGGTTGGCTTCATTAACTATTTCGGTCGTGGCGCTGACGGTTCTAACCCTCGCACAAATTGGGTTTGGGCTGCCCTATGCACCATATTATTTCACGTACAAGAATCCTCTTGCGAGGGAGGCAGCGACCTTCGGATACGGCGAAGGGCTTGCACAAGCGTCAGATTATTTGGCAGGCAAGCCGAATCCGAAGGAAATTCGTGCGTACGTCTATAACGGCATGGGCACATTCTCCTTTTACTTCCCTGGTGAGACGGTGGTTTTGAAACGTGCTCATCTAGTTGAAGATGATTTTGCTACGATCACCGAAGAATTGCGCAAGGCAGATTATCTGGTCTTGTATCCCATAACCCGTGCCAAACACCCAGAGACGGAAAAAATTTTGGGCGAGTTGGAAGGAGTGGTGATGCCTGAGAAGGTCATTACCATTAATGGGTTGGAGTACATTCAGATCTACCGGGTGGAAGATATACCAGAATCAGTGTATGAAGCCTTGCTTGCAAAGCATAAGGATTGATTCGTCAGGCGCGGGAAAAGCTGGAGAATAACCGAGGCAAGCCTGGCGGGGCATGAAGCGGGCGTCACCTTGCGCCTTTGTCATGAAAGTACCATATACGGCTGGCGCGATTGTGGAGTAAAATTTCAGTCATTAATCTGCCATGAATTTTATTACATCGAACGGTCGTTTTTCCGAAAAAATGTTGGGACGCTTGTGGAAAGGGGTCATTTTTGCCTATCAAGCGTTGGCGGCGATCGTTTTAATTTGGGCGTTTATCTTATCGGTTCGCTGGGTGAACGAGCCGTTCCTAGGCTCATTTTATGAACATTCTCTAGTGTTTACCGATACGGGGGGGGATGCTGGCGCGTGGGCATTTAATCAGGTTGTGAATAGCGGCGATCAATTGCTGGGGGTGAACGGCGTCGAAGTGAGAACCAGCCGCGATGTGCGCAATATCCTTGGCAATTTTGCCCCGGGTGAAAATGTAACCCTAACGATCCGTTTCAAAGACGAGGGTGTGCGCGATATAAATGTGGAATTGCAGCAATTCCCCGAAGATGGGGTCAGTCTCTTCCTGCTTTTGCCATTCCTTATCAGCATAGTTTTTCTTGCGCTCAGTATCTGGACTTTCGGTTTGCGCCGCAATGAGTCTGCCGGGCGGGCATTCATCATGTTCGCTTCGTCCTTCTCGATCGTAACCAGCACGATCTTGAATTTATGGACCAGCCACGAATTCACGGTCGTTTGGACATTCGCCTGCGCGATGGCGGGCGGTGCCACCCTTGCGTTGGCTTTGTCTTTCCCGTCTTCTCCGCGTTTTTTGATCAACCGACCTTACCTGCGTTGGGTGGGCTTTATCGTCAGTTTTGTGCTTGCCGGGATGACCCTCCCTTATTTATTTAATATAGAAGACCCAACCCTTTACATTCCCCTCTGGCAGAACATTTACTACTTCGATGTGATCTGTATTCTCACTCTGTTGGGTTTGAATCTTTACTACGCCCGCTATTCGCCCTCACCGGTTGTCAAGTCGCAGGCAGGGAATACGTTGGTCGGTGCTTTTTTTGCTTTTGCGCCGCTCACTGTTTATCTGGCGATGGGCACCATCTTAAAGATCGACTTCTCTCCGTTGTTTCTCCTCCCAGTGGTGATCTTCCCGGCAGTGATGGGCTATAACATTATGCGCTTCCGCTTCCTGCGCACAGATGATCTTGCGCGGCGCGGGGTGATGTATGTACTCTTAACCGGGCTTGTCTCATTGGGATATGCCCTGGTTGCAGCAGGGGCGGGGTTCCTTTTCGGGAACGCCCTGCCAGACAATCTACTAGCGGGCATCTTCATATTGGGGCTTGCTCTTGTGCTTGAGCCATTGCGAACCCGTCTTCAGAATCTGACCGATGTGATCTTCTTCCGTGGTTCGCGAGTAGTGGCAGAGCAGTTGGAAGATTTCTCTCACAGGCTAACCACCGCACTGGATTTGAACGCCATCGGCTCACTCCTGCGGGATCAGATCGCCTCCACCCTGACCCCAGACCTGATCCACATCTTTACCTACGACACCCTCAATGATTTTTTCTCCGCCGCGCCTGCCGAGGGTGGTCGCCCAACCACGGATATCCGCTTTACATCGACAAGCCCGCTGGTCTCCTATTTCAAAAAGGAAAGGCTTCCGCTCTATCTGGATAATATTGCCGATCTGCCAGATGAGTTGAGATCGGAGCAATCCCGCATTGCGTTATTGGGTTCACGCCTCTTCATCGCATTCCCCGGCAAAGACCGCCCCAATGGCTGGCTTGCCTTGGGTGCACGCCTGACGGAACAGCCGTACTCTCCGGGCGATCTACGCTTCCTTGAAAATATTTGCGATCAGGCTTCGGTTGCTATCGAACGTGTGCAGACCGTCGCCCATCTTGAGCGGCGCATCCAGGAAATGAATGCCCTGACCCGCGTTTCTCAGGGCGTGAACGTAACCCGCACCTTTGATGACGTGCTGGAGTTGATCTACGCCCAAACCGCCCAGATCATTCCCACTTCCCATTTCCATATCACCTTATACGACAAAGACAGCGATTATTATTACTACGGTTTTTGCCTTGAAAATAATGAACGCATTCATGAGCGCGAGAACCAGCCTTTCCCTGTAAATGTTGGGCTTTCTCCTGAAGTCATTCGTAAAAGCCGCCCGATCATGACGCAGGATTACATTCGTGAATGTCAGGCGCGCAACACGACGCCCACCATCGAAAACATCTTTGCATGGATCGGTGTTCCACTCAATGCAGGCGCAGAATCCATCGGCGCTCTCAGCGTAGGAAGCCGCGACGGCTCCACGATCTACACCCGCGCCCAGCAGGAATTGATCCAAGCCATTGCCGACCAGACCGCTGGTGCCATCGTCAAGGCGCGCCTGCTGAAAGAGACTCAGGAACGCGCCCGTCAATTGACGACGTTGAACGAGATCACCCGTCAACTGACATCGACCCTTGAGCTGAATCCGCTTTTACAGAACATTCTTGAGAATGCCGTGGGCATCTTAAATTGTGAAGCGGGTAGTTTGCTTCTGGTGGATGACCAGACCGATGAACTTGTCTTCCGTGTAATGGTGGGACCCGTGGCAACCAACCTGATCGGGAAACGTCTGCCGCCTGGTACGGGCATCGTTGGTCGCGCCGTGGATACGAGAAAGCCCATCATTGAAAACGAAGAACAAAATGCAAACCGTTTTAAAGGCGTCGATCAGCAAACAGGCTTTGTCAGCCGCTCATTGCTTGCTGTGCCCCTGCAAGCCAAAGACCGCGTGATCGGCGTCGTGGAAGTTATCAACCGGCGCGATGGGCTTCCGTTTGTGCAGAATGATCAAACCCTGCTGACCGCTTTTGCAGGTCAAGCAGCGGTTGCCATCGAAAACGCACGCCTCTATACCCTCACCGATCAAGAACTCGCCAGCCGCGTCGAAGAATTATCGGTCATGCAGCGCATCGACCGTGAGTTGAATGCCAGCCTCGAAATGGATCGTGCCATGCGCATCACCCTTGATTGGGCGTTGCGTCAATCGGGCGCAGAGGTGGGGTTGATCGGTACTCTCGAAGAGACCAAGCTGCTCGTCATGGCGCAGCAAGGCTTGGATGAACAAATGGCTTCCCTGCCAGATCAGTTGATGAAGATCGAATTGCCTTCAATGCTCGCCGCCGTGGAGACGGGTCAGCCTCAAAATGTGGTCGTCGAGTTGGAAGCTTCAAAGAATAAATTGTCGTTGGCTTCTCAAACGCAAATGGTGATCCCGATCCGCCGCGAAACCACGGTAATCGGTCTACTGTACCTGGAAAGCACCAGCGACTCACAAGTGGATATTGACTTCCTGACCCGCTTAACTGATCATGCCGCTATCGCTATTTCAAATGCTCAACTGTATAGTGAAGTGCAGCGTGCCAATAATGCGAAGAGCGACTTCGTCTCTTTTGTGGCGCACGAACTGAAGAACCCGATGACCTCCATCAAAGGCTATACCGAATTGCTGGCAAGCGGAGCTGTGGGGCAGATCACGGAAATGCAGACGAACTTCCTTTCGACCATCAAATCGAATGTCGAGCGCATGTCTACTTTGGTCTCGGACTTGAACGATAACTCCAAGATCGAAGCAGGACGTTTGCGGCTTGAGTACAAAGCCACGCAAGCTGCTGACCTTGTAGATGAAGTGATTCGAACCTTCAAACGTCAACTTGAAGATAAGAAACAGACCCTTGAGTTGCTTATCCCTCCGAAATTGCCTGCCATGTGGGCAGACCGCATCCGCGTGGGGCAGGTGTTAACCAATCTCGTCAGCAATGCCTTCAAATACACACCGGAAGGCGGTTCCATTCAGGTCGGCGTGGAAGAAAGCCCGAATCATTGGGATCCAGATGGCGCGCCACGGGTTATCCACCTTTGGGCGAAAGACAGCGGCATCGGCATGACCCCTGAAGACCAACAAAAAATATTCCAGAAATTCTTCCGTTCAGATGACCCCAAAGCCCGCGAAGTGCCAGGGACAGGTCTTGGTTTGAATATTACGAAGAGCCTTGTTGAAATGCAGGGCGGCAAGATCTGGTTCGAGAGTGAATACAGACATGGGACAACCTTCCATTTCACGGTTCCTGTGGCAGAGGAGTAACAAGAGATGCCGATTGTATCCTCTGTAGGAATCGCTCAGGCGTTGGACGGACGCGAAGCTGGATTACAGGCAACGCATCAGGCGCTGAATAAGTTGGGTGCGAATGCTCCCGGTTTGGCAATTGTGATTGCTTCGCATCAATATCTGGCACGTGAAGTGTTGAATGGTGTTTCCAGTTTGTTAGGTGATACTCCCATGATCGGGTTTAGCTCCCCGGCGGGGCTTACCCTTAATGGACTTCATCCTCATTCTGTGGTGGTTTCTTTGCTCAGTGGTGATTTTCAAGCCGAGACTCTTTGGCTGCCTGGGTATGCACAGTCTGGGCGTGAAACCGCCTCAAAGATCGAGCAGCATGCGTCGGCGCGGGTGGAGCGGCAATCCGTCCTCTTTTTTGCCGACGGGTTTAACGGCGATGCCGAGCAGTTTTGTAATTCTTTACCAGCAGGGTTGGATATTGTTGGCGCACTTTCCAGCGGTGACTTGAATACCGGTAGTACGTATCAGATCATTGGCAGTCAGTCGGGTGCCGGCGCGTTAACGGCTTCATTCCTGCGCGGCGGACTGCGTGTTGGGGTTGGTGCAGACCATGGCTGGGACCCGGTTGGAAATCAATTCCGTGTCACGCGTTCACGCGGTTTCTGGTTGCGCACGCTGGACGGACGACCCGCCTCAGAAGCCTATTCAGCCTTGTTCGGGTACCCGGCTCGTGATTGGGCTTTCCCGCCGCTTAGCTATCTTGCGCGTTTATATCCGCTTGGCATGGAACAGCAGGATGGCATGGTGGTGCGTTCTCCGATCCGTGTTGAGGCAGATGGAAGTTTCCGCATGAATGCGGTCATCCGTGATGGGGTGGATGCCTTCCTTTTGGTGGGCAGCCGCGCTTCCTGTGAGCAAGCGGCGAAGAAGGCAGCTCAACAAGCCCTCTTAAAACTTGGAACTGCCAAGCCCCGCCTCGTGCTTGTGCTTGTGGATGTTGCCTGGCAAATGCTGCTCAAAGCTCAACCTGGCGCTGAAATCGCAGCAGTGCAAGAGATCATTGGCGAATCTGTACCGATCATCGGGGGGTATACCCTGGGGCAGGTGGCGACGGTCAATGAGGAGACCAAACCTAAATTCCTCAATCAGCATATCGTCGTGATCGTATTTGGCGAACCGATAGAATAGAAAAAATCGCAGGTTTTCCTGCTATTTTTATTTTCGTATAGCCAGTTTACCTAGGGGATTTCTTTTCCTTGCAAGATGGTTAACCCAAGCCCTTCGAGATTATTGTATACTGACAACAACATCGAGGCTGCGGGTATGACTACTAAAAAGACCCCATCAAAGAAAAAAAATAATCTCCAAAACCCTGAACAGGAAATTCAAGCGGGTGATGGAAGTGTTGCCATTGGCGGCGCTGTAACAGATAGTGCCATCATCCATGGGCAGACGATCGTCCTGGCAGACCGCTTCTGGCGGGACCTGCAGCCTGCTCTGCCTCCCGCAGTGATTAAGCAGGCGACGGCGGCTTATCTCGCCTACCTCACAGACCGACATTATTATCTCAGTTTGAAAGGCATGGGGGTTTCAGATCGGGTTCCACTTAAATTAAAACTTCTCGACCTGTATGTGCCGCTCAAAGCACGCATGGAACTTCCCGAAGGGGAAACCTGGAAGCGTGACCTCAGCCTGGCTGGGCGCGATATCAGCGACTATGAAGATCTGCTGCATTTTGGCGACCCTGTTCCATTGCTGGCTGTGCTAAAGAATTATTCGGGGGTGATCGTGCTCGGCGACCCGGGCGCAGGGAAGACCACCTTTGTCAAATACCTTGCTGTGCGCCTTGCACGCGGCGAGGGCGCAAAAATGGGATTGGATGATTACCTTCCCATTCTGCTGCCGTTGGCAGCGTTTGCCAATGCCCTGCAGCATCAAGATATCCGCCTCGATGATTTTATTGCCGAATATTTTTCGGGTATTGGCGCCGACCTGCCGATCGGACCGATGCTCAAGGAAGCGCTCAAAGTCGGGCGCGCGCTCATCTTATTGGACGGGCTTGATGAAGTCCGCGATCTCAACATGCGCAATACGGTTGTCGAGCGTGTGGTGGATTTTTATCATTTCCATCGCCATCAAGGTAATAAATTCGTGCTTACCAGCCGTGTGGTGGGATATCGTGCAGTGCGCCCGTCGGCTGAAGATCTGGCGGAATGTACCATCGTCGATTTCGAAGATGATGAGATCGAAGCCTTTGTGGCTCGTTGGACGAGCGCGCTTGAGACGCAGGCACAAGGACACACACACGTTGCCCAAGCAGATGCTGAAACAGACCGCCGTGAACTGTTGGATGCCATTCAACACAACCCAGGTGTGCGCCAACTTGCATCTACGCCTCTGCTCTTAACCATTCTCGCATTAATGAAGCGCCAGGGTGTGACGTTACCCGAGCGCCGCGTGCAACTGTATGACCAATACGTCTCGACCTTGCTTTCCACCTGGAACCGTGCCCGCAGTTTGAGCGGACGTGCGCCCGGGCGTGATATTGACGAAATACAAACGGTGCGCATCCTTGCGCCGTTGGCATTGTGGATGCATGAAGTGAGCCCGGGGGTTGGGTTGGTGGGACGTGAAGAAATGCGCCGTAAGTTGGAAGAGCTTTTCCATGAACGCGGTGATGTTTCTCCGCTTCAGTCGGCGCGTCAATTTATGCTGGATGTGCGTGACCACGCTGCCCTGCTCCTCGAACGTGGACCGGGCGAATATGGTTTTATTCATCTGACCTTTGAAGAATATCTCGCAGCTGTTGCCCTGGCATTGATGGGGCAGGGCGATTCCACGCCCATTATCGAAACATTGTCACGCCATGTGGGCGAACAGCCGTGGCGTGAAGTGACCTTGCTGACCATTGGTTATCTTGGGATTCGTCAGCAGTTGCCAAAGATCGCGGGGGAAGTTGTAGATGCCCTCGTGGCACAACAGCCGGGTCCGGCAGGGGAGGCGGTGGTGCTGGCAGGTGACGCCGTTTTGGATACGTCACCCAATGGCGTGCCTCACCAGACCAGAGACCGTGTCGTTGATGCTCTGGTGCAAACCATGCAAGACGGCTCCTTGCGACCTGAATTGCGGCGTCATGCGGGTTTGTTGCTGGGGAGACTCGGCTGGAGACCTGGAGATCTGGATCGGTTTGTGGAAGTGCCCGATGGTGAGTATCAAGCCGGGGTTAAGAAAGAGCCGAATGTCATTCCTCATAAATATTTTGTGGCGCGTTATCCGGTTACGAATATTCAATATGCACGCTTCGTCAAAGAAGATGGGTATCAGAACCACGAATATTGGAGTGACCTGGGCTGGGAATGGCGCACAGGAAAATTCGATCAACGCACTATGGAAGCAGTGGAACGCGATTGGCTCGAACATAGACCTTTGGCGAAGCGCAACATGCCGTACTATTGGCACAATATCGAATTGAGTAACCCGATCGTGCCGGTGGTGGGGGTGTGCTGGTTTGAAGCAGAGGCGTATTGCAAATGGCTTTCGAAAAAGATCGTGGCAGTGCCAGAGGGATACACCCTGCGGCTATTAACCAGTGAAGAATGGGAACGTGCAGCCCGCGGCGTGGATGGACGTGAATATCCGTGGGGCGAGGGATTCAACAAATCAGCTGCCAACACTTGGGACAGTGATTCAACTGGCTCCGGTTTGGGCGGTACAACGGCTGTGACTACTTTCGCGCAAGGCGTCAGCCCCACCGACACTTGGGATATGAGCGGCAATGTTTGGGAATGGACCGGCTCATGGTACGATGAGGATAAGAAGTATCGTATTGTGCGCGGCGGTTCATGGATCGGCTATCAATGGTTCGCACGTTCATCGTTCTGTAACTGGTCGATCCCATTGATGTTCAATGACGATCTTGGCTTTCGCGTGGCGATCGCGCCGAAAAATTCGTAAGAATAGTTTGCGCTCTTTAGCGCTTTGAGGAGGCAGTATGGCTGGAAAAAAAGGAACCAAGTCCGATTCGAATGGAAATATCTTTACAGGGCAAAAAGCTGATATTGGCAGTAGTGAAATAACCACCGGTAATAACAGCGTTGTCATCGGCGGGAGCATTCAAGGGAGCAATATTGTCATTGGCAGTAACAATACTGTAACCAATAACAGCGTTAACATAAGCCCGCTCTTCGATGAAATCTATCGAAAGCTTGATAATCAGAAGGACCTTTCACCGGATGTAAAACGCGATGTGAAAGAGGAATTGGGTGAGATCAAATCTGCGCTTGAAGAATCCCAGCCCGACGAATCCTTCCTTGCCCGGCGCTTCCGCAATATCAAACGCATGGCGCCCGATATCGCAGACATTGCCTTGGAGACCCTCAAAAATCCCATCAGCGGGGTGGTCGAGATCATCAAAAAAGTTTCCAAAAAAGTTGCTGAAGAAGCAGGCGCAAAATAGTACAATGAACTGGCGGAGAATATCCGCCAGTTTTCTTTTGAAAAGGACGACCTGATGAAAAAAGTACTTTGCCTGCTGCTTGGTTTGACTCTCACCGCCTGTTTCGCCCCTGTGGATGCGCCTCCGCCGCCCACTCCTATTTTTTCTGCCACGCCCCAACCTGCTGTTCCCACTCTGGTGGTTGAGTCTGCCACTTCTACGCCAGATGCTCCCGCACTGATCCCAACCGTCTCATTGAATGAGGTTCCTGCATTCCTTACTTCTGTTCCCGAAAACTTCAACCCTGAATTTTGTCTGGATACGCGTGCGTTGCAATTATTGAGTGACCTTCAATCATTCATTCGCGATCGAGATGGTGAACGACTGGCTTCATTGGTCAGCCCGAGCACCGGAGTAGGCGTCCGTTTTATTCGCGATGGAAATGTGATCACCTATTTTGACAACATCAAATTCATCTTCGAGACCACCTATCAAGCCGATTGGGGGCTCGGACCGGGCAGTGGGGAACCGGTGAAAGGCTCTTTTCAGGAGATCGTCCTGCCATCACTGGAGCAGGTTTTTGAGTCCAATCCGCTTATCACCTGTAATTCACTAAAAACTGGCGGTGCCACCTATGTGCCCGAGTGGCCCTATGTTGGTATGGATTATTACTCCCTCCATTTTCCTGGCACCGATGAGTTTGGCGGCTTAAATTGGGAAACCTGGGCAGTGGGTATGGTTCGGCAAGTGGGCAAACCCATGCTTGCAGCTCTTGTCCGTTTTGCCTGGGAGCCATAGTTCTGACTGAATACCCTTTAGGTAGACATGTCAAACCACATTTAAGACGACAGACCATAGATCATGGTCTGTCGTTTGTGATTCGGGAAAAATTATGCTGGTTTTGTGAAAGATTAGTAAGAAACCTTTCCCTGTTATACTCTACATTATGTTATTGCAAAAAGTTGCAATAAGGAGAATCATGTCTTGTGCCAATGACTATACCCCCCAACTTCGGGCGCGCGGTTACCGAATGACCCCCCAGAGGATGGCGATCTTGCATGTGCTGCATCACAATAGCAGACATCTTTCACCGGTTGAGGTCTATGAACAAGCCTGCCGAGAAATGCCAACCCTGACGGAAACCACGGTCTACCGTACCCTGGAGTTTCTCGCGGAGAATGGGCTGGTGCGTCCGGCATTGACCGGGAACGGACACCTTGCCTATGAGATCGCAAGGCATGAGCATCATCATCTGATCTGCCGCAGTTGTGGAAACGAAATGGAGGTGGAGCACGAACTTATTAAATCCATGTACCAAACCCTTGAGTCTGAAAGTGGCTATAAATTAACCAATAGCCATCTCGCATTTTTTGGTCTTTGCCCGAAGTGTCAATCATAAATAAGGAGAGAGTATCATGTTTTATTCCCCCGTACCTTTGCATATTCCCGATGGTTTTCTTAACCTGGTCGTCTCTTTGATCTGCTGGGTCGTCACTGCCCTCGTGCTCGGCATGGCGATCTCTCGCACGAATAAATCTCTGGGCGAAAAACAGATTCCGCTCATGGGTGTAATGGCAGCCTTCATCTTTGCCGCACAGATGATCAACTTCCCTGTGGCTGGCGGCACATCGGGTCACCTATTGGGTGGCGCGTTGGCTGCGATCGTGCTGGGTCCCTGGGCTGCCATGCTGGTGATGACGGCTGTCATCGCTGTGCAGGCACTGCTTTTTCAGGATGGCGGCTTACTCGTGATGGGCGCCAATATTATGAATATGGGTCTCGTCACAGCAGCCATTGGATATGGCTTATATCGTTCGGTTTCGGGTCAATCTCGAGCTGTCAAACTTGGCGTGGCGGGTGTTGCTGCCTGGCTTTCTGTGATGGCTGGTGCTTTGTTGACCTCCCTGCAATTATGGTTGAGCGGAACCTCTCAACTGGCTGTTGTGGTGCCTGCCATGTTGGGCGTCCATGCTTTGATCGGGCTTGGTGAGGCGCTGATCACGGTCTCTGCCCTGGCATTCATTACACAGACCCGCCCTGACCTGCTTGGTGAAGGCTCGGAATCTGCCAAAGCCAGCAAGAATTGGGTCTATGTCGGCGGGATCATTTCTCTGATCGTGGTCTTTCTTTCACCGCTCGCTTCGGCAGACCCGGATGGTCTGGAACGTGTTGCAGAAAACCTGGGTTTCATTGGAGCTGGTCAATCAGCCCCGTATGAGATCATTCCTGATTACACTCTGCCCTTCCTTGGCGAGACAGCCATTTCGACCATCCTTGCAGGTGTGGTCGGGATCGTTGTAGTCGGTCTGGTAATGGTGTTGGTCGGTCGGGGTATGAAGGCAAAATCGTAGATATATAATACGTGATACGCAATTCGTGTTTTACGAATTGCGTATCACGAAACAGGTTCTCATGCATTTTGATGCTTTTGATCGGTACCATGAAAAAGAAAGTCTGCTTCATCGTCTCGACCCGCGAGTCAAAACAATCGTAACGATTATCTTTATCATTTCCACAGCCTTGTTGCCGGATGGGGCATGGCTGGCTTATGCCTTTGCCTGGCTTTTTTTGCTTGGGGTCAATTTAACTTCAAAACTTGGGCTTGGTTTTACACTCAAACGCTCCATCATTGCTCTGCCTTTTGCGTTGATCGCCATCACTGTTTTGTTTTCGATCCCCGGCAACCCACTTTTCTCTATTTCTTTTTGGGAGATGACATATACCATTACAGATGCAGGTTTGCTGCGATTTGTCAGTATTCTCATCCGTTCGTGGCTTTCTGTGCAAATGGCGATCTTATTGGTGGCGGTCACGCGCTTCCCGGATATTATCCATGCTCTGGAGCATTTGCGGGTGCCGTCGGTATTGACCACCATCATAGCTTTTCTTTATCGTTATCTCTTTGTGCTGACAGATGAGGTCTTTCGCATGTTGCGGGCAAGAGAAAGCCGCTCGGCGGCCGCACCCGGCTCGAGGTCGGGTGGAGGCGTATTTTGGCGGGCGAAGGTGGCGGGAAATATGGCGGGGCAGTTATTCCTGCGCAGTTACGAACGCAGCGACCGAATCTATAATGCAATGATCGCGCGTGGATATGCAGGTCATCTTTATACGTTGAATCCGCATGAGATGAAATCCACCGATTATTATGCCAGCGCCCTGGCGGTTGTGATTATCTTTATCAATCAGATACTTGGAAGGTTCTAGTGCCTATTACTCATAGCACCAATTCTTTTGTACAACCCGAAGCCATAGGCGATGTACTTGCTGTTAATGATCTGCATTTCTCATACCCCGATGGGCATGCGGCATTGCATGGCGTTTCGCTCAAGTTGGGCAAGGGCGATAAGGTTGCGCTGGTAGGACCCAATGGCGCGGGGAAATCTACACTGATGCTGCACCTGAATGGAATTTTGGGAGGCAAGGGCGAGGTAGAGATCGCAGGCATGCGCCTCACTCGTGATAATTTGCCTGCCATCCGCTCCATGGTGGGACTAGTCTTCCAAAACCCGGATGACCAACTTTTTTCACCAACCGTGTTTGAAGATGTGGCGTTTGGTCTGTTGCATATGGGGCTGCCCGAAGCGGAAGTCCGCTCGCGGGTGGATGCTGCGCTTGAGTCTGTGCGTATGTCTTCATATCGTGACCGTCTTTCGCATCATTTGAGCGTGGGGGAGAAGAAACGTATTGCCATTGCGACGGTACTTTCGATGAACCCCAGCCTGTTGGTGTTGGATGAACCTTCTGCTGGGCTCGACCCACGCGCGCGCCGGACGTTGATCAATTTACTACGCGACCTTCCCATTACCATGCTTGTCTCTACGCATGATATGAAATTGGTGCAGGAGCTTTTTCCACGCACCATTGTGATGGACGAAGGGCGTGTGGTGGCAGATGGTTCAACAAAAGATATTTTGGAAGATGAAGCGTTGTTGACGGCACATGGATTGGAAAAGCCGTAACGCAAGTTATGTTAAAAAAAAGCGCCCCTGAGAAATCAGAGGCGCTTTTCAATTACTAATTACCAATCACTATTTACTACACACCCGCAGCCTTCTTCAATGCCGCAGCCTTATCAGTGCGTTCCCAGGGGAACTCGATGTCGTCGCGACCGAAGTGACCGTATGCAGCTGTCTTGCGATAGATCGGCTTGCGCAGACCGAGATCACGGATGATCGCACCGGGGCGCAGGTCAAAGTGTTCGTTGATGAGCGCGGCGATCTTCTCGTCTGCGATCTTGGCGGTGCCAAAGGTCTCCACGTTCACAGAGAGCGGGTGAGAGACGCCGATGGCGTACGCGACCTGAACTTCCACGCGGTCTGCCAGACCAGCAGCAACCACGTTCTTGGCTACATAGCGAGCTGCATACGCAGCGGAGCGGTCCACTTTTGTGGGGTCTTTCCCAGAGAAAGCGCCGCCGCCGTGACGACCCATGCCGCCGTAGGTATCGACGATGATCTTGCGTCCGGTTACACCTGCGTCGCCCATCGGACCACCGACCACGAAACGCCCGGTCGGGTTGACGAAGACCTTGAGGTTCTTGTCCACGAGGTCTGCGGGCAGGGTCTTCATAATGAGTTCTTCCGTAACGACTTCGATGAGCTCGTTCTGGGAGATCTCAGGAGCATGCTGGGTGGAGATGAGCACGGTGTCGATGCGCTTCGGCTGACCCTTGGAATACTCAATGGTCACTTGGCTCTTGGCATCGGGGCGCAGCCACTTGATCGCACCGCTCTTGCGCAGCTCACTTTGTTTGCGGGTAAGCTTGTGTGCGAGGTAGATCGGCATCGGCATCAGGGTGGGGGTTTCATTACAGGCATAACCGAACATCATGCCTTGATCGCCCGCGCCAATGGATTCGACTTCCAGATCGGTGAGGTGATGACCATCGCGGGTCTCAAGCGCCTGATTGACGCCCATGGCGATGTCGCCGGACTGCTTGGCGATCGCAACCAGCACGCCGCAGGAATTGCCATCGAAACCTTTTTCGCTGGAGTCGTAGCCGATATCATTGACCACTTTGCGGACGAGTTCATCATAGTTGAACACGGCATTGGTGGTGATCTCACCGAGCAGCATCACGTAACCAGTTTTGACAGCGGTTTCGCAAGCCACACGTGAGCGGGGGTCCTGTTCAAGACAGGCATCGAGCACTGCATCCGAGACTTGATCGCAGATCTTATCGGGATGTCCTTCCGTCACCGATTCTGATGTGAACATCAGGCTGGGGGAAGACATAAAAGTATTGGACATTGGTTTTATTTCTCCTTGATTGAATAAAAATTGCCCTTTCAGACAAGCAGAAAGGGCAATTCAAGCTATGCTTATTTACCCTCTCATCTCCCAGAACATCCGTCTGTCGGAATTGGCACCTGGTAAGTGATCAAATGAGAATCACTTGCTGGTTGTCGAGGCATCAACGGGCCGTTCCCTCCGCCTCTCTGGATAAGAGTGTCTTGTAGGACTATTCAATTTCGCTTGCGATAATACCATAGCAAAAATTCACAGTCAATAAAAAACAAGCCGTCGGGGTAGACCCGGCGGCTTGTTTTGGATACAGGTTACAGCTTAGTCTGAAGCGCAGCGGAAACCGATCTTGGGAGAGAACTCACCCAGATAATCTTCCGAGTAAATATCATCAGCATCTGGGTTCGATCCGCGCACCGAAGCCCGGTTCGCCAGGCGGATATCATCGAAGACATCCTGGAAGGTGCCGCCACGAACAACGCGGTTGTGATATTCACTGCGCCCGCCGGGACCGGTGGGGTTCATGGTTACGCCCTGAGAGTAGTAATCAACATCGTAGTAATCGGCAACCCATTCAGCCACATTACCTGAAAGATCGAGAACACCGAACATGCTAGCACCTGCCGGGTAATTGCCCACGCGGGTGGTATCGCCAACGAAGTAATTGAAGTTGCCGCGTGAAGAATCCGGGCGTTCATCACCCCACGGATAGGTGCGGAAGTCATTGCCGCGCGCGCTGTATTCCCATTCTGCTTCGGTGGGCAGGCGGCGCCCCGCCCATTTGCAGTAGGTATCCGCTTGCAGCCATGTCACATACACGACCGGGTAATCGTTGAACTCGGGGTTGTTGAAATAAGATTCGCGTGTATCTGACTTGAAGGTTTGAGGAGGCTCACAAGCGCCTGCCTGCATGCACATGGCATACATGGCATTGGTCACTTCCAACTTATCCATCCAGAAACCCTTCATGGTCACATTGTGATCGGGCTTTTCATCCCGCTGTTCTTCGGGGTCGAGAGCGCCCATGCGGAATGTGCCTTCAGGAATATATGCCGCAGGCATGCCATCGGCAGAGGATACACGTTCAGAACCCGCATCACCGGCAGATACAGCGGCAGTCGGGTTGGTGGATACTTCCTGAGTAGGGATGGCTGTTGGCAGGGCTGGGGCAGTCGGCTGAGCGTTCCCCGCACCGCAAGCGGAAGCGAAGATCGCGATCACAGCAAGAATTGGTAATAGTTTTTTCATAGAAACTCCTTTGTTTGAGATAACCTCAGTATAAGAAACAAGGCGTTTCTGACTAATCCCCCAAGGGTATGCAATCGGATGAATTTATCTTACATATTTGATAGTTTGGCGACCTGGGTCACTTCGCGCATCTTTCTCCGCCGACAACTGATTCACCCCATTCAAGTTTCATCGCCCCGTCAGCGGATTCTCAACCGCTGCGAGGCGATATAGATCATTATTCATCTGCGCATCGAAACCCGATACGAGTTGAACTCCTGCCATAATATGCTTCATCCTTCAAGTCTGCTTTTGGGTCGGGTCCCTCTAAGAAACTGCGATTCACCAATCGCAAGAAGATGCCATCTTCTTGAAATGAACCTCCACGCATGACACGCAATACATTGAACACTTCCGCTTCTGTGGGACCTTGCGGGTTTTCAAATGGCGACTTGCTGTAATAATCGGGGCGATAACGGTCTGCCACCCACTCCCAAACATTGCCCGCCATATCCAACACCCCGAACGGACTCGCACCCTCTGGGTATGAACCCACACGGGTAGTATCTCCAACCACATTCAACGAATTAGAATTGAATTCATGCGGTGGCTCATCGCCCCAGGGATAGTTGCGTTTGTCGTCACCGCGCGCGGCGCGTTCCCATTCCGCTTCGGTGGGGAGGCGGCGCCCTGCCCATTGACAGTAAGCATTCGCATCGTACCATGCGACATTGACCACGGGGTAATCACGAAACTCAGGGTTCCCAAAATATTCTTCACGATTATCCGAGCGGATATCTCTTGGCGGGCGGCAAGCTCCTGCCTGAACACACAGTTCATACATACCGTTAGTCACCTCCACCTGGTCGATCCAAAATGAAGCGAGCTTCACTTCATGCGGAGGTTGTTCATCGTTCTCGCGGTAGACGTCCATGCCGCCCATGGTGAACGTCCCAGCAGGGATGAGGATTTGGGTCATGCCATCATTGGGTGAAATGCGGCTTGTATCTGGCGTTGCTGTTGCCGCAGGCATGGAAGTGGATGTTGGAATGGCAGTCTCTGTTGCAGTTGCCGGGATGGGCGTAGCTGTAGAGGGATTACTCACTTCAGGAGCGGGCGTGGATGTCGGTTGACATGCAACAAGGAATAGAAAGAAAAGAGGAAATATTTTTTTAATCATCGGCTGAAAGGTTTTACGTATTACGTTTCACGCATTACTGCACCAACTGCATGGCTTTGCGTGCCTGGTCTTCGAAAAAGTTCGGGTTGATCGAATCGGCTTTTTGCCAGGCTTTGAGTGCCCCCGTGTAATCTCCATTTCGATACAGACCATAGCCGTACCACAGCCAGGCTTCTTCCGACATTTCAGTTACATCGAGGGCGTAGTCTGCGAGGGCGAGCAGGTCTTCATTGCGGTTGGAGTGGAAGTAGGCAAGGAAGGGACCAAATTGATAACGGAACATGCGCAGGGGCAGGTCGAGTTCGCGGGCTTTGTCGTAGGCACGCGCGGCTTCTTCGTAGCGTTCGAAGTAGACAAGGTTGCTGCCGTAGTTGAACCAGTCGAAGGCGTCGGCGTTTGGGTCGGTGGTGGCGGCTTCAGTGGCGGAAAGGACTCGTTGGCGATTCAGGTTTGGGTCCCAGTCTGAGCCGAGCAGGGTTTTCACTTCCTCTTCGAATTGCGGGAAGTACATCAAAAGATAGACGTTGTTGAATGGCTTCCAATCCTGTTCGAGTTGGGAATAGGAAATGGTCAGGTCGGGACCGTGATACGAGTCTTGGATGGTGAATTCTTGTTTGGAATCATCATAGGCGGTGATGAGTAAATAATGCGCCGCCCAAAGATCATCGGTGGGACCGAGCGCATCGGCAGGATTTAGCGATGTGACCGTTTCAACAATGACCGGATAATTTGCGGCGAGCAAACGCTTGAGGGTTTCGATGCTGCCGCCTACGCGGTATTCGAGGTTGAGCCAGCCCGCCTGGGTGCGGATGTAGTAACGCAGTTCTTCGGGGTTGACGTTGCGGTCACCGGAGACGGGTTTGATCAGGTTCGAGATATCTGCCTGATTGCCTTCCCAGCCATACAGTTGCAATGCCATCGAGAGGGTGGCGGGACCACAATTGTTGGCAGTTTGTTTTTCGTATTCAGGTGACTTGATGAACGCCTGTGCTGGCAAAGGGGCAAAGGTTGATGTGGATGTGACGGTTGGAATGGATTGAACCACGGCAGTGTTCGTGCTTGCAATGGTAGGTGTGGCAGGGATGGGAGTAACCGGCAGAGCGGTGGGTACGGGACCGATGGGGTCGACGACATTTTTCACATAGATCTGAAAAACTTCCAAGCGCCAGCCGAGGCGTGATTTTACGGCGGGGATCTGATAAACCAATACAGCCAGCAGAAGCATGCCTGCCAGCCCGAGGAGAATGTTTCTGACTTTTGGTGACATGCGGGTGAGTTTACCATGCAAGACTAAATACATATTAAGGTAAGGATTCGGCTTGATATTGAATCAAGGATTCTCTTTCTTCCGTCTTGACGCGCTTTCGGCGGGCAATTATGATGAAATGCAATGGAGACTATTTCTACTATGACCCTTGACCCTGAAAATCTGCGATCTGCCATGCGTGCCTGGTCGGCAGGCGTGACCGTTGTAACTGCCGTGCATGGAGAGGAACGGCATGGCATGACCGTCAACTCATTCACGTCCATTTCGCTGAACCCGGCGTTGATCACGATCTCGTTGCAACAAAATACGCGTACGCATGAATTGGTGATGCATTCCCGTGCTTTTGGGTTGACCATCCTTGCCGCAGAGCAGACTTCAGTTTCAGATCTATTCGCCGGGCGGATGCCCGACATACAAGATCGGTTTGCCTCTTTGAAAACAGAGACTTTGGTGACGGGTTCGCCCTTGATCGTGGGCGGACTGTCTTGGATGGATTGCCGCGTTCTGCAAACGTATGATGCCGGCATGAATACGCTATTCATTTCTGAGGTGGTTGCTGCACAAGGAACTGGCAGCGGCGAGCCGTTGATCTATCACAATCGCGAGTATTGGAAGTTGTCTTTATTGAAATAGACTCTATAGCATTTATTGGTCAGGATTTACGCAGTTCAAAATCTTTTGCTACGAAATACGCGAATTTTCACGAATTATTAAAACAATTCGCGGCTAGTTTTCGCTTTTGCATAAAACCTGTTTGCTCGGAGGGTATCATGCCCCATTCACTGACAGATGAAGAAAAGCACATTCTTCTGCGGTTGGCGCGTAAGGCAGTTGAAACCGCCGTGCGCGGACTAGCCCTGCCGCCCGTTGAAAAAGAAGCGCTGACACCTGCTCTGCGAGAGAACGGCGCATCTTTTGTGACATTGACCATTCATGGCGAACTGCGCGGATGCATCGGTGCATTGGAAGCCTATCAACCCCTGATCGAAGATGTGCGCGAACATGCCATTGCCGCCGCTTTGAAAGACCCGCGTTTTCCACCCGTCAATGAGAATGAGTTGAGCCGAATCCATATCGAGGTTTCGCGGCTGACTTCTCCTACAGCACTGGAATATGCCAATGCAGAAGACCTGTTGAAAAAATTACGTCCGCATATCGATGGCGTCATCCTTCGGCATGGACATCGCAGAGCTACCTTCCTGCCGCAGGTTTGGGAGAAGATCCCCGACCCGGTCGAATTCCTTGAAGAGTTATGCTATAAGATGGGGGAACGGGGGAATCTTTGGCGGGAAGCAAAATTGCAAGTTTATACATATCAGGTCGAAGAATTCAATGAATTGAATTAAAATGGTTACATGACCGGCGAACTCCGAGAGCAAAACAACGACACCATTTTTCAAGACGCAGTGAATGCCTTGCGCAACGGCGATAAGCCGCGCGCCAAGGAATTGCTGACCTTACTGCTCAAAACCAACCAGAACAATGCCACTTATTGGATCTGGCTTAGCGCTTCGATGGATACATCCAAAGAGCGCATCTACTGTCTGCAAACGGCTCTTAAACTCGACCCGGAAAATTCGACCGCCAAACGGGGCTTGATCCTGCTCGGAGCCATGGCTCCCGACGAGACCATTCAACCCTTCCCCATGAACCGTCCGCGGGCATGGGAAGAGAAACTTCTGCTTGCGCATGAGAAGCCCAAGGAACGCGGCTTGCGCGCCGTGTTGAAAAGCCCAGTGATGCGCCTGGGCAGCCTAGCAGTGATCGGCATTGGTATATTTGCGCTGATCTTCTTTGGGCTGATCCTCCCTCGGCTTGGAACGCTCCAACTTGCTCCTACAAACACGGCGGGACCTTCGCCCACATTTACAGCCACACCCACCATTTTCGGCGCGACAGCGATTCCCACCCAGGTCTTCGTCGGTCCCACCCCGCTTTCTGCATTTTTAGCTGCCACCTATACCCCGACCGCGTTGTATGTGAACACGCCACGTTCGGTCAGCTCGGTGGACCAATTCCGCATTGCGATGGATGCCTATGAAAAAGGCGAGTGGGATGTATTCATCGACAACATGCTCCTGCTCGAACCGCTCGAACCAGAATCGCCGGATATTCCCTACTACATCGGCGAAGCTTATCGCTTCAAAGGCGATACGGGTAGAGCCCGTAGTTACTACAATAAATCGATCGATATTGACCCGGATTTTGCCCCCGCCTATTTGGGTTTGGCACGCATGGAATTGGAAAGCAACCCAACCTCACGCCGCGTTGAAGGCTATTTTGAAGATGCCATCGACCGCGACCCGAACTTCGGCGAAATCTATCTCGAACGTGCGCGCTGGCTGATCAACCGCGAAGATTTTGCCGACGCCTTTGCCGACCTTGAACTTGCCGAGAAGATATTGCCCGGCTCCCCTGAAGTTTATCTTGCCTATGCCAACGCATACCGCGGCGAAGGTGACGCAGACAAGGCATTGGAGTATGCTCAAAAGGCATACGCCGCCGATATTCTTAATCTTCCCACCTATAAACTCTTGGGCGATCTCTACATTGAACGCGAAGACTATGTCAATGCTGCCGAAGCATTGCGTCTGTACACCACTTATCAAAATGATGCCACTGGTTTCGGAAAACTTGGTCAGGCATATTATTATCTTGGTGAGTATGAGAACGCCGTGGCTGCCATCAATAGCGGAGAAGAGATCAACCGCAATGGCATGCAGAAATATGTCGTCTATCGCGGTTTGTCGCAGGTGGAACTTGGCAACTTCAACGACGCTGAAGGTGACATGAACACTGCCGTGGATGAGGAACCCCAATCTTTCGAAGCACGCCTGGGGTATACCAAAGCCTTGTATGGGGTCGAAAAATTTGGCAGTGCCTTCTTGCAGGCTGAGTCTATGCGGGCGCTCGCCGAGACCGATGAAGAAAAAGCCCTCGAGCTATTTTGGCGCGGACGCATTCAGGAACAGCGCAATGACATTCGCGACGCCATCAAATCATGGAATGACCTGCTCAAACTGGATGAAGATGTGATGACGCCGGAAATGCGCGCCGAAGCCGAGGAACGTTTGAAAGTACTCGTCCCGCCGACGGATACCCCCGAACCGAGCAACACCCCGCGAGGAGGCGTTCCTACTTCCACGCCAACCGCTTCTCCCTCAGGGACGCCTGCCACGCCCACCAAGAAGCCTGTCACCTCGCCGACAGTTTCTCGCACGCCGACGAAGACGGTTACTGTGACACCAACGCCGTGAGGGATGAGAAATAAGGGATAAGTAACGAGGGGTGAGTAACAAGGAATAAAAAAACATGACTCACCCCGAAATTAATCTTTCGTGGGTGAGTTCCTTTTTAAACCCAAATGGGACGCTGACACTTGCACCGAACGCAAGTGCGGTGTAAACGCAGAAAAACGCTGATTCTTTGCTTTTATCAGCGCTAATCAGCGTTCTTCTGCGTCCAAATTAAATTCGGGGTTAAGTATGTTTTTCGTTTCTTATCTCTCGTTACTCAACTCTGCTTTCTACACTCGGCGCATGGACATAACTTCCGCAAATAGTGCCAGTTGTAGATGCCGTAGTCGTGACCATCTTCCCAGACGATTGTGAGGGCGTAGGAGCCGACGGCGACCACGTTGTTGATGCGGGTGGATGAATTGTCTTCCATCACTTTTGTGAACATTTCTTCATCTGGTTCTGATTTCATGTTTTCGTGCCCGCCGCGGCAGGAGGCACATGGGCAGGCGGCGCGCAGCAACCCGAAGGGATAGATGCTGAGATGTCCGCTATCCCATTGAATCGAAAATTCACGCTTGCTTTTGTTGGCTGTTATTCCGGTTGGTTTTTCGGTCATTATGATTCCTTTAGGTTTAATGTCACTCTGAGGGAGCGTTCTTCGCGACCGAAGAGTCTCTGACTGTTGAGGTAGAGATCCTTCGCTATCGCTCAGGATGACATTAATTGATATTTTTTACGGCGCAGGGACGACGGAGAGAAAATCAGCGGCTGCCCAGCCTGCGCGGGTATCGTCGTATGATGCGACGAGGTACCACCAGGTGTAGCCATCGGCTTCTTGCGGTCCGTCTTTGACGAGGAAGACTTCGGCTTCGCCGCCGAGGAAGACGGTTTCGGTGGTCAAGCCGGGCGCCGAGCGGATGCGCAAGCCGTCGGTGCCGACTTCGATGATCTGCACGTAGCCGTCGATGTGGATGGTGGTGGGGTCTATGGTGGGGGAGGCGAAGGGGTCGAGGGTGGGGGTGAAGGTTGCAGCAGGGGTGTGGGTTGGGGCGGGGATCATGGTCAGGTCGGCAGGAGCAAACCCAACTTCGGGAGAGAAGCGGGGCGAGGTCCAGCCGATGATAATGAGTGTGAGCAGGATCAAGGCTGCGGCGACGATGAGTGAGCCGACGATGGTGAATCGATTCAAGAAGGGGCGTAGGTCCATATTATTTTTTGGGGTCTTTCAGCAAGTATAAAGCGTTTTCGGGCATGAGCACTTTGAGGGCGCGATGCTGAACCTTGATCTTTGCCTTGTGACCACCGAGCATCGGGTCGCCATCGACTTGAATGGAGAAGTTCGCGTCTGATTCGATGCGCAGGTTTTGAAAGGGGATGCGGCGGGCTTCGTCGGAGGTGAGATGCCGCCCGGCGACGAGATCGAAGTAGTGACGCAGGGCATCGGCGACGTTGTTGCCGCTGAGCAGCCAGAGGTCCATTTCGCCGTCGTCGAGCAGGGCATCCGGCGAGATGAGCGACCTGCCGCCCGCATAGTGACGGATGTTGGTGGCGACGGCGACGAGGTAATGCCCTTCGACGAGTTTGTCGTTGGCGTAGACGCGCAGATCGAGCCCGTGCCAGAAGGTGGCTTCCCAAACGGTGGTGACGAAGTAATGCGGGAAGGCGAAGTGTTTGAAGAGGCGCGGACGCGGTTCGATCTTGCTGATGGCATGGGCATCGAGCCCGATGCCTGCCCACAGTAGAAAGGGTTGGTCGTTGCAATCGCCTACGTCTACATATTGCGGGGTGACGTTTGCCAGCAGTTTGGCGTTTTCGCGCAGGTTGCCGGGTTGAAACCAGGTGAAGGGTTTTTGCCCCTGTTCCATCGCCCAGACGTTGACGGTTCCGGCGGGGAGTACGCCGAGGGCTGTTTCGGTGTGGATGAGTCCGCTGGCGACCTGCCCTACGGTTCCGTCGCCGCCGATGGCGAAGACGGCGTCGTATTTTTCCTGTGCGGCTTGATGCGCGGTTTGTACGGCGTGTGTACCGCTGAGGGTTTCGGCAATATCCATGTGCCAGCCTGCTTCGTGCAATGGCTTGATGATACCGCGCACGTATCTTCGTACTGGGAAG